>CAZRKN010000010.1:0-61286 GCA_964600805.1 uncultured Bacteroides sp. | reverse complement strand
AAAATTGAGCTTTGTTCAAAATTGAGCTTTGTTCAAAATTGAGCTTTGTTCAAAAATTGAGCTTCGCTCAATTGCGAGATTCGTTTCGCGAACTCGAAAATAAATGTATATTTAATCAGGAGGAAAAAGAAAATGCTGCGAAAAGGCAGGAAATTTTGGAAGCGGGCGTGCCCTGTCATGCTTGCGTCGATTATGGCAGGCAATATTTTATTGGGAGGAAGTATGATGACAGAGGCATCGGAAATTGATATAACATCATACGAGCATCTGGATGAGCTGTACGGCGATTATTTTAAGTTCGGAGCAGCGTGTGAGGCAATCGATCACTAGAATGACAAGGGGAAGGAAATAGGAAATCCGGCGCCAAGCTTACCTCCGTTACAGTGTGGGGACTGACGGATGACGCTTCATGGCGTAGGGATGCCAATCCGCTTTTGTTCTATGGAAATCTGGAGAAAAAGCCTGCATTTGATGCAATTGTCATGGCGGCAAAGGGCGAAGAATTTAACATGACTGTGCAGGATACATTAGGTGAGATAAAGGATATGCTGATTACCTTCGAGCCTTATTCCGAGGCAGGAACGACGAAGACAGTAGTGCCAAGAGACGTCGGTATCTTAGGACGCGGAACAGGGCATCAGGCTACGCTTGTACTTGCAGCTAAGATTAACCATACAGAGGGGGCAACAATTGGATATTCCTTGAAGGTATCGAGGAATGAACAGGACGCAAGCATGAAGCTTGATGTTTCCGGTTATATCGGTAAGAATGTAACGATTACCGCCTTTTGTCTGACGGAGGATAAAAAAATCCGTATGGGTCTGGAGACAAGTTCAGACACGCAGCTGCTCGAAGCGGATGCGGCAGAAGACTGGACCGAGCTTTCCGTCAATTATACAATTCCGGAGGATGCACCGGCAGCATTTATCTATATAGAGACAGACGGTAAAGCGGACTTTTATGTGGATGATATTTCCGTGGTCATCAATGAAGATGGCGCTGCTATGGAGGGAGCAGAAGATGGTTCTGCAGTCTCTGATGAAGCCGGTAATATTTCTGAGTCAACGGAAGAATCGGGAGACAATGAAGGAGCAGCAGCATCAGGGAATGAAGAAAACGCGGCTGAGACGACAGGAATGGGCAAGGTTATACTGATTGTAGTTGCGGTACTGGCAGCAGGAGCAGCCGGATTTGGATTGTGGAAGAGTAAAAAAGGAAAGTAAAATTTCTAAGAAAAATCAAAAATGTTAAGATGAAAACAAAAATGTTAAGATGAAAACAAAAATGTTAAGATGAAAACAAAAATGTTAAGATGAAATAATAATGTCAAAGCGAAAAGGAGAACATAAATGCTGAGCGAAATATCGGGCAAGTCTGTAAAATTGTATGAAGGAGAACTGCTTCGCAGGGAAAATGCCAACAGGGAATATCTGATGAAGCTGGATAACAAATATCTGCTTAGAAATTATCTTCTGGAGGCGGGGAGATATTCCGGAAGAGGAATGGATCCCAACGCCATGGGCGGCTGGGAAGATCCCTCCTGCCAGCTCAGAGGGCATTTTTTGGGGCATTGGCTCTCAGCGGCGGCAATTCGCTATTACGAAACGGAAGACAGGGAATTAAAAGCCAAGACAGAAACTATTCTGGATGAGTTATCCCTGTGTCAGCAGGATAATGGCGGAGAATGGGCGTGCCCGATCCCTGAGAAATATCTGTATTGGATTGGTCAGGGAAAGAGCATCTGGGCGCCTCAGTATACGATTCATAAGCTGTTTATGGGACTTATAGATGTATACCGTTACATGAAGCTGGATAAAGCGCTGAATATAGCTGATAAGCTGGCGGATTGGTTCAGCAGATGGAGTAAAGAGTATACCAGAGAGGAATTCGATAATATTCTGGATGTAGAAACCGGCGGTATGTTGGAAGTGTGGGCGGATTTGCTAGATATTACCGGCAATGAGAAATACAGTCAGTTGTTGGAGAAATATTACAGGGGAAGATTGTTTGAGCCTCTTCTGGAAGGAAAAGATGTCCTCACTAATATGCATGCCAACACTACGATACCGGAAGCGCTGGGATGCGCAAGAGCTTATGAAGTGACAGGAGAAGAGAAATGGCTTAAGATTGTGGAGTGCTACTGGAAGTGTGCTGTAACAGACAGAGGAGCCTTTGCAACCGGAGGACAGACTCAGGGTGAAATATGGACGCCAATGAGAAAGCTGAAGGCAAGGTTGGGAGACAAAAATCAGGAGCATTGTACCGTTTATAATATGTCACGCTTAGCGGAGTTCCTTTTCAGGCATACAAAAAATCCTGAATATATGCACTATATAGAGTACAATATGCAAAATGGAATCATGGCGCAGACCTACTGGGAGGGAATTTCGTGGAAAGGAAGTCTGGGAAGAGGGCTGCTTACCTATTTCCTTCCGATGAAAGCAGCAAGCAGGAAGGACTGGGCCGGTGAAATGGACAGCTTCTTCTGCTGCCACGGAACCATGGTTCAGGCAAATGCGGCTTGGAATCGCAGCATCTACTATCAGGATAAACAGGAGCTTTATGTGACTAGGTATGCTGACTCAGAGGCGGAATTTGAAGTAAACGGTCATGAAATGAAACTGATACAGAGACAGGATTATATGAACGGCAGCCTGATGAATTCTTCGGAGAACAGCGTGCATCAGACTGTAAATGATATTACGAGCACATACGCCAATAAACCGGCTTTCAGGAAATATGTCTTTACCGTGCATATGCAGGAGAAGACGGATTGTACGATAAACTTCCGTATTCCGGATTGGATAAACGGCAAGGCGAGCGCTTATATAAACGACGAGCTGACGGTACAGACAGACTGTACGGATAAGTTTTTGTCTTTCGACAGAACATGGAATGACGGAGACAGAATAATACTCCTGTTCCCGATTGGACTTAAGTTTATTCCGCTGCCGGATGATTCCGATATGGGAGCTTTTCGTTATGGTCCGGATGTACTGGCAGGAATTACGGAGCAGGAAAGAATCTTAAAGCTTGATGGTCAGGATCCCGTAGAGGAGCTTTCAGCCGATACCGAAAGGCAGTGGGGAGAGTTCAGGACGTTCTACCGGACGGAGAATCAGGACCCCGGCATCAGCTTCATGAAGCTTTCCGATATCGGATATGAGCCTTATCAGATTTATTTTAAGGTGAAACGTAAGGGGTAGGATTTGATATAAAGAGAGGGGAGTTTGTGAATATGGCGGAAAAAGATATGATAGTGATAACGGAAGAGTCTAAGGCTTTTTTCCATAATAACGTTGACTACTGTATCGGAACAGGACGCATGGGACTGGCTCTGGCGCAGGAATATCAGGAACAGCTTAAGCTTGTGCAGGAAGAAATCGGGTTTAAACATATCAGGGGGCATGGTCTGTTCTGTGATGATATGGCAATCTATCAGGAATATGAGGAAGACGGAGTAAAGAAGGCGGAGTACAACTTCACATATCTGGACAGGGTTATGGACAGCTATCAAAGCGTAGGACTTAGACCCTTTCTGGAGTTGGGCTTTATGCCGGATAAGATGGCAAGAGGAACACAGACGGTTTTTTACTGGAAAGGGAATACAACTCCGCCGAAGGACTATAATGCGTGGTGCCATATGGTACAGGCTTTGCTTCGGCATCTGATAGAAAGATACGGTGCGGAAGAAGCGGTCAGGTGGCCGATTGAGGTCTGGAATGAGCCTAATCTGTGGGGGTTCTGGGAAAAAGCGGATATGCAGGAGTACTTTAAGCTTTTTCACCGTACATTTGATGCGGTAAAAGAAGTGGACGAGCGGTTTCGCGTAGGAGGTCCGGCGGTCTGCGGAGGCACTGATGAAAAATGGATAAGTGCATTTATGGAATACTGCCACGATAATAAGTTAGCAATTGATTTTGTGACAAGGCATCATTATACCATTGAGCAGCCTGAGGAAATAGGGCATTATGCGTACTCAGAGCTTATAGCGCCGGAAGACGGATTTGCTAATTTAAAGACCTCAAGAGATATCATTGATAACTTTTCGGAATATAAGGGGCTTCCGATTCATATTACGGAATTCAATACTTCATACACGCCTAAAGGCGTTATACATGACACTAACCTGAATGCTGCACTTATTGCTTTGCAGCTCTCAAGGCTGGGAGATGTCAATGAATCTTATTCCTATTGGACATTCGGAGACGTATTTGAAGAATCGGGAGTGCCTTTTACTCCGTTTCACGGCGGTTTCGGACTGGTGGCTAGCGGTTGTATTCCCAAGCCTACTTTCTGGACATTTGCTTTTTTCAAGAAGCTTAAGGAAGGTGACGGACAGTGTGTATATAAGGATGACAGCATTGTGCTGATGAAGCGGAAAGACGGCGGCTATCAGGGTGTGGCATGGAATATATCCAAACATACGGGAGATAAATCCGAAGTTCAGACGAAGGAGCCAAAGATTATGAAGCTGTCCCTGCCGGCATGTGATGAAGAGTATTGCATTCTGACAAAGACTGTGGATGAGGAAACCTGCAATCCGCTTAAGGTATGGCATGATATGGGAGAGCCTTCATCTTTAAGCGAAGAACAGAAGAAACTGCTTAAGGAGTCGGCAAGACCTTATATTCAGACTGACAGAATGGGAGCTGAGGATGGCAGGCTGTGCGTAGAACTGGACTTAAGACGAAATGCAGTCATTTATTTTGAGGTTAATCCGGGTAAAGTCATTTCCGACAGAGGTTATGATTATAATAGGGTTATTTCATGACGGAATGTCGGAAAGGAAAATTATGAAAAGGAAAATATCAGCTTTTAACAAAATATTTATTATAGCAGCTATAGGCTCTGTTCTGTTGTGCGCATGTGGAAGCAATGCACCGGATGAACAAAATGAGCAGGAAGCAGAATCCGGGCTCATGCAGGAGGAAGCATCTTCAAAGACAGATGATGGACAGACGGCTGAAATGCAGTCAGATGATGGGCAGACAACAGATTATCAATCGGAACAGGAGAAGTATATGGATTACTTTGACGGATTAGAAATTACAGAAAGTTATAAAGGGCTTAATGATACCAATCCGCTGATGACACAGCGTTTTGGCGCAGACCCGTATGCACTTGTATATGATGACCGTGTGTACATATATATGACGGCGGATATTTATGAACATGAGGCTACCGGTGATGTAAAAGAAAACACCTATGGAAGAATCAAGGAGATTAATGTTATTTCCACGGACGATATGGTGAATTTTACCGACCATGGCTCCATTAAGGCAGCGGGTAAACAGGGAAGTGCAAAATGGGCTGATAATTCATGGGCACCGGCAGCGGCATGGAAAGAGATTGACGGAAAACCGAAGTTTTTCCTGTATTTTGCGGATTCAGGCAGAGGAATCGGAGTGCTGCAGGCGGATAGTCCGACCGGACCCTTTGAAGATCCGCTGGGCGGACCGCTTATAAGCAGGGAGACGCCCGAATGTGCGGATGTGCTTTGGCTGTTTGATCCGGCGGTGTTGATGGATGATGACGGAAAGGCTTATCTGTATTTTGGAGGCGGCGTTCCGGAAGGAAAGGCGGATGATCCGGGAACTGCAAGAGTAGTTGAGCTTGGAGACGACATGATCAGCATTGTCGGGGAGCCGCAGAGAATCAATCCTCCGTATCTTTTTGAAGATTCCGGCATCCATAAATCCGGAGACAAATATTATTATACCTATTGCTCTAATTTTCAGGTGGATGAAGCGGGAAAGGAAGAATACGGCTTTGACAGCGGTGAGATTATCTGCATGGAAAGCGACAGCCCAATGGGACCTTTTACATATAAGGAAAGGATATTAAAAAATCCGGGAAGCGCATTCGGTCTGGGCGGAAATAACCATCATTGCGTGTTTAATTTCCGTGGACAGTGGTATATAACTTATCATACCAGAGTGCTGGAGCAGGCAATGGGTGTGGAAAAGGGATACCGCTGCACGCATATCGATTCATTTACCATGCAGGAGGACGGTACGATTGGAGTGATTAAGCAGACGTTAAACGGCAGGGAGCAGCTGCAGTATGTGGATGCTTACGGAATAAACAGGGCGGCATCTTTTGCCGTAATGGGCGGTATAAATACCTTTGCAGCGGACAGTGTCAGCAAAGAATGCGGCAGTGGAAATATGGCGGCTGGAGATATCCGGAGCGGTGATTTTATCAAGGTACAGGGAGTAGACTTTGGAAGTACATCACCTTCTTCTGTATGCATGACCGTAAGAAATAAGCAGGGTAATCAGGCTTCCGGCGTGGTTCAGATTCGTATTGACGGTTTGGATGGTAATGTGCTGGGATATTTCCCTATAGAAAATATATCGGAAGGTACAGAATTCAGTGAGTATAGCGCACAGCTTTCAGACAGTGCGGAAGGCGTACATGACCTGTATTTCATTTTTTCAGGAGAAAATTATGAAATTGAAACATGGAAGTTTGTGAAGTAGATATGTATTAGACGTTTGCAAAATTCTATTTCAATAGCCGGAACTTAGGCAGAATAATCAAAATAAGGCGTGATTTCGCTTGCGGTGAGCACCGTTTTTATTTATTCTGACTAAGTTCGTCACTTGCGATAATAGTTTATAAATACCTATAAGTATATGTGACAGAAAGGAGCATGGATATTATTATGGTTAAATTAACACCGCCTATGGGGTGGAACTCGTGGAATACTTTTGGGGAACACATTAACGAAAAACTTATTTTTGAAACTGCTGACGCTATGGTGGCAAGCGGTCTGCCGGAAAAGGGTTACGAATATCTGGTAATTGATGACTGCTGGTCGCTCAGGGAAAGGGATAAAAATGAACGTCTGGTGGCTGACCCTGAGAAGTTTCCCAATGGCATGAAGGCTGTGGCGGATTATGTGCATTCAAAAGGACTGAAATTCGGAATGTATTCATGTGCAGGCAACCTGACATGCGCAGCGTATCCGGGAAGCTTTGAACATGAATTTATTGATGCGGATACATTTGCCGAGTGGGGAGTGGATTTTCTGAAATATGATTACTGCTATCACAGCCCGATTATTCACGGTAAGTATTTATACCAGCGCATGGGTCTTGCCCTGCAGAACTGCGGAAGGGATATCCTTTTCAGCGCATGTTCGTGGGGATCTGACGAGACTCATGAATGGATTAAGACTACCGGAGCATCTGCGTGGCGTTCAACGGGTGATATCTTTGATACATGGGAATCCATAAAGAGTCTGGCAAAACAGCAGGAGAGACTGCATCCATATAACGGAGTGGGCTGCTTTAACGATATGGATATGCTGGTTGTTGGAATGTATGGCAAAGGCAATGTCGGTCTTAAGGGCTGCAATGATGTACAGTATAAGACACATTTTTCCATATGGGCGTTTTTGGGCTCTCCGCTTATGATTGGCTGTGATATCAGAAACATGAACGAAGAGACAAAGAAGATTCTCGGCAATGAAGAAATAATACGGATAAATCAGGACAGTGCATGCCGCCAGCCGGTGAAGCTGTTTGGTACATGGGCGGGAGAGGATCTTCTTTTATACTCAAAACAGCTTGATAATGGCGACGTTGCTATCGGAATGTTCAATTTAAGTGAGGAGAAAGCGGTAGGAAGGCTGAATCTTGACGAAGTAGGTCTGCCGTATAGCACGGGAAAGACTCTTGAACTGAAGGAGTTATGGAGCGGAGAAGCAAGCTCTGTAAAGAACGCTGCAATTACTTGTGAGCTTGAACCTTATGACTGTGCGGTATTCCGCGGAAAGGTGATTGATTTATAATGAGTGACTGCATGCAGTGCGGCAAGCATCTGACCTATAATGAAATCGGTGCGCATAAGAAGTTTATTAACCGTGGCAGCAGGGAATTCCTATGCAAGGTATGTCTGGCGGAAAAGCTTGATATCACCGTGGAAGATATAGACAGGAAGATTGAACAGTTTAAGCTTCAGGGATGTACGCTTTTTGTGTAGAATCGGAAATTTTTTAATAAAATAAGGAGAAAAACAGTATGATTTATAAACCATTTCAGGATATATCCCTTTCCGGGCTGGGCATGGGAAATATGCGGCTGCCGGTGCAGGGGGATAAAGCCGGAGCGCCTATAGACCGCGTCCGGGCGCAGGAAATCATTGACTACGCCATGGAGAACGGCATTAATTATTATGATACCGCTTATGTGTATCACGGCGGCGAATCGGAAAAGTTTCTCGGGGAAGCGATGAAGAAATACCCGCGGGAAAGCTATCATCTCGCTACGAAATATTTAGTGTTTGTCAATCCGGATTATAAGGCGGTCTTTGAGGAGCAGCTTGCGCGGCTGCAGACAGACTATATTGATTTTTATCTGCTTCACGGGATTAATGACGAGCACTGCCAGACGTATCTGAATAATGGGTGCATTGAATATCTTCTGGAGCAGAAAAAGGCAGGTCGTATCCGCTATCTTGGTTTTTCCGCCCATGCCGGTGTGGAGACGCTTACAAAAGCTGCTGACCATCATCAATGGGATTTTGCACAGATTCAGCTTAATTATTTTGACTGGAAGTATGGGAATGCGGCGAAGGAATACAAGGTGCTGGAGGAAAGGAATATTCCCGTCATGGTAATGGAGCCGGTTCGCGGCGGCAGGCTTGCGACTCTTTCAAGCGAAGCGGAAAAAATATTAAAGGCGGCGCATCCTGATTGGAGTATGGCGTCATGGGCGATGCGGTGGGTAAAACGTCTTCCGCAGGTGCAGGTAATCTTGAGCGGGATGTCCAATATGGAGCAGATTCGCGACAATGTAAAAACTTTTCAGGAACCGGAGGGACTTACCGACTCAGACACGGAATTACTGATGCAGGCATGCGAGGCATTCAAAAACCAGATCTGCGTTCCATGTACTGCCTGCCGTTACTGCTGTGACGACTGCCCGAAGAAGATTAATATCCCGGCATGCCTTGAAATATATAACGGATACAAGACAGATGGTCCGTGGGTGTTAGGACGTCTTAACGATATCGACAGCGAGGGTAAGCCGTCTGACTGCATCGGGTGCGGCGCCTGCGCGGGGCATTGTCCGCAAAGCATACGGATTCCTGAGATAATGTCAGAACTCGCAGAGCTGTCAAAATAAACAGCATTGCCAATAGGGGATGAATCAAGCAGCAGGAATGCTGCTTTTTTCACCTTATAGGAAATTACGCCGCAGTGTAAATCATTCCAATGAGAATGCGAAGCATTCTTGGAATCGTCGCTGCTGAGCGACGATTTTTCACACTATAGAAATTATGCTGCAGAGGTACGGTTTTTACCTTTTAATAACTGCGCCATAGCGTAACAGATTACAAAGATAATACCTCAGGAGGTTTACATAAATGAAAAAAGGGTTTTCAGAAATATTTACGCAGTATGAATATAGCTATAAGAAAGTGTTGTTGGAATTGCAAAAACAGTTAGATACGGGAAAGCCGGTAATCGTTTCTATTGACGGCCGCTGCGGCAGCGGAAAGAGCGGACTTGCAGAAATAATAAGCAATGTATTTTCATGCAATGTTTTCCACATGGATGACTATTATCTGCCTATGGATAAGAGAGAGGAAAACTGGGAGCAGCTCCCCGGCGGAAACATAGATTTTGAGCGCTTTAAAAAAGAAGTCCTCATGCCGGCGGTCCGAGGTGAGACAATTTCATACAGGCCTTATGACTGTCAGACGGGAACAATTGGAAGATGCGAACAGATGAAGCCATGCATGCTGACAGTAGTGGAAGGCAGCTATTCGGCTCATCCTTTGCTGGCGGATAAGTACGATATCAGGATTTTCCTGACCTGTTCTAAGGAAGTACAGCAAATGCGGCTTAAGGAGCGTGAAGGTGAAAAATTTCAAGCTTTTGAACAAAGGTGGATTCCATTAGAAGAAAATTATTTTAAATGTTATAATATAGAGGAAAACAGCACTATGGTTATTGACACTGCTCATTTTTTTAAGTGAAAGAATGATATATTCTTAAAGGACTGCCAGATAATGAAAAAATATATACCCTACGTTAAAAAATACTGGTACTGTTTTATTCTTGGTCCGCTTTTTATGGTAATGGAAGCGAGCGGAGAATTTATATTGCCGTATATTAACGCCAATATCATTAATATAGGAGCTGCAAACGGCGACATTCCTTATATAATAAAAAATGGTGTCTTCATGGCGCTCATTGCTCTTGGAATGCTTGTTACAGGCGTGTTGGGCGCTAACTTTGCAATCCGCGGGTCGGCGAGGCTTGCGGGAGGCATTCGTAAAGATACTTTCTGCAAAATCCAAAGCTTTTCTTTTTCCAATATTGATGATTTTACCCCCGGCTCTCTGATTACCCGTATTACAAATGATGTGACACAGATACAGAATTTTACACAGAATCTGCTGCGCGGTATGTTTCGTAGTCCGGTCATGCTGATTGGAGCAGTTATGATGTCCTTTGCCCTGAATAAATCGCTCGCATGGATTATTCTGATTGTGATTCCGATTCTTGCTGCGGCAATTGCGGCAATCATTCTGATAGCTTCACCCCGCTATACGAAAATGCAGGAGCAGATTGACAGGCTGAATATCAACGTGCGGGAGACGGCGACTAACGTCCGTGTTATCAAGTCGTTTGTACGTGAAGAATATGAAAAAGAGAAATTCTCCGGCGTAAATGATATGCTTGTGGAAAAAAGTATAGCCGCACTTAAAATGATGATGCTTATACAGCCTGCCTCGGCACTGGCAATAAATGTTACGACGCTTCTTGTCGTTTGGTTTGCAGGAGGACAGATTATGGTCGGCGACATGGAGCTTGGTACGCTGACGGCGTTTATTACATATCTTACGCAGATACTTAATGCGCTTAATTTCCTTGCCAATATCGTATTGCAGGGAACGAGGGCGGCGGCTTCCGATAAACGTATCTCGGCTGTTCTGAATGCAGAAGTGGAATTGAATGACGATATGGTTACGGATAAAGGAGCGGCAGTAGAACATGGGAAAATTGAGTTTAAGAACGTAGCTTTCCGATATTTCAAGAATAATCCCGAAAAGGTGCTTGATGATGTAAGCTTTGAAATTCTGCCCGGTGAATTCGCAGGTATCATCGGTTCTACCGGAAGCGGTAAAACAACGCTGGTTTCAATGATTCCGAGACTTTATGATGCGGATGAAGGAGAAATTCTTATTGATGGGAAAAATGTGCGGGAATGGCCGCTTTATAATCTTCGGGAGAGCATTTCCGTGGTCCTGCAAAATAACACGCTGTTTTCCGGCACTGTAGCGGAAAATCTCAGATGGGGTAATGAAGAAGCCGGTGATGAGGAAATTATGGAAGCGGCTAAAATTGCGCAGGCGGACGGATTTATACAATCTTTCAGAGACGGTTACGATACGGAGCTTGAACACGGCGGAGCCAATCTGTCAGGCGGGCAGAAACAACGCCTCTGCATTGCAAGAGCTTTACTGAAAAAACCTAAAATACTTATTCTCGATGACTCTACAAGTGCTGTTGATACAGCAACTGACGCCGCTATTCGTCGGGCTTTCCGTGAAAAGCTGCAAGACGTTACCAAGCTGGTAATAGCGCAGCGAATTAATTCCGTTATGGATGCCGATAAAATTCTCGTTCTTGAGCACGGTCGGATTGTCGGCTGCGGAAGACATTCCGAACTGATGGATAACTGCCCTGTATATGCCGAGATATATTGGTCGCAGAAGGATTGTGAAGAGGGTGAAAAATAAATTTTTCACCTGCGAATTTGTACTCTCGAGTACAAATTCGCAGGTTGAGAAAGGAGCATGGTTATTAGTATGAGAGAAGAAAGACTCCTAAAAAAATATGCATCCACGGCGGCTTCTTCAGACGGTAAAAAGGTAATTAACGTCGGAAACAGAAGAAATATGGGCGCAGCTATGAGTGCAAAAGGCAAACCCAAAAACATGGGAAGGACGATAATGCGCCTGCTTCGCTATCTGTCAGGCGAGCGTGCCTTGCTTATATCCGCATTTATCTGCGTTATCCTGCACACGGTTACTGCGCTTGCTGCGGCATATATGCTTCGCCCTGTGATGAACAAATTTCTCTATTATGATCCGGAAGAATCCGATTTGTCGCGAAGGATTGCCGGACTTGCCGGCGGAATAGCTCTTATGGCAGTGATTTACGGAATCTCCGTTTTGACTCAGTGGCTGCAGCAGCGGATAATGCTTACGGTATCACAGCGTTCACTTAGAAAAATGCGCCGTGAACTTATGGATAAGCTTCAGACTATGCCTGTCAGATTTTTTGACGCGCATCCTGTCGGAGATATTATGAGCCGTTTTACAAATGATGTTGATGCTGTAGGAGAAATGCTGAACACGACGCTTATTCAGATTATTTCCGGTGCCATTACCATTACCGGAACGGTTATTTTAATGCTTTATACCAATTTAATTCTGGGTGGAATTACGCTCGTTATGACACCGATTCTTGTATTTGCCAGCAAGACTATTATAAAGAGAGGCAGGAACGCTTATTCTGCACAGCAGCAGGCGCTGGGGATGATGGGCGGTTTCACGGAAGAAATGCTTTCAGGGCAGAAAGTAGTAAAGGTATTTAACCATGAACAAATTGCTATGGAAGAGTTTGATTATATAAACGGAGTATTGGTTGAAGCACAGATTAAGGCGCAGTTCCGCTCAAGTATTATCGGACCTGTCACACATCAGCTGTGTAATGTGTCTTATGCACTGACAGCCTGCATCGGCGGTATTCTTGTGATTACACAGGGTTTTGATATCGGCGGGCTTACGATTTCCCTGAATTACACCCGCAAGTTCAACCAGCCTATCAATGAGATTTCCATGCAGATGAATACCGTGTTCTCTGCACTTGCCGGCGCTGAAAGGGTATTCAATCTGTTGGATGCTCCTTCGGAAAAACCTGATACCGATGCGGCGGATATGACAGAAATCAAAGGTAATATTGTTCTTGATAAAGTATGCTTCGGTTATGTTCCCGGTGTGCCTGTATTGCATGATATTTCACTTTACGCAAAGCCGGGGCAAAAGATTGCTTTTGTAGGTTCTACAGGAGCCGGAAAGACTACCGTCACCAATCTGCTTTCGCGTTTCTACGACCTTGAAGACGGAACGCTCACGATTGACGGCGTACCTATTGAAAAGATTAATAGGGCGTTTCTTCGTTCCAATATCGCAATGGTTTTGCAAGATACGCATTTGTTTACGGGAACGGTAATGGAAAATATCCGATATGGACAGCTTGACGCGACGGATGATGAGGTAGTGGCAGCAGCAAAGATTGCATCCGCGCATTCTTTTATTTTGCAGCTGCCGGACGGGTACAACACGATGCTTGAAAATGACGGTGCAAACCTTTCACAGGGACAAAGACAGCTTCTGGGTATTGCCCGCGCTGCCATCAGCCGGGCGCCGATACTGGTGCTTGATGAGGCAACCAGTTCTGTCGATACGCGAACCGAAAGGCATATTGAAGAAGGCATGAATGCCCTGATGGAGAACCGCACTACTTTTGTTATTGCCCATCGCCTTTCCACGGTCAGAAAAGCAGATGCCATTATGGTGCTTGAACATGGACGCATTATAGAGCGTGGGACGCATGAGGAATTATTGGCGCAGGGTGGGAGATATGCGGATTTGTATCATGAGATTAGTGAGTTAGAGTAGTGTAATATTTCATTAAAATAACACGATTTTCAGTAGTGCGCAAGTTAAAATTTATATAAATACCTGCAATGCTAATCTGTCTTTGATGCTGAAATCTGATTTTGTAAAGTTTTCAATTCTGCTTTAAGCAGTTTGTTTTCGGCTTCCAATGCATTGTTATGATCTGTGGCTTCTTTGAGTTGTTCATTTAAGGATGCAGCTGCCTGAAGATTTTGTTCATAATCATAATAAAAGCCAGGAAAATACTTTTGAAGTACCAGATTTTCTATTTGTTTATATGTATCAGATGATGGAGGGATTCGCCCATTTTGCTGGTAAAGGATCCTGTTGACGCTGGCTGTTCGGATATCATTCAATTTTAACACTGAATCATGCGTGATAAATGAAAACTCACCGTTTTTCACTATTTTGTGCCTTCAGATATTCTTTCAATATGGTGATTCTCCTTTTAATGGATAAAAAAGGGTATGGCGTTAACCATACCCTGCTCTGGCTGCCCAGAGAGACCTCGTCGGTCAAATTATCCTTTCAGTTGTGGCCTCATCGACCAAAAAACACTTATACAAGTGCGAAAGAATAATCTTCAGAGACAAAATGCGTCTCTGAGTATAGTATACACAATTTTTCAAAAAAATCTACTGTTTTTCAAAAATCTCATTAGCGGAGAATTTCAACCTGTTCTTCGTTTGTTTTGAAATTTTTATCTGCCATACTATTACCACCTTATAAACAAAACGCCCTCAAGTGTGCATGCATTTTCACAGAGGCCTGAGGGAGATGTTAATTAAATACTATCATAAAACAGAAAAAAGTCAAAGAACAAATGTTCTGTTTTGCAGTTTGGGTTGTCATATCATTATTAATAATGTTACAATACTCGTAAGGAAACAAATTGTACTAATATACTCATGGTTATAAATAATCAGAAGCTGTATGTAATAAATTTACGAAGGAGGCATGGGAATGAGTAATTTTTCTTTCCTTGAAACTCGTTGGAGTGATTTGGCAAGACTGGGAGATCTGTCTGAGAAATATGTATATTCGGATTCCAATACATCTGTTATGAAACAAGGGATGTTAGCAGAAGTAATGGTTAAATATATGCTTGCTTATGATGGTATCAGTGAGCCGGAACCTGATAAAAATACCCATGCAAATCGTATTCATCTATTAAAGATAAATGGTCTATTGCCATACGAGATTAACAATACATTATATATTTTACATAAAGCTCGCAATGATGCAGCGCATAATGGAACAGATGAGAGTGAAAGGGCATTGAATAACTTACAATTACTGTATGAACTCT
Source organism: uncultured Bacteroides sp. (assembly GCA_964600805.1). Lineage (GTDB taxonomy): Bacteria > Bacillota > Clostridia > Lachnospirales > Lachnospiraceae > UBA3282. The sequence goes on along the minus strand of CAZRKN010000010.1, from coordinate 46,267 downwards.
GTGTATGGTATATGCAAACATATGGAGACTATAATTATATTCCTGAGGGATATGTTCAACCTATTGATATTGAGATTAGTTTGGAGGAATTAGAGAAAGAAAATCGAGAGTTAGATGAACTCAATAAATCATTACTTATTGAATTGGCGCATATTCAGAAATCAGGGAAAACCGATAGCAATCGAAGAGCGATTGCTTATAAAAAAGCAGCAAATGTAAAGCTTTCAGAAGTACAGACCAGAGAACTGATTGATGAGCAGCTCCGTAAAGTGGGTTGGGATGCGGATACTGCTGAAATTCGTTATTCCAAAGGTGTCAGACCTGCAAAGGGCAAAAATCTTGCGATTGCAGAATGGCCCACAGATTCCAAAACGGGCAATGGAGGGTATGCAGATTATGCACTTTTCATTGGGGAAAAAATGGTTGGTATTATTGAGGCTAAGAAAAAATATACGAATATTTCTTCAGTATTGGATGGTCAGTGTAAAGATTATGCACGAATGATTAAGGCAGAGCATGAAAAATATGTGATAAATCAGTATGGTGAATATAAGGTTCCTTTTCTTTTTGCGACCAATGGCAGGAATTACATAAAGCAGTATGAGGAAATGTCAGGAATTTGGTTTTTAGATACCCGATATCAGTTTAGCACATCAAAGGCTTTAGCAGGATGGCCAAGTCCTCAGGGGATGGAGCAGGATCTGGAGAGAGATATTGAAGAAGCAGATAGAAAACTTGCAGCTACAGGATATGAGCTGTTACAGGATCCAAATGGATTAGGTTTACGCTATTATCAGATCGAAGCAGTTAAAGCTGCCGAGAAAGCGATTGCGGAACATAAAAATACGGTGTTGCTTGCTATGGCTACAGGGACCGGAAAGACAAGAACGGTTCTTGGTATGATTTATAGATTTTTATATGCGAAGCGGTTCAAAAGAATCCTGTATCTGGTTGACAGAACGACGCTTGGAGACCAGATAATGGACACGTTTGAAGAGGTAAAGCTGGAAGATTTAAAAACATTGAATCAATTATATGATGTCAAGGATCTTGGAGAAAAGGAATTTGAAAAGGATACCCGTGTCCATATTGCTACGGTTCAGAGTCTGGTGAAACGCATTCTTTACAATGAATCGGATGTCGGCATAGGAGTCTCGGACTACGACTGCATTATTGTAGACGAGGCGCATAGGGGATATATTCTGGATAAGGAAATGGGTGAAGACGAAGTACTTTACCGTAATCAGGATGATTTCCGCAGTAAATATAGGGCAGTCATTGACTATTTCGATGCAGTTAAGATTGCGCTGACTGCCACACCTGCGCTCCATACAACAGAAATCTTTGGGAAACCGGTGTATTCTTATGATTATCGTACAGCGGTAGTAGACGAATATCTGGTAGATCATGATGTGCCTCATATTATCAAGACAAAACTTAGTGAGGAAGGTATTGTATTTGTGGCAGGAAGTACAGCCCCTATATATGATCCTGTGACAAATACCATTACTAACAGTGATGAATTGGAAGATGACTTGAAATTTGAAGTGGAGGATTTTAACAGGAAGGTTGTTACAAAAAGTTTCAATGAAACTGTTTTGGCGGAGATTGCCAAGGATATTGACCCAAATGAAAAAGGTAAAACACTTATCTTTGCAGTTGATGATGCCCATGCGGATATGATTACAAATATACTGAAAGATTATTATTCTAAGCAGGGAGTCAGTGAAGAAGCGGTTATGAAGATTACTGGTTCTATTGAAAACGGTAATTCAGAAAAAATTAAGGCAGCCATACGGCGTTTTAAGAATGAGACATTTCCCAATATTGTTGTTACAGTCGATTTATTGACGACAGGTATTGATGTGGAGGAAATTGTGAATCTGGTATTCCTTCGCAGAATTCGTTCCAGAATTCTTTTTGATCAGATGCTGGGACGCGCTACCAGATTGTGCCCGGAGATTGGAAAAGATCATTTTGAGATATATGATGCGGTAGGAGTATATCAGGCAATAGACCCGGTATCCAACATGAAACCGGTTGTGGTAAATCCAACCATAACATTTGATGAATTAATAGACGGAATGGATAGTCTGGAAAGCGACAGGGCGAGAAAAAATCAGGTAAATATCATTATTGCTAAAATTTTGAGAAACAAAAATAAGATGACAGATGAATTCAGAGAGCAATTTAGATCTTTGACTGATGGGGAATCGCCGGAAAGCTTTGTAAATAACCTTCGTAATATGCCGATTGATAAGGCAGTAGAAACAGTGAAAAAAAGTCGAGATGCATTTGCTTATGTGAGAGGGATTAATCAAGAAAGACCAAAGTTTATCAGTAATGCACAGGATGAAATAACCAGTCATGAAAGGGGTTTTGGTGATGCCACAAAGCCGGAGGATTATTTGAAGGAGTTTCATGATTTTATAGATAACAATCAGAATGAGATTGCAGCACTTAATATTGTGGCGACCAGACCGAAAGAATTGACCAGACAGTCATTAAGAGAACTGAAATTGATTCTTGACCGGAATAATTTCAGGGAAGAGTGGTTAAAGACTGCTTGGAGAGATATGACTAATGAAGATATTGCCGCAGATATTATCAGCTTTATTCGTCAGAGAAGTCTTGGTGATGCCTTAGTCAGCAAAGAGGAAAGGATTCATTCCGCTATTGTAATGACAAAAGCAGCGCATCCGGAATTAAACAAGGTACAGCTTAACTGGCTGGAACGGATAGAAGCATATTTACTAAAAGAAGTTGTGCTGAATAAGGAATCCTTTGAAGCACCGCAGTTTAAAATTAAAGGCGGATATGCAGCGATAGATAAAGCATTTGGAAATAAGCTGGATGCAATTATTGATGAAATCAACGACCATATGTATACCGCATAAGGAAGGAATAGGGTGAAAAATATATTTTTCACCTTTTGAGAGAAAGGCATGGTTATTATTATGACAAATGCGGAAATTGTATCAAAATTGTGGAATCTTTGTAATGTGCTTCGTGATGATGGAATTACTTATCATCAGTATGTAACAGAGTTGACCTATATTCTATTTTTAAAAATGGCAAAGGAAACGGGTGCTGAGAAGAATATTCCGGAAGGTTACCGCTGGGATGCATTAAAAACCAGAGAAGGTATGGAACTAAAAAGATTTTATGAAGAACTGCTCAGAGAACTTGGCGAAAACTGTACCGGACGTGTGCAGGAGATTTATCAGGGCGCAAGGAGCAATATTGAGGAACCGGCAAACCTTAAGAAAATCATTACGAATATTGATGAATTGGACTGGTATTCGGCAAAAGAAGAAGGACTTGGCAATCTGTATGAGGGACTGCTGGAGAAAAACGCAAATGAAAAGAAGTCTGGGGCAGGGCAGTATTTCACACCGAGGGTACTCATTGATGTTATGACAGAGCTGATTGCACCACAACCGGGAGAGAGATGTAATGATCCGGCGTGTGGTACTTTTGGTTTTATGATTGCAGCTGACCGTTATGTAAAGGAACATACTAATGACTGGATGGATTTGACGGAAGAAGAAGCAGAATTTGAACAAAAGAAGGCATTTACAGGGGCAGAGCTTGTACATGAAACTCACCGACTGGCGTTGATGAATGCGATGCTTCACGATATAGAAGGGAAAATTTATCTGTGTGATACATTATCGAATCAAGGGAAGGTAATGCATGGATTTGATGTTGTACTTACGAATCCGCCATTTGGAACGAAGAAAGGCGGGGAGCGGGCAAATCGTGATGATTTTACCTATCAGACAAGCAATAAGCAGCTTAATTTTTTACAGCATATTTACCGTTCCTTAAAAGCAGACGGTAAAGCAAGAGCAGCGGTTGTACTTCCAGACAACGTATTATTTGCAGATGGTGAGGGTGAGCGGATTCGTGCTGACCTTATGAATAAGTGTAATCTGCATACGATACTTCGACTGCCGACCGGTATTTTCTATGCGCAGGGAGTAAAGACAAATGTATTATTTTTCACAAGAGGGACAAGCGACCAAAATAATACGGAAGAAGTGTGGTTTTACGACCTCAGAACGAATATGCCGTCTTTTGGAAAGACAAATCCATTAAAATATGAACATTTCAAAGATTTTATAACGGCTTATGCAGCGGAAGACCGTCATTCGGTAAAGGATGAAAGATGGAATGTATTTACCAGAGAAGAATTGGGAAATACATTGGATAAAGGCTTGATTCGGGATGATTCGGTGTTAGATTATGATGATTTACCGAATCCGATTGAAAGCGGAGAGGAATGTATTGCACAGTTAGAGGAAGCAGTTGATTTATTAAAGAGTGTGGTAAAAGAGCTGAAGTCTCTGGAAAGCACAGAGGTGTAGCATGGCGAGAGGGAAGAAAAAAGAGGAGCTATCTTTGGAAGAAAAGCTGGAGCAGGCATTGGTGCCGGTGGAGGAGCAGCCATATGAGGTGCCGGAGAATTGGTGTTGGACAAGACTTGGTGTAGTTTCTGAAGTTGTTACTGGAAGTACACCAAGTAAAAGTAAACCTGAATATTATGGAGATGAATTTCCATTTTTTAAGCCTGCTGATTTAGACGCAGGTAGATATACAATAATTGCGTCTGAATATTTATCTAATGAAGGGAAAAGTAAATCTAGGATTATTCCGGCAAAATCGACGGCTGTATGCTGCATAGGTTCAATTGGAAAAAGTGGTTATTTAGAAGTTGATGGTACTACTAATCAACAGATTAATTCAGTTATTCCGAAGATTAATTCGTTGTATTTGTATTACTTTATAAATACAGAAATATTTGTAAATGAACTATGGAAAAAATCATCGGCCACTACAATATCAATTGTAAATAAATCAAAAATGGAACAAAACCTAGTTCCATTAGCACCGTTGCAAGAACAGAAACGTATCGTGGAACGAATTGAGAGCTTATTTGCTAAATTGGATGAAGTGGAAGAAAAAGTATCAAACGTAGTACAACTATCAGAAATAAGACAGTTGGCATTGATTAATCATTTGTTCACAGGAGAATTGGTAGGAATAGAAGATGCATATACTATTCCATTATTTGATATAGTTGAAGAAATAAAAATTGGTCCATTTGGAAGTTCTCTTCACAAAGAAGATTATATTATGAATGGGACTCCTGTAATTAATCCAAAACATATAAATAAACAAGGGATTAATCCCGATAAAGAGGTTTCAATCACAAGTGAAAAAGCAAGAGAGTTGTCATCGTATGTATTAAAGGAAAATGACATTATTATGGGGAGAAGGGGTGAGATGGGACGAACTGCTCCTGTTTCGCAAAAAGAAGAAGGTTATATATGTGGTACAGGTAGTCTAATCATACGTCTCAAAAAGGAATTTAGAGCGGATTTGTATTCTCAAATTTTGGGGAGTCAAAGTGTAATAAATCATTTGGAGCAGAATTGTGTTGGTTCAACAATGAAAAATTTAAATGAGAAAATTGTAAATCGGATACCGATTCCGTATTTTACAAAAGAACAACAGGACAAATTGATGTTTAGGTTTAAGACAATGTTAGAGGAAGAAAAACAGATTTTAGATAAACTTGGTGGAATAGTTGATACAATCAGACTGATAAAAAAATCAATACTTGCTAAGGCGTTTCGTGGTGAGCTTGGAACAAATAACCCAGAGGAGCAATCAGCAATTGAAGCGCTTAAGACTATATTTATAGAATTGTAAAGCATGATTAGAGGGCAAAAGCTTATTGGAAAAATATTTGTGAGGTATGGTATGGATCATAATGTAGATTTTCAGATTGAAATGATAAAAAAATGGTGTGATAGTATAAAATCTAAAATGCATTTTGACTTAAGTGGATTGAACAACTTATCTCAATTAAATATTATGACAGATTTAACAAAATCTATCAAATGTATATCAACACCATTTCAAAAATTTAATGAATTATATGAGAAGGCAGAAGCTGATCCCGATAGCGTTATTAATCACATGAAATATGAGAAAGCTTTAGAAGGATTTTATTGGGCTTGGCCTTATGGTATTACTGGAGAAAAAATTAAAAATATTCTTGAAAAATGTCAAACGGAAAACGATTTTGATAAAGAAATGCAAAAGTATTTCTCTAGGCAAAGAATGCAAAATATTTTTAAAGATACATATAATGGATTGCCAAAACATCATAGAATGCTTTTTAAACAAGTAGAGCATTCCTATTGGAGACGAGATTATGCTATTGCCAATAATGCGTCATTGTCTATTATTGATAATCTATTAAAGAAGTATATGTATTATCCCGGAAATGTGAAAAGAAAAGGTATTATGGAACCTATGATGGATTATTATGGAGAATTTACGCCAAAAGAAGTACCATTTTATCTGAGAATGGAGATGTTATCACACTGTATAAATTTTATATTTCAAAGATATGATTTTTCGAATACGATACATATAGAAACAAACAAGAAGGCAAACAGACATATTGCTGTACATGGATTAAAATATTCTAATAAACGAATTGATGCAATACTGCTTATAAATACAATTTATGAAATTTTGTATCATCAAAAATACATGAAACCCTTTGAAGGTACTATTAAAATAAATGGCAGACAACAAAAAGCTGAGTTGGCATTGGAAAAGAGAGATATATTTGAAAAGAGAATAAAGCGCAGTAGAATTATAAATTAATTGGGAAGTTTTTTGTTGTATATGGTTTATAGCATAAGATTAATCATGTCTATTAGTAGAAGCGAAACTGTTTTACAGGGAAAAATATAATGAAACTAAAAACTTTGTGATTTAATAGAAAGAAGTATTTTAATGACAATCAATAATATTCAAGACTATATGAATGACATAGAACAGTTAAAGCATAAGTATTCATATAGCACGAAAGGTTTTAACAAAACAATCATTAAACCTAAATTTTTATACGATATCATGGCAATCATGATAAGTATAATTTAGAGTCGAAAAATTTTAGGGCTAAAAAAACAATCCTTATGATGAAGTACAATGGATGAATGGTAATAAAACTTAATAAAATTAACTATTAAGAATATCTATTTTTTCTTCTATGGTATGAACCAATTTGAGAAAATCAATCATAATTGGGATTTCATAAGGATATAACTCATCTTCCTTTAGTGGGAGCTTTATTTTTAAAAGCATATCATATATGTCCGAAAGTTCCTGTAATTGCAAATTGTTTCGCTCAATATAAGAAGATACTTTAATGGTTAAATCTGGTAAAGCGGCAATGTTTCCATACCGAAGTACTTCGATTTGTTCTACATATTTATCTTTTTGTGGCAAAGAGCTATTCCAACTAATTAATTGTTTTTGGCTTTCTAATTCAGCGTTGATTTTGGCTAATATTTGAGAAGTATCGGCATCTTTTTCTTTTAAACTTTTTTCAAGCTCAAGATGTATGTCGTGTTTAGTCTTTTTATTACTTCTGTAACTTATGTATGCCACAATTATTGGGGAGGCGATAACAAGGATATCTTTTATAGCTGTTATGTATGCGTCCATATGCATTCTCCTTAATTAGTATTTTGGTTTGGTATTTAGAGTATTATATCAAAAAAATACATGAAAAGCTACATAGTGGTGTGTGGTTTTTGTGATGGAAGAGCGGTCGAGAAGCTGCTCTTTTGCTGTAGATATTTGCATCAAAAAAGCAAACAATATATTTCGTGAAAAAAAGTTGCATAAAAAATAATTTATGCTATAATAATGATGGATTAAAAAGAAAGTGACTTGGAGGAATGGGCCATGATTATAGAAATCAGAGCAAAAAACTGTTATGCATTTGAAGATCAAATTGTATTTTCGATGAAAGCAGATATGCGAAACAAGAAATTCGCGACCAATGTTCATAAAGAAAATAATTTCAATATCCTTAAAACGGTTGGAATCTATGGACCCAATAATGTAGGAAAAACTTGTTTGATTAAGTGCATCAGAGCGATAAAAACAATACTTTTAAATAAGAAAAATGAATGGATGCTTAATATATTTACAGAGAGCGATATATGTGAATTGGGAATCACATTTTTGGAATCAGGAAGAAAGTTTTCTTATGATTTTAAATATGATACAGGAAAAGAAGAGTATATATATGAATCATTTTCGGAGATTTTCAAAGATCAGTATAACAATGAAAAAGAAGTATGCTGGTTGAAAAAAGATACCATTAGCGAAATATATGAGTGCATTGATGAAGATGTGCAGAATACGATGCCGCTTGTGTCGAAGAATAATTTGCTATTTTATGTAATAGATACTAATAAATTTAAGCATTTAGACGAGATGAAGCAGATTCTTGTTGGATTAGCCAAAAAAATTGACATTATTAATATGAACAATATACCTATGCAGCATACGATTGAACTTATGAAGAATAAAAACCAGTTGCAGGAAAAGGTTGTAGAGTTTATCAAGAATGCAGATTTATATATGGATAATTTTGAGTTTGTTGATATGGATAAAATTCAGCTAAAGACTCCTGAGGATGATGTAAAACCGGAAGAGAAAGTTCTTGATATACCGGAGAATATTATGGATCAGATCAGACTGGTTTCCATATATAAGGGAGTCCCTGTACCGAGTATGTTATATGATTCTACGGGGACAAAGAAGATTGCTTCCATTGCCGGTTATGTTATAGAGGCACTTGAACAAGGTAGAATTCTTATTGTAGATGAGTTGGATAGCAGTATTCATTTTAAGCTTACCAGAGCCATTGTAGCTATGTTTAATAATGAATTGAATACAAATGCGCAAATGATATTTACCGTACATGACATTAATCTTATGGACTGTAAAAGAATGTTCAGAAAAGAGCAGATATGGTTTGTTCATAAGGATGAAGATGGGGTATATGTATATTCATTGGCAGATTTTACCGCGCAACAGGGCGTGAGAGATACCACGGATGTTATGGAGAAGTATAGAAAAGGTGCTCTTGGGGCGTTGCCTGACCCGGAATTAATCAACTCCCTGCTTAGCATTAAGGGTAACGCAAAGGGGGATGATGCCGATGACGAATAAGCTTCCCAAGTTTTCTGAAAAGCATAAAATATGCATTATCTGTGAAGGCAATGAGGAATATGAGTATCTTGAACGATTGAAAATTTTAAAAGTATGGAATGAGCAATATGATATCTCGTTGGTAAATGCCAGAGGTAACGGAAATATTCCAGCGAGGTACCAAAATCGTTATCAGAATGGATCAGATGAAGTTGTGCTTGTATTCTGTGATACGGAAAAGAAACCATATGAGCAATACGAAGATATCAAGCGAAAGATTAATGAGTTTCATGGTGTTGATAATGCTTCAGATGAAGTGATTATCTTTGGAAATCCTTGTACAATGCAGATTATATCCAAGCATTGGACAGATAAAAATTTAAAATCACCAGCAAAGCTGGTAAATACTCAATTGATAAAGAAATATACCGGAGTGGAAAATTACAAGGGAAGAGCAGACCAGATTAAAGAGGTTATGGAACATATCACTTTAGAGAATTATAAGGATATGCGTCAGCGAGTGAATAGATTGGAAATAATCGATACAGTTACCGGAAGTAGCAATTTCGGAAGGTTTATAAAGCTATTTGAGAGTGAAAACAGCGGATGGATTGGGAAGATTAATGAAGAACTTGAAAAATAGTACAGTTTACAAGGGAAGGGTTGAGTAGTAGCGATAAATATAAAAATATGCTATACTCTTTGAAAACAAAATATCTAAAAAAGGAGTTATTATGGAAGAAAAAACAATTTTATGTCCTGTTTGCGGTACAACAACTCCTTGTCATGTTGACTATGAGCGGAATTTGGCTTCATATCGTTGCCCCACATGTGGACAATATCAGCTTGAGGGTCTTACGCAAGAACGAAATTATTTTAACATGAATCATCTTGCCGCTTTTCTTGCGCATAATGCTTATGATGCTACTGATGATTTTGAACGTCGATATTATACGACAGTGAGTAAAGAAATATGTGACCAATTGCAGAAAGAGGGGCGGGGTTATCCTGTACATATTGATTCAGGAATCGTAGAAGCGTGGTATCCAAAGAGCTTTGCAGAGAAAATAGATCAGATTTTGTTGTATTTGCATAAGCATGCACCGCATATTGGACAAGGCAATTATTTTGCTTCGCAAACACTCTACAGTATTCTCTTTGTGGACAGATATGAATTAGTGAATGAGCAATATGTTTTAAGAGAAGATGATGTAATAGAGTCTGAGGCAAAGTTCGTTATCAGTTGTCTGATAAAGCAAGACCTTATTGCGGAGGGCGGAAAATTACCAGTCGCAGCATCCCAAAGATTTACGATTACATCTCGTGGATATGCAAGAATTGATGAGATTGAAAAAAATACGGCAAATGGAAAAAATGTTCTTGTCGCTATGAAATTTGGTGATGATACAAAGCTGCTACGAGAGGCTATTCGAGAGGGAATTCAATCTGCGGGATATATCGCTATCTTTATTGATGAAGTTCAACACAATGATTTCATCACACCAGAGTTGCTGAAATACATAAGAGACAGCAAATTTGTGGTAGTTGATCTGACTCATAAGAACAATGGTGCTTATTTTGAAGAAGGATACGCTATGGGCTTGGGTAAGTCTGTCATTCAACTCTGCAAAGATGGAGTACAGCTTCATTTTGATATAGCACAGAAGAATACAATCATGTGGAAAACAGAGAATGATATTCCTTTACTGCTGTGCAATCGGATTAAAGCGACCATAGATTAAAGAGGATAGTTGGCATAGTATGTCTCTTGGAGTACTGGCTGCAAATTCCTATGTATGGAGTGGTAAGAAAACTGTTGACAGGAATACTGTGTACAGCTATGAAACAGTTATACTCGGGAAATCAGATCCATTGAAGGAATTTATGGGAGTGGTTTTCTTTTTGTATGTGATAGCGCGTAGACAGATTCGAGAGTCGCTTTGGAAAGCAGTAAAAATTTTTTTGGCAGAAAGTTAAGAATACTTTGGGGAATTATTTTGCTTTATGTTTTGGAATAACATTTATATTAAGGATATTATAGTCTGGTTTGTATTTTGCGGTTTGATATATTTATGGATGCAGTCTCAAATGAAGAAGATGAGTAATATATTGGGAAGATTTTGAAGGACAATATTATTTTTGAAAGAATTGGATTTGTCAGAAGGTCATTCGTCTGGTATTCCTACAATACAGGAAGAGTTAGAAAAGAATGGTTCTCCGCGGGCAGAATTTTTTACAGATGAAGATAGACGTGCTATGAGAATAAGGATTCCTATTCATCCGGTGTTTTTGGAAGATAAAGAAAATGTCATAGAAAATGTCATAGAAAATGTCATAGAAATTTCAGAAAAAAATTGAAAACTTATATGTCAGAAGTATCAAAGAAAAAATCGGAGAAGATTGTAAAAATCATAAAAATGATTTCGGAAAATCCGTATATATCAATAGATGAGATGAAAACAGAATTGCACGTTACGGATAGAACAGTTGCCAGATATATATCAGATTTAAAAGAAAACAAAATTATAGAACGTGTAGGACCTGATAATGGTGGAATCTGGAAAATATTAATATAGATAGTTTATGATGCTATATTTTAAAAGGTATTTTTTTATAAAATATCAATGAACAAAAAACTGAAAAGGAGTAAATTATGATAACAAATAAAATCCACGACAAAGAATTATCCCTTCTGGGGTTCGGCGCAATGAGGCTGCCGTTAAATGAAGATGGCTCTATTGATGAAAAACAGGTATTTGAAATGGTTAAGTATGCCGGCGAGCATGGCGTGAACTATTATGACACGGCATATCCATACCATCAGGGTAACTCGGAAGTTGTAATCGGAAAAGCGTTAAAGCAGTTTCCGAGAGAGAGCTATTGTCTGGCTACAAAGTATCCGGGGCATCAGATTGCAAGCAGCTATAATCCTGCGGAAATTTTTGAGAAACAACTTCAAAAATGTGACGTGGAGTACTTTGATTATTATCTTCTTCATAATGTATACGAAAATTCCATACAGGTTTATACGGACTCAAAATGGGGAATTATTGATTACTTTATTAAGCAGAAAGAAGTGGGAAGAATTAAGCACTTGGGCTTTTCCTGTCATGGCAGCACGGATTTGCTTAAGGAATTTTTAGATGGATATGGTGATAAAATGGAATTCTGCCAGATTCAGCTTAATTATCTGGACTGGACCCTGCAGGATGCAAAGGGTAAATATGAGCTTCTTACGGAAAGAAATATACCTGTATGGGTCATGGAGCCTGTCAGAGGAGGTAAACTTGCCGCAGTTGATAAGGCGTATGAAGAAAAACTTAAAACACTGCGTCCTGAAGAATCGGTTGCCTCATGGGCGTTTCGCTGGATTCAGAATTTACCGAATGTTAAGATGATATTGAGCGGAATGAGCAGCATGGAACAAATGATAGATAATGTACATACTTTCGAGCAAAAAAATCCTTTAGGCGTAAAGGAAGAAGAAACACTGATGGAGTTAGCGGAAACCATGAAAGATTCGCTTCCGTGTACAGGATGTAGGTACTGCTGCGACGGATGTCCGAAGGGGATTGACATTCCTAAAATGATAGGATATTACAATGAAATGAAGGTTGCGCCTTCCTTTAATATAGGGATGTCGCTGGATGCCGTTGATAAAGAACATCTGCCCTCTGCATGTATAAAGTGCGGGAAATGCAAGCACAGCTGTCCGCAGAATATAGATATTACAAGCGCATTGGAAGAACTGTCGGATATGGTTGGAAAATTGCCAAGATGGGCGGATATATGCAGACAGCGTGAAGAGGAAGCAAAAAAAATTAATGATTAAGTAAATTGTTATATATGATATATAGCATATTTTGAAAAATGAATTTTTAACATTCAAAATTGTGATTTAGAAATGATTATGGTTTTTTAGTGAAAGAAGGCATTCGGGAGATATGAGTGACAGAATTAACCTGCTGCTTGATAAATTGAAAGAAGATTCGGCAGAATACAGGAATCTTGAAGTTGAGGAAAATATTGAGGAAAAGAAAATGGCAATACGTTCTCTAATGAATATACGTATGCCGGGGAATGAATCTGAGGAACTTTTAAGCCTTCAGGACAGTTATCTGCAGCAGGAGCTTAAAGATAAGGGTATTGTCAGGATATCTGACATTCCCACGATAAAAGAGCAGTATGGAAGCAGTTTTGGTGAAGCAGGCAAAATATCGCTATGGCAGGGAGATATTACAAGGCTTGCCGCTGGTGCGATTGTCAATGCTGCCAATTCGCAGATGTTAGGTTGTTTCGTACCGTGCCACAGATGTATTGACAATGCGATTCACAGCGCCGCGGGAATGCAGCTCAGAGCAGAGTGCAGCCGGATTATGGATAAGAGGCGGATGAAGTACGGCAGGCAGTATACAGAGCCGACAGGCACTGCCACATTAACAAGGGGTTATAACCTTCCGTGCGATTATGTTATTCATACGGTTGGACCGATTGTATATAGCGGGTTGAATGATTCGCTTCGTCAGGATTTGCGGAATTGCTATGAAAATGTATTGAAATGCTGTGTGGAGAATGGAATTGCATCAGTCGCTTTCTGCTGCATTTCAACGGGAGAATTTCATTTCCCGAATGACGAGGCAGCAGAAATAGCGACAGATACGGTCAAACATTTTTTAGAAAATAATAGCGAAAATTGTATGGAGCGGATTGTATTTAACGTATTTAAAGATTATGATAAGGAAATATACGAAAAAATCTTTAAATCTGCAATCTAACCCTCGGTAGTCGCTGAAACTTTTTCCGTCTGATGGAACCGCATCAGTCCGGTGCGATGTAACGCTATCATAATCGTAGGTATCAGAACCAGCTGTGCGATAATACCGGGTATGGCATTCAGAAATGCGCCTGCCGCAAACATCTGCCATGTAAAGCGGCTGCCGGATATCCCCAGCAAAATTACCTGTACTATGCCCCAGACAGCACGACCTGCTATCATTGCAGCAATAATGGAGCGATAAAGCGCACGTATGCACTGCCAATGTGACATGCCATAGATAAGTCCCGCTACCAGACCATACGTTGCCAGTTCAAACGCCATTGAGCATGCCGACGGAAAAAGTTTGGGCATTCCGAAAAGCACGGAGCGCATGAGCGGCATCATAAATCCTACGACTGCGCCGTATTTCCAACCGCAGATAAGTCCGCAGAGGAATACCGGAATGTGCATGGGAAGCAGCATGTTGCCAATCTGCTGAATCTGTCCGGTTAAAAATGGGAGAACCAGACCGAGGGCAAGGAACATGGCGGATAGGGTTAAGTTTTTGGTGGTTGTTTTTAAATTTTCGTTCATAAATCAAACTCCTTTCATATTATTAACGGGTTGCAAACAATAGAATCCATGTTCCGCGGGGATTCTTTGTCATAAATAAAAAAGGTACACGGCTTCTCTTCTGAGAAAACGCATACCTTCGTGATATACATTAATAAAAACTAAATTATTGGAATAATATTCCATTCATATCAATAACTGACCCGATTGTATCATAGGCGAAACGGTATAAAAGCGGATTCAAGTCTGACCTTGCGCATGAGACTTACTTCAATTGTCAGGCTATTGTATGGCGGTATATAATAAAGGAATGCTTCTACATCCCAAGGCAGCTTCATGCTGTTTGTTTTTAGTATAAAATCACACCATAGTACGCTTATGACTATAGAATATTTTAACTGAAATAAACTATTTGTCAATATGATTTTTAAAATACTTTTATAGTTAATCCATCATCTTCAAGATTTCCTCAACAGCGCCCTGAACAAGCTTACCCATTGAAAAATCAGAAACTCCCACGAGGATATTATCACAGTGATTAAACGGAATAAGCACTCGCTTTGCATTGCTCTGAGCAACAGCCGTGGCCATCTTTGGCGTTACCTCCCCAAACATGGCGTCAGCGATTATGATTCCTATGGGACCGACGATTATATCTGCATTCCGGCAGCCGACGACTACGGCATTTTCGCCGGTAGCCGCATGGTCTGCACCTGCTTTCAGCATCACGGAAGCGGCTGTGCTGTTTGTGCCAACCGCAGTGACGGAAATGTTCGGTATATTTTGTTTTAAAGCGGTAACAAGCTGCCTGCCGACACCGCCGCCCTGTGCGTCAATTACTAATATGTTCATTATTTTTTAGAACCCTTTTTGGAAGCTTTTTTCTTTTTGCTTTCAATCAGCCCTTTTAATTTAAGCGCTTTGTCAATATTTCCTTCTACTTTCAGTTTTTGCAATGTGACAGCCATAATCGGGTCGAGCTCGCCTTTTGCGATTTTTATCAATGTCTCTGCCTTACATGTAAACATGGCATCTCTGTCATAATACTCATACGGCTCCACGTACAGTTTACCGTCTTTTACCTCTGCATAAAAAATACCCTGTGCTTCACCTGTAATATTGAACTGATATGCCAAGTGCTCATTTACGTCGCTTACATCCGCGTTCATGAATTCGGATTTTACACTTGAAAATAATTCTTCATATGTCATATTAATACTCATGCTCCTTTCTCAACCTAACCGACATTTTTAAAGTATATATTTGCAAGCATAAGTGGAAAACAGCTTCTCCAAACTTGCGTTTTTTATATATTTAGAGTATCATTTATTCAAATACAGGTCAATATTGTTTTACGGGTATACGAATAAAAATTGAAAGAATTACATTCTTTCAACCGAACTTGTTCAGTTTACGCAACAGTTTGTTCCGACGCCTGAAGCGTCCGGACACATAAACTTGCAGGCTGAGAAAGGAGCATTATTATAAAGATGAAAAAGCCGGATAATTTGAACAGTATGGAGGCTTCAATCCTAAATTACGAAAACCGCCTGCTTGCAGACAGGAAGCAGTTGAATGATTTGATTTATGAGTGCAGTAATCAAAATGTAAGCAGTTCGATATTGGATTATAAAATCAAATATTTACAGACGGAAATCGCATATATGAATACTCAGTTGAATATGTTGAAGGCGGGAATGGAGGGACAGACGCAGGATATCCAGCTTCAGAGCGCAAAATCGCAGCTGCAAGCCCGGAATAATCAGCAGCAGAGCGTACAACCGCAGCTGCAAGCCCGGAATAATCAGCAGCAGAGCGTACAACCGCAGCCGCAAGCCCGGAATAATCAGCAGCAGAGCGTACAGCCGCAGCCGCAAGCCTCGAATATTCAGTATCAGAGTGTACAGCCGCAGCCGCAAGCCTCGAATATTCAGTATCAGAGTGTACAGCCGCAGCCGCAAGCACCGAATGTTCAGTATCAGAGTGTAATGCCGCAGCCGCAAGTTATGAACATGCAGTCGCAGAATAAGGCGAATAAGCCTAAGGATTTGGAAAACATGATTGGAAAGTCATGGATGGGGATATTTGCTTCGGTTCTGATTTTTATAAGCTTTATTCTGTTTGCGACTTTATTAGCGCCATTCATTACAGATACGATTAAAATGATAGCGATGTATGTTGTGAGTATTATGCTTACGGCATTTGGTCTGTTGAAATTAAGGAAGCATAATAACAAACTGTATCTGGCAATCAGCAGCTGCGGTGTCGGTGCGGTTTACATATCGCTGCTTCTGACTAATATGTATTTTAAGGCGATAGGAGATATTACGCTGTACATTTTCATTTTGGTCTGGGCGGTATTTGTCTGTTACTTATCGAAATGGCAGGACAAGATATTTCAATTAATAGGGCAATGCGGCATTACGATTTCTTTGTTCTTCGGTGTTGTCATGTGTGTGGAAGAATCTGACCATGCTATGATGTTTCTGCTCAGTCTGTTTTTCGTGGTGACTGCTTCTGTTTTCTATGTGAGCAATTACAGCAGAGAATTCCATAAAAATGTCGTAAACAATGTTTTTAACTGCATTAATGTATTTCTGATATGGGCGGGAGCTTATAATTTGCGTCCCGCATTCTCGTGGGCCGGTTGGGCAGAAGCACCGGGCTATAACAGGAACTGGTGGGCTGAGTACAAGGTAGAGGCAATAGCGGGGGTAATGCTGTTATTCCTGATACTGCAATTCGCCCTTTTCCTTGCTGCGAAGCTAAAAGAAAAAAATATAGGCTTCGGCGTTTTTATGATTATTAATACCATATTTATGATGTTGTATATAAGTAATATGACATATAAGTCAATATCTTGGCGTGGTCCGGATAATATAGGTATTTATAATATAGGATATTGCTGGGATACGATTAGAGGAATTATTTATATTATAATAAGCGCTGCCTTATTAGTGGTGATAGAAAAGAAATTCGGCAGCAGGCATGATGACGGAAAAGTCTTTATACAGGCTTTCATCCTGCCGTTCTTTATTTTATCCGTATATATGATTCCGTTTTTCCGGAATCATATCGGGCTTTCGTTTGTAATGATTCCGATTTTGCTGTTAGGATATTATAAAGATGATTATATCTATAAATATGAAAGTCTGCTGATGGCAGTAGTTTACTGCTTTGTGGATACGAAATATTCCGTTGAGCACTTTTGTTTAGGGCTGTTGTTTTTTGCTGTTATTGCAGTTTGTATGTATGTTAAAAAGGAGCAATATAACAGCACGTTCAAGTTGTTATCATACTTAGCGGGACTTTTCTTCATTCTTATAAGTCTGTCATATGTGATGGATGATATGAAGGCAGCTTATGATATCGGAATGACAATCATAATTTGTGTTGTTGCATTCCTGAATGTATTGGCAATGAAGAGCAGGTTCATAAAGGATTTTCAAACGCTGCAGATAGAAGAAGCCAGCGTAAATGTCACGCGGATAATTAATGCAATACTTATGCCGGTCAGCTTATTTGCGGTTATGGATGTGGACAATGAGATATGCCATTTTATACTTGTTTTGCTCGCAATCATGATTTTTATGGTTAATACAAAGAACCTCGTAGAGCAGCATAAAACCATGTGGCCGGGAATATATATTGGCGTGAAACTTACCGTTCTGATTGTTACTGTATTATGTTCTTATGAAGCTGCTAATTACATAATCAGCATATCAGCATTTTTATTTGCCATTATCAGCATTGTGCTCGGCTTTAGATTTTACGTTAAGTCATTCAGGATATACGGACTTTTCCTTTCAATGTTCAGCGTGGCAAAATTGATTCTGGTTGATATAAGTTATGACAATACGTTAGGACACGCTTTAAGCTTCTTTATCTGCGGAATATTATGTTTCGTAATCAGTATGATTTACCATTTGATTGATAAAAAGATGCAGGCTAAATAAACAGATGCTAATGATAATGACAACAATGTCATAATTACCAATATCTTGATATTGAGTCAAAATAATGCTATCATATTAATATATATTTTAGGAAAAGGCGTTCATTGGGATATAAGGTCAGACTACATAAAAAGGATGGTTATAGGAATGAAAACAGCGGCTTATTTCGACTATTGCGCATTTATCATTTTGATAGTTATACTTATTGCCATGATAATTCGGGGAATGACAAAAGGTAAATCAAATCGTTGTTTTTTGACGATGTTGATAGTGGTGCTTTTATCCGATATAGCTGATATCGGAACCATTCATCTGGAATATGCGGGGGCCGGGTATGTTACAGCTAAATATTTGACACACACCATGTACCTGATGTTCCACATTCTCACTCCTTTTTTCTATGTTATATATATTATTGCACAGGTGGATATCTGGCATAAATTAAGACGAAACAGACTTCAAAAGATATTGTTCTTTGGACCGATTCTTATCGTGGCTGCTGCACTGGCAGTTAATCCATTCACACATATTATGTTTTATCTGGATGAAAATGATGCATATACCAGAGGCAGCTGCTTTCTGCTTTTGTATATCGTGACCGTTATATATTGCCTGATAGGTCTTTATTATGCTTTTAAGTATAAAAAGCTGTTTGACAGTGATCGCTTCGCTGCATTAATATCTTTGGTCCCGATAATGTTTATTGCAGTTGTAATACAGTTCTTTTATCCGGATCTTTTAGTGGAAATGTTTTCACTTTCCTGTGGCAGCCTTCTGATATGCGTGGTAATACAGAGACCGGAAGAAGTCATTGACACCGAGACAGGTCTTTGCAAATTAAGCGCATATGTTGCTGATGTAAATAGAGCAGCTGTAAATAAAAAGCCGTTGCAAATCATAATGATAAACATAACTAACTATTATTCCGTTCGGGATATGCTGGGATACGAGAGCATAAATAAAGTATTGCGGGATATTGCGGATAAGATAGTTGCTTTTGACAGAAAGTATAAAATACGGGCGGAACTGTATTATCTTGGGGCCGGTAAATTCAGACTTGCAATTGATGAGAAGCATTTTGATAAGACAGAAGAAAATGCAAGGATGATTAATGAACTTATGAAAGGTGAATTTTCACTTAATCAGATGGATTTGAACCTTGTGCACTGTGTCTGTATTGCAAGATGTCCTGAAGATTTTCCGGATGTTGAGTCTCTGCTTGCATTTGGAAATGAGTTGAATACAATACCATATACAGGCGAGGTACTTTACGCTTCTAATATTTTTAAGAAGAATTTTTATGACATAAAAAAAGATGTAGACAGTATTATTGAGAGGGCTTTAGCAGACCACAATTTTTCCGTTTATTATCAACCGATTTATTCCGTGGAAGAAAGGCGGTTTAATTCGGCGGAAGCTTTGCTTAGGCTTAAGGATGAAAAGTACGGGTTTGTTCCGCCGGATATTTTTATACCGGCAGCGGAAAAGAGCGGCGCTATTCATAAAATAGGGGAATTTGTGCTTGAGGAGGTCTGTAGATTCATTGCCAGCGGAGAATATCAGTTATTGAATCTCGATTATATAGAAATCAATCTGTCTGTGGTACAATGTATGCGCAGTGATTTGGCGGAGCAGGTCATGAATATTCTTAACCGCCATAGAATCAGACCGGAGCAGGTAAATCTGGAAATTACCGAAACAGCGGCATCTTATTCTCAGAAAGCTCTGATGCAGAATCTGAATGTATTGAGTGAGGCGGGAATCAGCTTTTCGCTGGATGATTTCGGAACAGGATATTCCAATATGCTTCGTATTGCTTCACTGCCGTTTCATATTGTTAAGCTTGATAAGAGCTTCGTTGGCGGAGAATCCAATTCCAAACTTTTGATTATGCTTAGAAATACAATCAGGATGTTTAAGGCAATGAATATGAAGATTGTAGTAGAGGGAGTAGAGACGGAAGACATGGTGAAACAATTCTCTGATATGGAATGTGAATATATTCAGGGATATTATTACTCCAAGCCACTGCCGAAGGATGAATTTGTGACGTTTATACGGAATAATTTTTAAGAAAGATTAATAAGTCTCTAATAAGGGGATGATACGGAAAAAGTATCCAACAATGGCAGAGTTTGCGAGAGGCTCTGTATTCTATAAGTCGAAAATATCTAATTGCCCGTTCTTCCAGGATTTTTGTTCAGCCTGTTTTATTACATCGTTTTCACATACCTCCCCAATCATAAGCGGGGAGGTATTATTATGTAATTTCATGTTTTTTACAACGGTTTTCCTATCGTAGTTTGCATAACAATACAGACAGCCATGAGCACAGGTGTTGTATGCACCGATATCCGCTCCAAGCAGGCAGGAGCATTCCTTTCGCGCCGTTTTCTTTTGCGGAACATCCAGCTTACAGCCTAAGGCTTTTTCAAGTACTGACTTTGACATGCAGCCGTCCGCGTCCACATTTTCCCGGACAAGCGCCGCATTTTCGCAGCATAAATGTATCTGCAAGCCATATTCTTTTGCGGATTCTGAAAAAGCGGCTATCAGTTTTTCCTGCTCCTTGTCTGTAACACTGTGGACTCCGCGAAAATTCCGTAAGGTTTTTTCATACAAATCTATAAAGCTTACTACGCATTGCTCCGTATATCCCGAAAGCTCTTTTGCCATTTTATGAAACTGCTCTATATGAAAATCTACGGAATATTTGTCCGTAATGAAAATAGGGTCGTACCGCCAGCTTGTCCGATTCTTGCCAATCGATGCGGAAAGCTGCTTAAAATACTCTATAACCTGTTCTGTGGGCGGCACATAAGGCTCGATATCTTCTCCGTACGGAGTGATTGTCACAAACCAAAACGTATCAAATGCGGATAGCAAAGAAATCTGCTCAAGCATGGGAAAAGGATTTTTCGTACAGAATACCATGATGTCTATGATTTCAGGAGACAAAAGGTATTTGCTGACCTGTGCCGGATAATAGGGATTGCGGACAAGCACATAGCCTTCTTTTATACGGTTATAAAACCAGTCGCTGTAAAAAGCCGGGATATCCGTTCTGCTGCCTGTGTTCAGTATCATTTCACTATGACCCTTTCATTGTAATTTATTTTCCTAAATCTTTCTGATTTTCGTTGGTTCTGATTCTATAATACTACAAATTTAAAAAAAATCAAAAAATCTGAAACTTTTGAATCATTTTGCAAAGTCAATCGTTATTATATATATACTCCGAAATTATCAGAAAGGAGCCGGAAAATGTGAGCGATGAAGAATTGGTTGAACAGATAAAGCTTGGAAACGAAAATGCTGCGGAAGAACTGATCAGACGCTATTATTCTTCCATATTCAGATATTGCAGATGGCATTGTTCCGGTTTGGAGAGGGCGGAGGATTTGACTCAGGAGACTTTCCTTAAGTTATTCAGAAATCTACCGCATTATGAAAGTAAAAAGAAGGGACGTACTTCTCAAAAATTCAAAGCATACTTATATATGATTGCAAACAGGTTGTGCATAGACGAAAGCAGAAAACAGAAGATTTATTCGTTGGAAGATGAAGAAAATATTGTAAATGAGCGCAATGAGATATCCAGGATAGACGATAAGGAGGAGATACAATACCTTTTAAGTATTTTATCATCGGAACAAAGGGAAGCGGTCATCCTGCGGTTTGGCGAGCAGCTGAGTTTCGCAGAGATTGCAGAAATAACAGGATGCAATATGCGGACAGCCCAAAGCAGGGTCAGGAATGCGCTGACTGCTATGAGAAAGGAGCAAAAGTATGGGAGATAGGGACTTAAAGAAGTATTTGCAGCAGTATTTACAGCAGCCCATGCAGCAGGGGGCGGAACCTGAAAAGAATCCTGACGGAAACAGTGTCAGGCTGGAAGAAACTATAAAATTATGTACTGAAATGATGCGGGAACAGAAATTGGCACAAAAACCGCATGAAGAACCGCGGACAGGATTTATTCAGTATTTATCGGATATTTTCCGCTTTGATGGAATATCGATTTTTGGATTACAGGCAATTGTATTATGTATCACTTGTCTGTCAATTTCTAAAGTAGCTGATATTCCTGAATTTCTTCCGGTTTTTATGCCGCTGTTTGTACTGGCTGTCATGCCGGCTATGTTCAGATGCCAGTATTATGGAATGAGTGAAATTGAGGCTGTTACAAGGGCTTCTAATGCGCAGATTGTATTGGCAAAGCTGGTTCTGGCCGGGGCTGCAAACCTTGTATGCATGACGGTTCTTATTTCTTTGGAGGTATATCTTCAAAATTCATACAGTGAAATAAGCCGGATGATTTTGTACTGCCTGGTTCCATATTTAGTTTGTATGGTCAGTATGTTACGACTGATTCGACTGCGCAGGAAAGAGAATATGCAAATATGTACGGTAATAGTGCTTGGCTCCTGTGTTTGCTGGGGATTGCTTGCAATAAATATACAGTGGCTGTACGAAGCGTCTGCTTTTGGTATATGGATTGTTGCCTTTATATTTTTTGCAGCATTTTTCATAAAGGAAATTTATTTTATTTTAGCTATGAGAAAGGAAGGAAAGATATATGGAACTATCAATTGACCGATTATCAAAGCATTACGGAAGTAAAATTGCCGTAGACTGCGTCAGTGCGACCTTAAAACCCGGAGTATACGGGCTTTTGGGAGCCAACGGTGCAGGGAAGACAACACTGATGCGGATGATGTGCGCTATTCTGGAATCAACGTCGGGAGAGGTGCTTTTGGATGGAAAGGAAGTAACCTCTATGGGCGCCGATTATAGAAATGTATTGGGCTATCTGCCGCAGGATTTTGGGTATTATCCGAATTATTCGGCTATTGAATTTTTGCTGTATGTTGCCGCACTTAAGGGTATACCTAAGAATATGGCAAGGGAAAGGGCAAAGGAGCTGTTAGAGGTAGTAGGTTTAAGTAATGTGGCTTCAAAGAAAGTAAAGACCTTCTCAGGCGGTATGAAACAGCGGGTGGGTATTGCTCAGGCGTTACTTAATAATCCGGAGATACTGATTCTGGACGAGCCTACAGCCGGACTCGACCCTAAGGAGAGAGTTCGTTTCCGAAATCTGCTTTCTGACTATGCAGGAGATAAGATTGTAATCCTCTCTACACATATTGTTTCTGATATAGAGGCAATTGCAGATGAAGTCCTGCTTATGAAAAAAGGGAAATTTGTATTACAGGGCAGTGCTCCTGAGTTAATAAAGAAAGCGAACGGAAAAGTATGGGAGCTGACAGTACCGCAGGAAGAGGCAAGAAAGTGGCAGACGAAATCAACGGTTGCAAATTTGCGGCATGAGGGACAGCAGGTGGTGCTTCGTATCATTTCGGATGATAAACCGAGCGAGATGGCTGTTCCGTGTGAAGCTGCGTTAGAAGATTTATACCTATATTATTTTCCGACAGAACAGGAAGGAGAGTATTGATTATGGAACTATTTTTACTGGAACATAAAAAATTGTGGCGGAAAAACAGTGTAAAAATCAGCGTTATTTTATGTTTTACATATGCAGTAATATTTGGGAGCGTCCTTTCTTATCAGTGCTTTAACTTTGGAAGCAGGCATGATTATACAACCGCTTTTGGGAAAAATTTTGATGGTTATTCAATGATAAGGGAGTGTCAGGAGTATGCACATTCATTTGGGGGAGAATTGACTGATGAAACCATGCAGCAATTAGTACGGGATTATCAGAGAATGGAATCTGCCGATATGAAAAGGGCGTGGGATTTAACTGATTGGGTGATTATCGATAATTGGCTGGAGGTTTTGTGGCCTGAACTTAAAGAGTCCGGAAGTTATCAGGTAAATATCGACTATTTTGAACCGGAAAAATTGACTGGCTTTTATGAAAGAAGGCAGCTGGCTGTTGAGAAATTTTTGGAAATGAATAGTCAAACCGGAAAGGAAGGAGAATACTTACTAAAAATTAATGAAAAAGTAAATACTCCCTTTCAGTATAAATGGGTATACGGCTGGTCGATAATTCTGCCATCAACTGTGGGAGAACTGGGAATTGTGGTGGCACTTTTTCTTGCGATTGCTTTATCGCCGATGTTTGCAGGAGAGTGGCATAATAATACAAGCTCATTGGTATTGACTACTAAAAACGGCTGGAAAAATATTGCTTTAGCCAAAGTTCTTACCGGTTTGGTTTTTTCAGTGGAATTCTTTACCATACTCGCAGTCGGAAATATTGTTTCGCAGCTTTTCTTTATGGGAACAGAAGGCTGGGATATGCCGATTCAGATGATTAAGATGACTGCGATTGCACCTATGAATATGCTGCAGGGAGAAATTTATGAATATGCGTTTACGTTGCTTGGTGCGGTTGGATTTGCCGGAATTGTTATGCTTATATCAGCAGCTGTAAAAAATAATGTACTTGCATTAATACTTAGTCTGGCAGTTGTATATGTTCCAACGATGATTGATCAGTATCTTCCCTACGAATTGCAGAAAGCAATGGACTTAATTCCATTAGTGGGAAGTGGAACTGATATTTTCAGAACTACTACATTTAATATTTTCGGAAAGATAATATGGTCGCCTTACTTGTTAATTACCATTCCTGTTCTGATTGGTATTGCATGTATTCCGTTTACTGTAAAGCGTTGGTCAAAAAGGTTGAAGATTTAGTAAAGGATTTAGCGGGAATATGTCGAAAAAACATAATTCAAAGACAAATATGATAAAAAAGTTCCTGAAATATATTATTATATTTTATGTGTTGTGGATAGCAGGCAAGCTGTTAATAGAAGGCAGCATGCAATGTATTTATTATATAGAAAAGTCAGTGCAAGCTGAAAAAAGACATGTTAATCAGGATTACGAAGAATGGAATTTAATTTTGGTAAATACCTGGAATGAAATACCGGAAGATTATAATGTGGCATTAACGGAATTATCAAACGGTCAGAAGGTAGACAGCAGGATATATCCTTACTTGCAGGATATGTTTGACGCCATGAGAGCAGACGGGATATATCCGATTGTCCGTGAAGGGTATCGGACTGCGGAGGAACAGCAGAGAATACTTGATGATAAGGTGATGGCATTTATACGTGAAGGATATTCTAAATCAAGAGCCAAAAGGCTTGCGGAAAAATGGGTTGCCATACCCGGAACAAGCGAACATCAATTAGGTATTGCGGTTGACATAAATGCAGATAAAGAAAAATCGTCTAATGAGGAAGTCTATGAATGGCTTGCAGAAAATGCGTACAAGTACGGTTTCATTTTGCGCTATCCACAAAGTAAAGAAGATATTACAGGGACTGCTTATGAACCTTGGCACTATAGATATGTAGGTGAGGAAGCGGCGGAAGAAATATTTAACAGGCAGATATGCCTTGAAGAGTATTTTGACGTATAAAATGAGGATTCGGGTGTCAAAAGGTGCCTTTTATGAACTGAGAAGGATGGACGCAACCGCCCGCCATTCGCTGTCCGGCTCACTGTGGGATTTTCGGGACATCCATATCCCGAAATTGCCGGTTATCTAGTCGGAATATTAAGAAAATCAAATATTCCTGCACAAGGCGCTTCGTGAACATTTTGTGCAATCTGCCAATGACATTTTATATAAGCACCTTTTGACACCCGAAGCATTATAGATGATAAATAAGGATTCGTCCGACATAAACAGGCGTATAATTTTCTCTCATTCATACAAACTATTCTAAATATATAGGTATATTTTAGAATGGAGGAGATTATGGAATCAGTTTGGCAAAAAACGGTGACAATGCCTAAGTTTGAGCGTTTACAGGGAGAAGTCAGTACGGATGTGCTGATAATCGGAGGCGGCATCACAGGAATCCTGTGTGCATATTTTCTACAGGAGAGAGGAATCGACTGTCTGCTCCTGGAAGGGAATGAAATCTGTCAAGGCGTGACCGGCAAAACAACAGCTAAGATTACGGCACAGCATGGATTAGTCTATGCCAAACTGATTAAACGCGCAGGTCTTGAGAAGGCTAAACTGTATCTGGAAGCAAACCGGAAGGCGGTTTTAAAGTATACAGAACTTGCTAAGCAGATTCCCTGTGATTTTGAAGAGAAAACGGCTTATGTTTATTCAGTAGACAACAGAAAGAAATTAGAACAAGAAGCAGAAGCTTATCGGATGCTGGGTCTGGATGATGAGATTGCAGATACGACAGAACTTCCTTTTCCCACAGCAGGGGCAGTACGGATGCGGCAGCAGGCGCAGTTTCATCCGTTGAAATTCCTGGCAGGAATCGCCAAAGGATTAAATATATATGAACATTCTTTTGTGACACAGCTGATGCCGGGCAGAGCAGTCACCGAACAGGGCAGTGTCACCTATCGTAAAGCAATTTTCACGACACATTTTCCAATCGACAATAAGCATGGGGCTTATTTCCTGAAACTGTATCAGCACCGCTCTTATGTAATCGCGCTGGAACAGGCGACGCGTATAGAAGGAATGTATGTGGATGAGGCTAAGAAAGGCATGTCATTCAGGAAGTATGAAAATCTGCTTCTTTTGGGCGGCGGCAGCCACAGAACGGGTAAAAAAGGCGGAGATTGGCAGGAACTGCGTGAATTTGCGAAGAAATACTATCCGAATGCCATGGAAAAATATCATTGGGCAACGCAGGACTGTATGCCTCTGGACTACGCGCCATATATAGGAGTCTATTCCCCTGCTATGCCGGACTGTTATGTGGCGACGGGATTTCGCAAGTGGGGAATGACATCTGCTATGGTGTCGGCAATGGTGCTGGCGGATATGGTACAGGAGATTGAGAACCCGTATGCTGAAGTGTTTAGTCCGTCGAGAAGCATCTTCACCGGACAGCTGATTTGTAACTGTGCAGAATCAGTCTGCAACATTCTTACGCCGACAGTGCCCCGCTGTCCGCACTTGGGCTGCGCACTGAAATGGAATAAGACGGAACATTCCTGGGACTGTCCCTGCCATGGCTCACGCTTTGAGGAAGACGGTAAGTTATTGGATAATCCGGCGAATGGGGATATGAGAGGCGTACGGTAGAATTGTATGTTTAAACTCTTCACACTCTGAGGGAAAGTGATTGTATTTATGGTGAATATTGCCTATAATAGAACCAAGGAGAGTGGTAAGGTTGTGCAGGCATCATTGATGCATTGGGAAATGTGTACAAAACACACATACAAACTTGCAGGCTGAGAAAGGAGCATGGTTATAAAGATGAAAAAAAGACGTCTCGGAAAGACAAATCTGATGGTAAGTGAAATCGGTTTCGGCGGTGAATGGTTGGAACGGCATCCGGAAGAAGAGTCTGTGGAAGTAATCAAATATGCAGGCAAAAAAGGAATTAATATTCTGGACTGCTGGATGCCGGACCCGAAATCCAGAGATATTATCGGGAAAGCAATTTGCGAAAACAGGGAAAACTGGTATATTCAGGGGCATATTGGGTCTACATGGCAAAATGAGCAATATGTCCGTTCCAGAGATATGAAGTATGTTAAACCTGCTTTTGAAGATCTTTTAACCAGATTAAGGACTGATTATATTGATCTTGGAATGATTCACTATGTGGATTCGCTTGAGGACTGGAATAACGTTATGGAGTCGGAATTCATTGATTATGTCAAAGAATTAAAAGAAGCAGGTAAAATCAGACATATCGGAATGAGCTCCCACAATCCCAAGATTGCAAAACTGGCAGCGAAATCAGGTTTTGTGGAAATGATTCTTTTCAGTATTAATCCTGCATTTGACATGCTTCCGGCAAGTGACGATATAAATACTTTGTTTGCGGAAGAGTATGACCGGAAGCTCACAGGAATTGATCCGGATAGAGCAGAATTGTATAAATTATGCGAGCAAAATGATGTAGGTATTACCGTTATGAAGGGCTATGCGGGCGGTAGGCTTTTTGATGAAAAGCGTTCTCCTTTTGGCGTGAGCCTGACTCCGATACAGTGTATTCACTATTCACTGACACGTCCTGCCGTAAGTTCTATTCTATGCGGTTATGATACCAAAGAACAGGTTGACGATGCGGTTGCGTATGAGGATGCTTCTGAAGAAGCCAAAGACTATGCATCTGTTATCGCAAATGCTCCATTTCATTCGTATAGAGGCGAATGTACATACTGCGGACATTGTAAACCATGTGTATCTAAGCTGGATATTGCGGTGATTAATAAGTATTATGATCTTGCAACCATGCAGCCGGAAGTGCCGGCGACAGTGAAATCTCATTATGAGCTATTGGAACACAAAGCTTCAGAATGTGTTTCCTGTCATGCATGTGAAGCAAGGTGTCCGTTCGGAGTTCCAATTGCGGAGAGAATGAGCAGGACGGCTGAATTGTTTGGGTGTTAAAAATAACACTTTACTTCTCTACGTCTTTTGATATAATATAAAATAATAAAACAAATAGAAAGGTGGCTTACGTATGTTGATTTGTGTTAGACGCATCCGCATCCGTATTCAGGGGCGATAAAAAAGCAGATATACTTTCTCATGTAAATGGGATTTTTTTGCGTGCAAATACAAATTATCATACGTTGTATAATAGAAGTGTCTCAAATGAGGGGCACATCTAACAGATAGAAAAAGTCTGTCTTTTTCTGTATACATTATTGTATAATTATAGCAGAAAGATTTCCGTTTAGGAGATGTTTTCTGCTTTTTTGTTAACATAAGGATGACTCGCTGAGCATGGCATCCGTTGTTTGCCCGCATACCTAATTG
This sequence comes from uncultured Bacteroides sp., assembly GCA_964600805.1. Classification (GTDB taxonomy): domain Bacteria; phylum Bacillota; class Clostridia; order Lachnospirales; family Lachnospiraceae; genus UBA3282. The sequence continues at coordinate 17,199 of CAZRKN010000010.1, read as the reverse complement.
ATAAATGCTTAGGAATGGAGGTATAACTATGCAAAAAGGCAGAAAACGGCCCAAGTATGACTACAGGGCAAATTTAACGGACTCACAGAACTTCATAACGGATAAAAAACTGATTAAGAGAATTACCCGTATCGGTAAAATAGATAAGGAAGATACAGTTATTGAAATCGGAACGGGAAAAGGGCATCTGACGGAAGAACTATGCTTAAGAAGCGGATTCGTTTACTCTATTGAACTTGATTCAAAGCTGTATGAAAACACGAAAGCAAAGCTGAGCCGCTTTACGAATCTTAAATTAATTTGGGGAGATTTTCTTGAATATTCTCTTCCTGTTAAGGGAAATTACAAGGTCTTTGCTAATATTCCTTATTTCATTACTACGCAGATTGTGGATAAGCTGACAGAAGCGCCTAATCCCGCCACAGACATATGGCTTGTTATGGCGAAGGGAGCGGCTAAAAGATTTACGGGTGCCGCAAGTGAAACGGAAAAGTCGCTTTGGCTTAAGGTAAATTGGGAAATAGAAGTGGTCTATTATTTCCGCAGGGAAGATTTTCATCCGATACCGTCGGTAGATTCGGTAATGGTGCATTTTGCCAGAAAGCCGGTTCCTGACTTAAGCAAAAGCGAGTATGCGGTATTTAAAAAATTCATATCGCATTCAATGAAGTACGGCTTTGGCAGGAAGAATAGTCTTCTTAGCAAAAGGCAGGCAGATATTGCATTAAAGCAGGCAGGTCTGCCCCACGCGCATGAAGACGGTGTGACGCTGTACATCCAATGGCTCTGTTTATTCCGATGCTATCGTCGTATTTACGGTGATGGAAAATTGTGATAAATTTATATTTATATATTGAGACAAGCTGACATTCGAATGTATTTATTTTGAAAAAATGGAGGTATTTTACAATGGTTAATGTAAAGGGCAGATGGACACTGATAACAGGAGCAAGCAGAGGAATCGGATATCAGGCTGCATTATTTATGGCACAGCAGGGAAGTAATCTTGTACTGCATAGCCGTAAAGAAGAGCATTGCCGAAAGGTTCTGGAAGAAGTCCTTGCATTTGGAGTTGATGCGTATATTGTCACGGCCGAGCTTTCTGATTTTTCCGAGGTCGAAAAAATGCTTGCGTATATTGACGGAAAGGGAACACAGATTGACATAGTGTTAAATAATGCAGGCGTTCAGGTTGCATACAGAAACGAATATCTGAATACGCCGATGTCGGATTATGATTTAAGCTTTAGGATTAATACGATGGCTCCGATGATGATTTGCTATCATTATCTTCCGAAAATGGCAGAGAGGGGCTTTGGCAGGATAGTTAATACGACAAGCGGTATTACGCTCGACCCACAGCAGGCGGGTTATTCCGCCAGTAAAGCTGCTCTTGATAAAGTTACCGTTGATTTGGGCTCAAAGTATGAAGGAACAGACGTGATGATTAATCTTACGGACCCGGGCTGGTGCAGAACGGATTTAGGCGGAAAAAGCGCTCCAAACGCTCCTGAGAGCGCAATACCGGGAGTGGTTGTAGGTGCATTTGCAGATGATAAAAAATCGGGCAGGTGTTTTCATGCATCAGGTTTTTACGGACTTTCACTGGAAGAAGCTGTTAAGAAGGCTGAGACGGAGTTTCCCGGGCTGTATTAATAATAAGAAGATATACCGGGTTAAGCTATGGAGATTTGTTTCATCAGAAGCAGGAATATCCTTATATTGTAGATGAGGTGTAGGTTGGAAAATCTTTGATTGTTCAATCGCAAATTTGTGCAGACATCGTAGAAGTCTTGGGCACACAAATTCGCAGGCTGAGAAAGGGGCATGGTTATTAATATAAATATAATAATTTGAACATAATGTGCGTGAAATGATGATTATAGAATATAAAAATAGGTTATTTATTTTGTTATGCCGGAGAGCAAAAGATGTTCGATTACGGAAAAGGTGACAATAAGATAGATGATTTAGTAGTCAAGGCAAAGGCTGCAGCGGCTGGAGAGACGGCGGTTGCCAGTGGTGTGGAATATAAAATGTATGCTGGGAGTATCGTGATGAAAACACATATTTTGGATACGGGTAATGAATTTGTATAAATTATGGCATCAATGAATTTTGTACAAATTATTGTTGGTCGCATTAAGCAGGAACTATATACTGTGTTGTAATTAAATAAATTTAGTTGGAGAAAGAAAATGAAAGAAGAAACAATAATTGCAAAACTAAATTTAGAAAATGCTAATAATGTACCAGATATTTATTCGAGTGGAGTAATACGGTACTGCAAATAAGGATTATCATGAATATATGACGGACGACATGGTGAAATACAAAAAGTATTTTTATGTGCTTCTTCCGATTCTTGCATGTAAGTGGATTGAAGAGAAACTTTCTTATTACAAGATGTTGGTTGATTCTATTGCAGATGATAGAAATCCTGACTGGGAATCATTGGAAATTGAATTCAGAAAATTGGTAACTGAGAAGCATTGACTGATATAGTCAATTGAGGCGGATTTAGTTTAAAAAGAGCTGAAAAAGCGACTGTCTGCCACTTTTTCAGCTCTTTTCTTCTAAAAAATAATCGGTCCGTCAACTCTTCTATTCTCTTTCTCCAGCATATCCATGCGGTGAATCGCAAACCCTACATACAGACAGGCTATCGCGAATGCAACAATAAAGAAACCGAAGAAGCTATAATTTATCAGTTTGAGCAGTCCTTTGATAAAAAGCGGCAGCGTTTTTGCATATAATGAAAGCAGATAGAGCTGCCCGAATGTCAGTTTCTGATTCGAGAAAGAGCAAATAATCATGCCGACAAGTGCAACAAGTAAAGCCGTCAGGAAATATCCTATAAGCGAGAATATATAGGAGAATAATATATATATCGCTACGAATAAATAAATATAGTCGACTTTATCATACACCCAGTCTCTTGAAATCTGAAAATCAACAGGATAATCATAAATATTGATTTTACCGTCATTCTTGAGTAATATCGACGTCTCGTCCATGACGAATACCGAATCGTAATCATATAGCGCGCTGCGCCAATCTGATTCAGAAAGCTCTTTTATATAAGAACCATATTCAGATTCCATTACTACTAAAATATCGTTTTCATCATAAGAGAAGGACTCTTCCATTTGTAATTTTCCTGACTTCAGGTAAAAATCAGGAAAATTCATCACAACTTCCTTTAACTCAGATACAACATTCATTGTATTGGGAATGATTCTCACATTGGCAATTGCTAAGTATATCAAAACTACGATTGCCACATATAAGATAACTTTACCTTTTTTATTCTTTAAAAATTCCGGATAACGTTTTACCCCTGCGATGGAATAAAAAATTTCGCTAAACACATTCATAGTCATTACCTCTAGTTATATAATAATGGATAAAGCCAAAGCGCCAGAACATACTGCACAGCCGTTGACAGCAACCAAATTCCCACGCATACAAGTACGCGTGTTCCGGTTGGCTTCTTTGTATTGGAAGATACTGATGCTATTGCAGCGATAATTAATGCCTGTATTACTCCGCCGAGTGCTCCGCCGATTAAGAAAAACCAATCCGCCGCATGCAGGACAATGAAAATCCATGCCCAGCCGGGAACTTTTGTGGGAATATATTCTTCTCCCGTGGCACAATCTTTGCCATCATAGCTCAAAATCGGTTCGCCATACTGTTTGATATGTATTACTGCCTCTTTGCCTTCAATCATCATGGAATAATTTGTCTCCCAAAAACTTGATTTTCTTGCCAGTTTAGTCAGTTTTACAGGTTCACCGTTATTAATCGATACCTTATTCTTTTTCAATTCGACTTTGTAGGGAATACCTTGTACTTCAAAATTCCAAACCATTTCTTTTGCCATTTTTCCGCCCTCATTTTGCTTTCTTAAAATTTGTGATATAAGACTAAATCACTATCTGATGTTATCATAATTTCCTGCATAAAGCAAGGTGATTTGAAGCGTCTTTAATATGTAATGAGCAGTAGGTGCAAAATATTTACTTGCAAAACCATGTTATTTATGATAGTATGTGAAACGATGAAAAATAAATCATTGAGTTAGAAAGAAAAGGAGGGCTTACCATGCAGAACAATACAACAATAAAGAACAGAATAATGAAACTGACAATCAAAGGTACGTCACTCCTTGAGTCTTACAGATAATTAGAAAGAGGAAGTGTGCTCAGCACCTTTGGGGGTGCTTTTTTTGTACCCATTTTTCAGAAAGAAAAGGAAAAAAATAATTTATGAAAACAGTAAAAGGTATTTATGCTGAGGCGAAAATTTTCACAGATGATGTAGAAGAATACGCCGAAGCACAGGTAAAAATGATATGCGATAACGAAGTTGCAGACGGCAGCACAATCTGCATGATGCCGGACATCCATCCCGGAAAGATTGCGCCAATCGGGCTTTCCATGACGGTCACGGATAAAGTGATTCCACAGCTTTTGGGAGTGGATATAGGTTGCGGAATGACCTGTGTAAAGCTGAATAAGAATAATGCAGAATTTCGGAAGTTAGAACGGATAATACGGGAAAATGTACCGTCCGGCTTTAATATCCGGGAAAAGTCTCACCATATGGCAGAGAATTTTCTTTATGAGGAACTTCACTGTGTCCGCCATATTAACAGACAGAAAGCTGAAAGAAGCCTTGGTACGCTTGGCGGTGGTAATCACTTCATAGAACTTGACAAAAGCGCTGACGGTTCCCTGTACCTTGTGATACACACAGGCAGCAGGCATCTGGGAGAGGAAGTAGCTGAATATTACACGATGCTTGCCAATAACTGTCTGAAAGAGCAGGGAAGGGAAATTCCTTATTACATGAGTTATCTGAAGGGCGATAATAAGGAAGCCTATTTGGAAGATGTGAGGGTTATCCAGCGATATGCCGAGTTGAACAGGCAGATTATCGTTAGGGAAATCTTAAAAGGTATGAAATGGAAAGCCGAAGAGCAGTTTTCAGTGGCGCATAATTATATTGATGATTCCGGAATACTTCATAAGGGCTCTATTTCCGCACGTGACGGAGAAAAAGTCGTTATTCCGGCAAACATGAAAGAAGGCGTTATCTTAGGAATTGGAAAAGGAAATGCACAGTGGAATTACTCTGCACCACATGGCTCAGGTAGAAGATTGAAACGTGAGGACGTGAAGAATCAACATACGGTATCGGAATTTAAAAAGGAAATGAAAGGCATTTACAGCAGCTGCGTAGGGGCGGACACTTTAGATGAAGCGCCTTTTGCCTATCGTTCAATAGCAGAGATTGCAGAGCAGATCAAAGATACCGTTGAAATCACGGAAATTTTAAAGCCTGTCTATAATTTTAAGGCAGGAAGTAAAAAATAAATATTGAAGGACTGAAATTAAATAATAAAATTAAAGAGTGGAAATAGGCATGAGAGTCTAAATAGGAGGAAGTTTATTTATGATAGTTCAGATAAGCGCAGGACAGGGACCGTCCGAATGCCAGTTGGCGGTCGCAAAACTGTTTGATGCGTTAAAAAGAGAATATGGAGATTTAGAAATAATAACGGACACTGCAGGTTATGAAAAAGGCTGCTTTGATTCCATCCGCTTTAGGACGGAGCATGATTTAAGTGATTTAGATGGTACGGTATTATGGATTTGTAAAAGTCCTTTCCGAAAGAACCATAAAAGAAAGAACTGGTATGTGGATGTGAGTATTATCCCGGAGCAGACAGAGATTGCGGCAGACAAAGAATATCGAATAGAGAAGTTCCATTGTGGAGGTAAAGGCGGACAGAATGTGAATAAAGTAGAAACCGGAGTTCGGATTATACATATCCCTACAGGGCTTGTATCGCAGTCCACCGAGGAACGGAGCCAGTTCCGGAATAAGCGGAAGGCTATGGAAAAGTTACAGGAGAAGCTCGCGGATTTGCAGAAAGAACAGGAGGTGAAGCAGGTCAATGCCGCATGGAGAGAGCATAACCGAATTGTCAGAGGAAATCCGGTGCGGGTGTATGAGGGGGAGAGGTTTGTCTTAAGAAAATAACAGGAGGGATACTTCCCACAATATTTTTTTATATAGTAATTAATATGTCAGGACAGGTAATTCTCCTACTGTTCATAGGGCTGTCGTACTAAGTGCGACAGCCCCTTATGTCTGAAATGATTCATTCTCTTAGTTGTATTTAAACCAAGGACTAAAATATTCTTCCGGTATAGGATCCGGCATAGGACTTTCCCTATACTCATTGGGGCGGGAAGAATAAACCTGAACGGTAAAACGGTATGCGCTGTCGGGTTCATGTGATAGGAAAGTTTCACGAATTAAGATTCCTCCATACCCTTTACTTAAAATATGGCTCTTCGTCCATGTATTATTCATCACGTAATTACCGTCTTTATCATAGAAAGTTACATTAAAGCTGTCTTTATCGTCATAGTCGTCAAGATTGTCCCAAGTAGCATAATAAAGCCGAGAATTGTCTTCTTCATAGATTTTCCATCTAAGCCCGGTCGGTGCCGGAAGCGGGGGTGCTGATTCGCCGGTGTATACGAAAGCGTCGGACACTGTATACGGACTGTCGGTATATTGAATTCCGTCACCGACGGCTGATAATGTAAAATAATAAATGCCATTCTCTTTAAGTTCTTTTGAAATATTCCAGTCTATAACTTCAATCTCACTATAACCTAGACCTCCCTTTCTTATAAGGTCCTCAAAGTACCAGTCGTCGTCATTAGGCTCAGGCGGGGTGTCGGTATCTCTTCTATACAATCTTAAAGAAAACTGGACTTCGTCTACAACACCTGATTCCGGCACATTATCCCATACTGCAATCCCTGTCTCTCCATCCCAATGAGGATTTCCCGGAACAGACAGGACTGTCAGGGCAGTGTCGCTATCTCCATTATGGGATTGTACCCGGCTGTTTATATCAGGCAGCCGCATTGCGAAGAATCCTATGAGAACAAGTAAACAGAGCGCTGCAATACCACACAGGATATCATTCCCCGTATGGAAAAAAGCATGCCTTACCTGATGCATGGATTGATATCGTTTATCAGGGTCCAGATTCATGCATTTACGAATTATCCTTTTATAACGTGCGCCCCATCGCTTATCCTCTAAAAAACATTCCAACGTTGCTCCCAGCGCATAAATATCTGTCCTCTCGTCGGTCTGGGCGAAACCATACTGTTCCGGCGGAGCAAAACCTTTGGTGCCCAATAATTTCGTATCCTGTTCCTTATCTGATTTATGGCTGCGGGCAGCGTCAAAGTCAATGAGGTATACATGTCCGTCTTCTGTAAGTAGTATATTGGACGGCTTAATGTCACGATGGATTATTCCGTTTTCGTGCAGAAATTCCAGAACGGAGCATAGTTCTTTGACAATATGAAGAAATTGCTTTTCGGACAATTCTTCAGTGATTGAAGACTGTGATTCTATATATTCCTCAATAACAGTTGTGGAATCTTCAGAAATAATAACCTCATGCAGTTTGGGAATGCAGGGATGAGGATGGTTTTGCAGCATTTGATAAACCTGATGTTGTCCGGTTATTTTCTTTTGGATATATAACTGTGTTCCTGCTTTTTCGCGTACCAGAAGCACGGTACTTTTTTCCGTCTGCTTTATCTGTCTGATTTCCTCGTATTTCATGAATCTATGTCATCTCCGGTATTTATACGTGCATGGAAAATTCAGATTCCATGCTTGTTGTAGCATTTATTATATGATAAGCTTATATTACAATCATAAAAACAGCCAAAAGAATTACAAAGTCATTCTTATAGTTCAGGCTGCTTAGCCTGCGCATATTATAGCATATAGATCAGGAGAAAAACAATATGGATGAAAAAACTACAGAAGAACTAAGTCATGAGATTAAGGCTGCAACTGACATTGAGGACTATATAAAATGCAATAAAAAAAGCCTGAATGTATACAATTTGCCCGAATATCTGAATATTCTGCTGTCACAAAAAGGAATTACCAAAGCTGATGTGGTGCGTGATTCGCTAATGACCCGGTCATATGTGTACCAGATATTTTCCGGCGAGAAAACACCGCTTCGTGACAAGCTTATCGCCATAGCCTTTGGGTTACATCTTTCCGATGAAGAGGTGCAGACAATGTTAAAGATATCAAAGAACAGGGAGTTGTATGCAAGAGACGAGCGGGATGCCATAATTTTATTTGCTTTGCAGCGAAATAAATCGATATATGAAGTCAATGACTTATTGTATGACCATAGTTTTAAAGTTCTGGGGGCTGCGGAAGATTGAAATGTGCTTCTTGAATTGTTAAGAAGAAATACGGTATGGAGGTTAGTTGGGGAAAGGGTTGTTCAAAATAAATGGCATGAGAAAACTATCGGAAGGAGGATATCTTTTCGGTAGTTTTTAATTTAGATTATTCTTATTTGGAGACTATATAGAGAATTGATAAGTTGAAGGGGGACTTTGGGAAAATGTCCACTGGCAGTGTACATAATATTACCGGATTTTCTGTATAATTATATCCAAATTGATTGAAGCAAATTTATAATGTACTTCAAAAACTCTGTAATGCCTCGAAAGAATGTGAAGCATTATATAAACTGTTGAGGGTTTGTTTTTCAAAACAGATTATCACTGTATGCTTTATCCATAGTGATGTGCTTCAATCCTGCAACACACCGTCAGGGAAATATGATGATTTCATCTATTGGAGTGCATGGTTTAGGCTTTTTATAAAACTGTAGCTGGGTGTTTTTTAAAATTTATGGGAGGTCAATTATGAATAATGTAACCATACAAGGTCTTGGGGGCATGGTAGACTATGCTAACCAAATAAGAATGGATCAGTATATTGAGAATATCCGCTTCCAGAATATCAATCTTGAAGATGCTATTGACGAGTTGAATAAAGCTCGCGAGTTTATCGCGTCACCAGAACATATTCTTGGTAATGTCAAATCCAAACATGGTGAGATTGCGGAGATGTTTGAGGTTAGATTCGGAAATGCAGATAAAATAATTTGCGGAGAAGATCCAATTTATTCATTTGATGGTGTGGGAAGGACTGCAATGGAGGATTACCTCAAAAACAATTTACCCATACAGTCGAAATTTGTACAAAGCAATCTTTCAATGGATGCTGTATTAGATCACCTTAACAAGTATCCGGACTTTGTATCTAAAGGGGGGTCATATTGTATACCTAAAGATTTTTACGATCAAATCCAGTCATGGGCAAAACTTTCTCCCGAGGAACTATCAAGGCTGCCTGCTTCTGAAGGAGGACGTATTGCAAGGAATGTTATGGATCGTATAAGAGAGCTTGAGGAGAAAACCGGAAAGAGCTTTCAAGACCTTATTGAACCGGCGCAGGTAGAGTATAATCAGGTTCAGCTTAATCGCGCGGATGATACTATCGATATGAAGGAACAAGAGATAATAGAGGTCGATGGTGAGCGCAGAGAAGAGTATTGGAAAATGGCACAGGCATCCATTAAGGAAGGCCTTAAGGTAGCAGGCATATCTGCTGTTATATCGGCAGTATTTTCTTTTGCAACGTCACTGATTGGTACTTTGAAGAGCAAGGAGAAAACGCTGAATGAATTAACTAAAGAGGATTGGGAGGACATATTAAAACAAACCGGCATAGGTGCAGTTAAAGGCGGGGTATCTGGCGGTGCAATCTATGCACTTACCAATTGCGCCGAAATGTCGGCTCCTTTTGCAGCGGCACTTGTTTCAGCTACTCTGGGTATTGCTTCTCAAGCTATAAAGCTTGGTAGGGATGAGATCAGTTTTGATGATTTCATGTATAATATCCTTGATCTTTCGGTAGATGCGGCAGGAAGCGGAGCCGGCGCTGCTATCGGACAGGCGCTCATACCTGTACCTGTGATTGGTGCGATCATAGGTTCTCTTGTTTCCACAACTGTGCTATCGCTTGTTAAAAAATATATTTTTGGTGGTGGATACTATGAGCTTATTAAAAAAGCCTCATACGAAAAGGCTTATTCGGATGAATATCTTTCCTTGGTAACGGCTTTTGATAAATGTTCATCCGCAGTCGATAAGTCGTTTATGGAATATACCCGCAACATGGACTCGTTCCAGGGACGTAGAAATGGATCTAAATCTAATGATGATGTAGATTTGAATGAGACGCTTTATTACATAGAGAACAGTTAAACGGATTGGAGAAGAGCTATGACTAATATGATTATGACCAACGCTCAGCTTGAAGACAACGCTAGATTTTTCATCAATGAGTTTTGCCCGGCGGACAGTGCGAGTACTTCAATGATAGTTGCGGGAATGGTTTCCGTCATTAAAGGTAATGAATCTGACCTTGAAAGGATGAAAAAGCAAAAATGGTTTGAGCGTATCTGGTATACGATAACCGGAAAGAATAAAGCAACAGTTAAGGAGATGCAGGCAAGGCGGGATGATTTAAATAAGTATCTTATAAAGATCATTTCAAAGCTCTCTGACATGGCGAGGGTTAATTCTGCTCAGGCGGCGGAATTGTCATCCGCAATTCTGACATTGGATAACGAGTTCAGAGACATGAAGGTGAGTGTAGATAAAATAGCAAGAGCTCTTAATGATAAGATACTCAGCTTGGATACATATACGTTCATCATCAATGATATCAGAAACAGAAAATATCCTACTGACAAGCCATTGTTGAGCTTAATAGACATTATGTCACAGCTTGACAACAGAACAGTAAAAGATCTAAACAGGCTTTGCCAATTGAAGGAAACTATGGAAAACAGCGGCTTTTTGTTTGGCTCTAAGATCAATGTACGAGAATATGCTGAGCAGGTTTTCACGCTTCCGGAAGAGAAGGTCGGCAGAATACTTCTGTTTTGCCAAAGTCTTTCCGAAAGAAGCAGATTTCTGACGTTCACTAGTAATCTGATTGAAAATTATTTCTATCTTAGTGAAACAGATCGCAACGTAGTAAGGAGCGATGAGGTAATCAGGGATTCTTTGCGGTTCTCAAAATTATTCGACGATTCCGAATGCATTGTGGATAATATGTATACCGACTTGAAAGGGGCGATTTCTGAAAAATTTTCTCGGCTTTCATTAATGGCAGAGGCGGTTAAAATATCGGCATATATTATCGGTAAAAGCTCAGTTGGCAAAGAAGATCTATTCCATGTTCTTGAAAAGGAATATGAGGACTTTAACGTAAAATCTATCAATTTAGAGCCCAGTTGTAATGAGGAAAACAGCGCAGAATTGCAAAGCATTAGGAAATCTATCCAAAACAAAGAGATTAATTGTGTTATATATTGTGTAGACGTTTCGGTAGGACAATTTACAAAACAAGAGAGCGAGCTTATCAAGTCACTTGCCAAGTCTTTTCCGGAGTTGAAGATAGTTATTGCATTGACGCGTTGTATAAATAAGTCTATGGGGCGTGAGCTTGTCGATTATATCTATAAGGAAACCGGCAATAAACCTATATGCGTATTGGCAAAGCGTTTTGTTGCCGGTGAGAATATAACGGTATCCGCCTTTGGAGTTGATGAGCTTGTTGAGGAGGTTAGGTCAATATGAGAAAAATAAACATAGTTATAATGGGCAAGACAGGTGTTGGGAAGAGTACGTTGGTAAACACTTTAATGGGAAAAGCGGTAGCTAAAGTCGGTGCAGGAGGGCGGCAGACTCTTAAAAATGCACTTTATACCACCAAACACAACGGGGCGCAGCTTAATCTTTATGACACTGTGGGATTGGAAAGCAATGATGCGTTAAACGAGCAGACACTTTGTGAGATTAAGAGGCGCATTGAGGAATCAAAGAGGGAACTCGCAGATAATGATATTAATGCTGTTTGGTATTGTATCAACGCAAATGGCGCAAGATTCGAAGCTGTGGAAAGTACATTTATTAACAATCTGATTTATACCTACGAGATACCATTTGTGATTGTACTTACCCGGGCTCATTCGCGTAAAAATGCAAATGCTCTAAAAGAAAAGATACTCAAAGAGTATCCGGTGTGTAAGGTCATTTCCGTTCTTGCAGAGGAATTTGTTGCAGGTACAGATGTGCATATTCCGCCGTATGGAATAGATGAACTGCTTAATTTGACAATAGATGAATACGATCTGATAAAGAGAATGGCACTTGAACATAAAAATGATGTTCTACAATCAAAAATCGATAAGCTTGAAAAGGAAAAGGAGGCAGATATAGCACGAAGACAGAAAGAAGCAATGAAGCAAATCAAAGCGGCTGCCACAACAGCCTTTACATTAGGCTGTATTCCCGGTGTATCGCTTTTTTCCATGCAAGGTCCGATTATCAGTGGATATAACGGAATAAACAATTCTTTTGATATTTGTATGAGCGAAGATACTGTTCTTGATATGGTTGTGATGTGCATTGCCTCTATTGCTGTATTACCGGTTTTGGCTGTACCTGTTGCAAGCGGAAAAATGGCAAAATTTATGGTTGAGGACTATTGCGGCGAATATCTGGACACCGTGACAGAGGTGTATCGTCAATCGAGCGCATGCGAATTGGAGGATAATCGGTTGGCTGCAGAACGCATAAAACTGCAGATGTCAGAACTATTGAAAAAGAAAAGGAGTTAAGATTATGAAAACTAAAATGCTTACAAACGATCAAATCGAACAGTTAAAAGAACGTGCTGCCACTTTAATGGATGATAAACAACTCCCCAAAGCGAACATTGTGATTGCCGGAATCGCCGGTGCCGGTAAAAGCACACTGATAAACGCTATCTTTGGCCGTGAATTGGCAAAAACCGGGGTGGGCAGACCGATTACATCGGAGATCAAATCTTGGGAGGAAAATGATATTCCTATCAGGATATGGGATACTATGGGACTTGAGTTAAGTGATAAGAAGGTTAGAGATACCATCAACGCGATAAAAGATGTTATCGCGCAAAAAAATGAGAGCAATGATCCGTTTGATAGAATTCATGCAATATGGTACTGTATTCAGGCGACTGGCAGCAGATTTATAGAAACCGAATCGGATTTCATTAAAGAGCTTTCAGGACTTGGCGTTCCATTTATTATTGTCTTGACAAAATGCATAAGTAAAGCAGCTGACGATAATTTTGAAGGCGTAGTAAAAGAGATACTCAAGAATGATGGGTGCAGTAATATACCAATAGTCCGTGTGCTTGCTAAGGATTGGGAAATTGATGAGGGGGTTATCCTTCCAAGCAAGGGGCTCGAAAAACTGGTAGATATTACGACAGAAAATCTGGAGAACTATGTATATGCATCCTTCATTTCCGCACAAACGATAAGCAAGATACTGAAACGAGAGCTTGCCGAAGGGTATATATTGAGCGAATGCGATGAGCTTCGCAAGAAGTGGTATGAACACATACCGGTTGTTAATATATTTGCCTCCACTACGCGTATGGAGAGAATGTTTAAAGCTATTGGCCAAGTATATAACACAAATTTATCTGAAGCCGAGATTAAAGTAATATACGATAATTCCATTGGAGAATGGAAAGGAAAAGCCGCCAATTTGATAAATCCGTTTGGACATTGGGCATTCAAGAGAGCTGATGACTTCTTTAATATGCACATTAAGGGACAAAAGGGATTTGATCAATCAGATAGAGATATTGGGGAATTTGAGTGGGCAGCCAAACTTATTTTATGGTCTGGCTATAGTTGGATATTGGCTATTGAAGAACATTGGGATGAGCTTATTAAAGCTGATGCAAGAGGCAGAAATGAAATCGTTAAAAAAATGATTAATCAGCTCAAAGAGTATATGAGAATAAGAAATGGGGCTAAATAACAGCAGAACCACTTCTGGTAAGATTGATACCTCTATATTTGGACAATAGATTAAGGATATTACCGGAATAATATATCACGTTACTATTTTCGACAGCATGATATTATCACAGTAGATTTTATAATTCGGGAATTTGTTAAGTGGGTTTGTATCATTCGATACAATTTACGAGATAGCTAACGACAACTACTTGTTCCTCATTACAATAAAAAATGAAAAGAATCCCAATCGACCTGATATCTTACTTCCAAACCGAAACTGAAGTGAATCGTGATTTCAACGATAAACAGATGATTTCAAGTTACTGTCTTAGCAAATTGAAAATGGTGAACTGGTATTTAGAATTATTAGAAGGAGGTTTTAATAAGTACATAGTTTTTCAGAGCAAGGAACATCTACAAATGGTCAGAGACCAGCTTATGGAATGCCCTAAACAGATTATGAGCGGAAAAATTAAGAATCCTGCTGACTGTCCGATTATGGATATTAAATACCCCAGAGGATGTGGGGGATGAATTGCGATTACTGGAAAGCTTTTATGAGGAGGACTGAAAAGTTCTCCTATTCTTTATTGCAAGGAGGGTACTTTATGTATTTTATGAAGAGAGGACAAAAAGAAGTTACTGAGGAGAATTTTAAACTATTCCGAAAAAGATGTGATAAAAATGCGATTTTCGTCGATGCATGGCATTCTGGCACACCGTCCATTGGTTGGTGATAAGTGGAATAATGACCCGCTGATACTGACAGATATTTTTGAAGAAGGTATTCTATATCAGGAGATATATAGAGATTTCAGCGTAACCGCAGATTTGATGTCTGCAATCTATAGTATCGAGTTGATTGACGAAGACCATATCATGTTGGAATACTGTACGGGAGAAGATTATTCAGTTGTAAATGAAGTGGTAGAAATAGAGAACACAAACTGGTAAATTGCCCAAAACAAATTCACCAGAATCCAGCCGATACCTGTAGCAAAAGCAACTGCCGGAAGCTGATAGTCCTGTATGAATATCCAGGACAGTATAACACGCAGAGCAATGTGACCAGCTGCGCCGATAAATGGGATGGAGACTTTTTCAATTCCGTCTAAGTAACCGGCAAATGTATTTCCGGTAAAGCAGAATGTGTAGAAAAAGGCAATGATGCGTAGATATGAAACAGCGTTTTGGTAGGATATTCCGTATGAATGGCCCAGAATCAGAGTTACTGCATTCGGGGAAACCAGATACAAAATAATGGAACATACGATGCCGAGAGAAAAAAGAAGAACAAGGCTGTCCCAAAACCCTTTTTTTACACGGTCCTGTTTCCCGGCACCGTGATTTTGCGCAATGATAACAGACGTTGCGGCAGCGCCGCTGTCACCGAATGAATTAGCATACCCTTCGATTCTGGTTGCAGCAGTATAGGCTGCAATCATTTCTGTTCCGGTTGTATTTACGGCACTTTGTACCATTAATTTTCCGATATACAGACTGGCTTGATGAATACCAGTAACAATGCTGAAATGAAGCGTTTTTTGGATAAGGCTTTTATCCCATTTGCAATCATCTTTGCAACATCTTAATTCCGGCAGCTTTATGTAAAAAACCAGAACGGAAAATACAGCGGAGACTGCCTGTGAAAAAAAGGTTGCCCATGCAGCTCCGGCAATTCCCATATGCAGTGTACCGACCATATAAAGATCCAACCCCAGATTTATGACAACGGAAACAAGAAGAATATACAAAGACATAGAGGTATTTCCGGTTGCACGAAGAAGGGAATTGTAAAGGTTGTAAAGAAAAACAAACGGAAGTCCGATCAGGACTATTCTAAGATAACTGAGAGTATAGTCCATAATCTCAGGCGGAGTTTGTGTCAAACGCAGGATTGGCATGAGAAAAAGCACAGCGAGAACACTGATACAGAAGGTAATCATTGTTCCTAAAGTCAGTACAAGAAAATGCTCTGTACGGAATTTATTAATTTGTTTTCCGCCATATAGCTCAGAAAAGATAATGGAAATCCCGGTACATGCTCCAACAATCGCAAAGGTCATCAGATTCATAATAGAACTGGCCACTCCGACGGAAGAGAATTCTAATTCACTGGCATATCTTCCAATTACAAAGGCATCAATTGTGTTATAGGTCTGTTGAAGAATATTACCCAAAATCAAAGGGATAGCCAGACGAATAATATGGAGCTTCATATTACCATGAGTAAGGTCAATATTTTTTTTCATTTTTCATACTTCCTTTTTTGTTATTTGAAATTATGCCACAGCGTAATAATTCGTAAATATTAGGTTTATCTCAAGGACTATTTATAGTATAATGATGAAATGGTATTGAGAAAAGCGAAAATAAATCAATGATGTTTTGAGGAAATGTCAAAGAAGGGATTAATATGGATCTGGAAAAAATGAAAACACTTTTATGTGTACTGGAGCATGGAAGTTTATCTGCTGCCGCAGAAGTGATGGGATATACGCCTTCAGGAATCAGCCGGATGATGGCGTCGCTTGAGGAAGAATTGGGATTTACCTTATTAATCCGTACACGCGAGGGCATTTGCCCAACCAAAGAGTGTGAACAGATGCTGCAAGTGATACGGAATTTTGTACGAAGCGGAAACGACTGTCTTCTTATGGCTGGGAAAATAAAGGGCGCGGAGGTCGGTCATGTGATAATCGGAACAGCATACAGTGCTTTTTATCGTAAACTTGCCGATTTGATCAAATCTTTTCATGAAAAATATCCGGGAATCAAAGTGGAGATCATATCCGGGTACAGCGCAGAACTATTGGAAAAATTAAAAAGCCATCAATTGGATCTGTGTATCATCAGTAAAAGAGATGAAGTGTCCGGGTGGATTCCGCTCTGTAATGACCCTATGATGGCGTGGGTACCCAAGGATCATCCTTTGGCAAATGAAAAAGGTATTCCGGTGGAAGCGTTCGCAAACGAAAAATACATTGACACCTATCCGAATGCGGATATTGATAATTCACATGTCTTTTCCAAATTGGGAATAATACCGAATACTCTTTTTTTTACAAAAGACAGTTATGCGACCTGGCAGATGGTAGACGCCGGACTGGGAATCAGCATGAATAATAACTTAAACAGCAAAGAATGGCATGGTAATGTAAAGGTTCTTCCGTTGATACCTGAGCAGATCATAGAGATAGGCGTTGCACATGACAAGGAAATGTCATTGGCGGGTAAGACATTTTTGGAGTTTATAAAAGCAAATTGTCTGAAAATATTAGCACTCAACTCTTGACAGTGGAGAGTGGGTTTCGACATGTTTCATGATGCGTCGTGAATGCCTATATTTGATATGCTCCCCATATGGTAGACAATGGAAATATTCAAAACCTATCATATGA
>CAZRKN010000009.1:0-97126 GCA_964600805.1 uncultured Bacteroides sp. | reverse complement strand
TAGATGAGAGCGAGCTGCCGTTAGAGCTGCCGGAAGTAGAAAGCTATATGCCGACAGATAACGGTGAATCACCGCTTGCACTGATGACTGATTGGGTCAATACAACATGCCCTTGCTGTGGCGGACCTGCCAAACGTGAAACAGATACTATGCCCCAGTGGGCCGGTTCTTCGTGGTATTTCCTGAGATATACTGACCCGAATAATAAGGAAGCGCTTGCAAGTAAAGAAGCTTTGGATTATTGGATGCCTGTTGACTGGTATAACGGCGGTATGGAGCATACAACACTGCATTTATTGTATTCGCGTTTCTGGCACAAGTTTTTATATGATGAAAAAGTAGTGCCTTGTCCGGAACCGTATTTAAAGAGAACTTCACATGGTATGATTCTTGGTTCTAACGGTGAAAAAATGAGTAAGTCACGTGGAAATGTCGTAAATCCTGATGATATCGTCAGAGAATATGGCGCAGACACGCTGCGGACTTATGAAATGTTCATAGGCGCCTTTGATTTATCCGCCGCATGGTCTGACGATGGCGTAAAAGGCTGCCGCCGCTTCTTAGAGAGAGTATGGAAGCTGCAGGATATCACGACAGCAGAGACAGGATACTCTGCTGATTTGGAAACCAAGATGCACCAGACTATCAAGAAAGTCAGCAGTGATTTTGAAAATTTGAAGTATAATACGGCAATTGCTGCAATGATGGCGCTGATTAATGATTTTTATAAGAAAAATTCAGTGACAAATGGCGAGTTCAAAACGCTGCTTACTCTGCTCAATCCGGTTGCACCCCATATCACTGAGGAACTGTGGCAGATTGTAGGTTTCGATGGGAAAATATATCAGACTTCATGGCCCGAATACGATGAGGCTAAGACTGTAGAAGATACTGTGGAAATTGCAGTTCAGATTAACGGAAAGACAAGGGCGACACTGCTTATCGGTAAAGATGATAATAAGGATGATGTAATTACCAAAGCGAAGGAAGCTGTAGCTGATAAACTGACAGGGACAATTATTAAAGAGATTTATGTACCGGGCAGGATTGTGAATATTGTGCAGAAGTAGAATGAATGTTGGTTAGTGTCTAAGAGAAGCTCATATATTAATATATGAGCTTCTCTTATGGCGTTATAGTTTATTTCTTTTTCGGAATAGTGCCGTCATTTTGTCCATTTTAGCCAAGTCGTCGGGTGAGGCGTATTTCTGTAGAGTTTTTATTATGGTATCAACCTCTTCTTCGGTAAAGCTTATATTTTTTTCTTTCCCTCGTTTGGCAACAGCAATTAGAAAGGGCAGCATCTGTTCCTGTGTCAAGCCGTTGCTTTCAAAAACAAGCATCTGAAGAAAGTCAAGTTTGGTTTTGTCAATATGTGCAACATCAGGATCATTTAGCCAGGATGTCATCTATAAGTTCTCCTTTCTATTTTCAATATGGTTTTAAGTAGATGCGAACTCAATTATAGTTTTTATTTATGTTTTATTGCTGAAAGCCTCAAACATAGCCTTCTGTTCGGGTGAGAGCATACCCATCAGCAAATCTTCCATGGAAGCGCCTGAAGGGTTATCGGTATTTTGTTTGCCTATATCAGGAAACATTTCCTGCATTGTACTCATGGTCTGACTCATTTCCTGATACATTTCCATAGTCTGAAATATTGAATTCATCTGTTCTAACTGTTTTGATTCAGCTTCTGTACAGTAAGGCTTTAATTCGCGAAAGAGTTTCTGGATATCCAGCTTTTCCGTATCTTTGGAAGCGGCACGGATTTGAAAAGGATGTTTTCTGAATAAGTCGATTGTATATTTTAACTCCATATATTTTATATAAACTGCCATATTTTTCTGCATGGAAGGTTCTATATAGGGGAGGAGAACCTTTAATTTCTGTATCTGATTGTTGGTATATAAGGCATCAAATGCCATAACGTTTGACGAATCTTCTTTCATTGTTCATATGCCTTTCGATGCCGGTAGATTAATTGTTCAAGCCTATCAAAGTATATGCGTCATAAGAGAAAAATAGGCTCAAATTGCGAGCCTATTTTCCAGATGTGCATTAAGAAGTGAAGGAAAGCTATTAGCAGGAAGAACCGCAGCAGCTGAAAAGAATTAACAGCCAGATAATAGAACTGCATCCGCAGCCTTCAGAACCGCCGTTAAACAAGTTGAGACCGCCGCCGCAGCCACAGCTGTCATTGTTGTTAAAGAGAGAGAATAAGATGATGAGCCAGATCAGAGAACAGCATCCGTTGTTGCCTGAAGACTCTCTTGTGCTGCCGCATCCGCAGTTTGTTGCTGATAAATCACTCATGTTTATTGCCTCCATTTTTGTTGTTTTGTTTTATGGTTTATCTTATGTATAGGGCAGGTCCAAGTTTCCGGCTATAAGAAAAAAATATAAAATAATTTGTAATTATTTTGCTGTGAAAAGCCATATGAAAAAATGCACAATACAACATTTTGTGTTTTGTTTTGAAATGTTGATTTATTTAAACAATATATTGGCAGTGTTCTTGCAGAGTATAAATTATACTGATAAATTTTTCTACAGTAACTGATGACAAAATCGTAAAAAAGTATTTGTATTATGGCAAAAATGATTGCATAATAATAATATCTTTGTGAATTATCTTATATTGGTCAATCTTGATATCTTTAATTATCTGTGCATTTTTCCCTATCTGGTAATGATGAATGGATTATATGCCATATAAATTTGTTGGAATAGCTAAGATGAAACTAAGAGAGGAGAGATATGGATTTGAAAAAGAAAAAATATTTTAAAACAACGGCAGCTATTATAGTAATGGCTGCGGTAATAATTGTCGGCGCTGCTTTTAAAGATATTGTGTCAGCTGCCGAAAACAGAGAAGCATTTGTACCAGGCAGCTATGGAAGATTTGTTTATGATGATGGGGATGCGTCAAATAATAATGGGCATGCGCATGACTTATTGCTTGATGCAGCTGATTTTGTAAATATTGCGGAAAACATAAACGGTCTGACCGGTATAACCGATGAATTGGCGCAAACTGCGGTTAAAAAAAGTGATATCATTGATACGCTTGACGGAGTTAAAGAGAATACGGATCAAGATAAAGCTGCGGGTGCAAATGCGCTTAAAGAGCTGGCACAGGCTTTTCAGGATGGTGTGAATAAGATATACAATAAATTAGCAGGGCTGGGATTCACACCAAAAACGAACAGCCCTGATGATATAAACGAAGCAATACAGGATATGTATGACAGCAGATATAGGGAAGGTTATGCTGATGGAGTGGCGCAAGTACAAGCAAACGCCAAAATTACATATAAATATCATCAGCATACAGGCAGCCCTGAAAGTGGTGGTGGATGCTATACCGTACCTAAGCATGTTGCAGTGTATGTGCGTTGTGATGGTCAAAAGAAAGCTGAAGACCCGAATTTTAATAGAACAGTTGTAATCAGCAGTCTGACTAACGGAAGATCTGAAGGCACATGTTCTATATGCGGAGCGGAAGCAGGCACCAATGATGGGGCTCCTATAGGCAGCAATATTCTATGCCCTAATGCCAGTGGTGAATACAAGGTAATATATGATGTTGGATGCGGTATGAAGCCAAATACAATTATCGGCGCTGTTATTGATTTTGGTTTAGATGGCTGAATTCAAGTTTTTACCTGACATTGCCTTTTGTGATGGTTTTTATAAAAAATATAAATAATCCATAAAAATTATCCTTATAAAACGTATCTTAATATAAGAGGATAAAAAGTTTTATATTATACTTAAAACTTCGGGTATTAAAAATGAGATTAATTAATGCCTACATCTAAGTATACGGAAGGGAGATTTTTATGAAAAAGAATGAAATATTTATATGGAAAAGGAATGCAGGTAAGAATTCGAAAATGAAGCAGAAAATGATTTACGGCATTGCAACTGCCATTATGCTTGCGGGTACTATGGCAGCATGCGCGGCGGTAGGAGAAAAAGAAACGAACGAAGCCACAAGAATCTCAGCGCAGAACAGGGATAATGGTGACGGAAGCGCTACGAGTATCATCGCGGAATATCCTACTGCGGATACAGATAATAGTACTCTGATGAAGGGCATAAATAATTTTGCCTATGATATGTCGGGATACCTTCAGTCAGCCGGCGGAAATTATTTTTTCTCACCATATAGCCTTGGCACTGCATTGACTATATTGGACAATGCTGCTGAAGGTGAGACAAAAAGCCAGATAGAGAGCCTTTTTGATATTAAAGATATTCAGGACTGGAATATGCAGCTTTCTTTGTATATGAATAAAGAGCAGTCGGAGCAGGCGCTTATCACAAGCGCTAATTCACTTTGGATTGATAAGCAGTATACATTATCTGACATAGGATATGAGAGTTATTTACCGCTTGTGGAATTTTATTATGATGCACAGATTTATAATGCCGATTTTATGAATGACCCAGATGGAACCAAAGAAATGATTAATAAGTGGGTTTCGGAAAATACCAACGGAATGATTAAAAACTTTAAGCAGGATGTTAATACGGATATTTGCTTATCCATAATCAATGCAGTATATTTCTATGGGGAATGGCTCTGGCCGTTTAGGACGGAAGCTACCGGCCAAGAGACATTTTATGGAAAAAGCAGGGAAACAACAGTAGATATGATGCGTAATGGCGCAATATATCTGTCATATTATGAATCAGATGGAATCAAGGGGCTTAGCATGCCGTATGGCGACGGAAGCAAGGTCATGAATATTCTTCTTCCCTCTAAAGATGCAGGAAAACCTGTAGAAGAACTTTTTGATAGTTTATCAGAAGATGAAAAAAATCAGTTTCTGACTAAGCTGATGAATTCGGGAACTTCATACATTCAGAGAATCTGGCTTCCCAAATTCAGTATGGACTATTCTGTTGACGGTCTGATAGATATTTTGAAGGAAATGGGAATGGTGAATGCCTTTGATTGGAAACTGGCGGATTTTCCGGGGATTGGCGATGAGATTTATGTAGATGATGCAAGCCATGTGGCTAAGCTTGATGTCGATGAACTTGGAAGCAGAGCTGCCGCTGTGACGGAATTAGATACTGATGCCGGATCTTCGATGATTATGGAAGAATCAATAGACTTTATTGTGAATCAGCCGTTTATATTCTTTATTCAGGATAAAGAAACCGGAATCATTATGTTTATGGGTCAGGTGAATGATTTTGAAAATACAGAGTATTCCGATAGGGCTATAGAGAGCGTTATAGAGCGCTGCCGTGTTGTGGATGCGTCTGAAGGAGAGCTGCTTCTTGCTAAGATTGACGGCAGGGCAGGTGATGTATACCGTTTGAATATGGAAGGCGTCAATATAATATCTGAATCAGGCGAAGCGTTAATTGACGGTGAAATAGAATCGGGAAATCTGGTTGAAATTAGCTATAATGGGAATATTGAAGAGATTTTTCCGGCACATCTTTGCGGCGTGACAGAAATCAAAGTTATGGACATGGGTGGTTTTGATAATCTTTGCAGTTTATATCTGGATGTCTTGGAAGATTTATGGAAGGTGGACAGCGGTCTGAACAGCGATATAGATATAATTGGCGTTGATTTATCGCAGACGCGTCTCTTACCGGCAGAACAGTCAGCGCTTGCATGGCGGTTCGGAGAACTGCATGGAATGGAAATCGTGCAGGGAACATGGCAGGAGCTTGTGGATCAGGGGTATATTGACGGTGAAGCATTATACTGGGAAAATGGCTGCATGTTTTCCGTTACCGAAAAGGAGATGGAAGGAGCGTACAATCTGAACGTCGTGAAATTTGATGCAGAAAAATGGCGCTCAGGTCTTGGCGCATACTTTTTCGGGGATTGTACCAGCGTTCAGAGTGCGCTTGGCAAATGGGGAGAATATCAGATTAGTTGGGAAGCAGTCTCATAATAGAAAACAGCACAACTTTACAGGGCTTATCGGATATATATCAAAAAGCAAAAACACGGAAATTTTACTTAGGGACAGTGTAATCATACCACTGTCCCGGTTTCGTATTTATAAACGTAAATTCAATTATTTCCTCAAATCAGATCCAAAAAGAATAAAAAATAAAATATAACAGAAACTACTCATTATGAAAAATTATTAAAGGCGATAGAAAACACGCTTATTATCACCATAAATTAAGGAGAGACATTTTAATGGGAAATAAACAGAACAGTAAAAAAGAGAACAGTCAAAAAGATAACAGCACAAAAACTTCCGGCGGAAATGATGATAACAAAAAGGAGAAGGATGAAGCGGAAAAACGCAAAGATGAACGAATAGAATCAACAGGGCAGCTGACATTGGACGAAAGCGAAGCAGCGCATAACATACATCTGATAACAATCATTGGAGAAATCGAGGGACACGATAACTTGAGCAGTTCTTCCAAAACAACCAAATATGAGCATATACTGCCGCAGCTTGCTGCGATCGAAGACAGTAAGAAAATTGACGGAGTTCTGATTTTGCTCAATACGATGGGAGGAGATGTAGAAGCCGGGCTGGCAATTGCGGAAATGATTTCATCATTAAGCAAGCCTACCGTATCTTTAGTATTGGGCGGTAGTCATTCCATAGGAGTACCGATAGCGGTAAGCACAGACTATTCTTATATTGTGCCAACGGGAACGATGGTCATTCATCCCGTACGCTTAAATGGTATGGTTATAGGAGTACAGCAGACCTTTGACTATTTTAAGCAGATACAGAACCGTATTACAGGATTTGTATGTGAGCACTGCAAAATATCCCAAAACCGCATGGAAGAACTGATGATGGAGACAGGTATGCTTACAAAAGACGTTGGAACGGTTCTGGTAGGCAAGGAAGCGGTTGAAGAAGGGATTATAAATGAAGTCGGCGGAATCAAGGATGCAATAAGCAAACTGCATGATATGGTAGAAAGAAAAAAGGCAGATACAAAATAAGGGATGACAATTGACCTGGGAAATGCTATACTATAAATTGCGATTAGACTATGATGGGCTTAAGGTTTATCATACTAAAGAATACGGATTTATTTATAGAAGCATAATTATCGCATGGAGGTCAGACATGGCATCAAATCAGGGAAGAGGAACAGGTTCGCGAAAAAGCGGTACCGGTGCTTCCGGAAGGAAAAGTACGGCAAGCGGTGGAAAGTCAAGGAGTACAGCTGATACAGGCAGAAGTATGCGCGGTGAGCCGATGGATATGGCAATCCGTAACGAGATATTATTGATTGCCTGTCTGGCGCTTGCTGTGATATTATTTTTATGTAACTTCGGTATTGTCGGTAAAGTCGGAAATGCAGTCAGTTCATTTATGTTCGGTATTTTCGGACTTATGGCATATATTGCACCTGTGATTATTTTTCTGGCGATTGCTTTTGGTATGTCTAATATAGGTAATAACATTGCAACCAGAAAACTCATTGCCGGTTTGGTTATCTTTTTCCTTATAAGCATGATATTTGAATTGTTAAGCGTAAAATATTCGGAGACAGATAACTATCAAATAGTGGAGATTTATAAACGATGTAGTGAAAACCGTGGCGGAGGCGGCATTATTGCCGGTTCTGCTGCATTTGCACTTCACAAGATGCTTGGTATGGCGGGAACTGTGCTTGCTGTGATTGTAGTCGGGATCATATGCGTTGTTATTGTGACGGAGAAATCCTTTATAGGAGGCGTTAAGACTCAGGGCAGGAAGGTATATGAACGTTCCAGGGAGGATGCCGCATACAGGCGGGAACGTGCAAGAGAGAAGCGTGAGGCCATGGAAGAGCGTCGGGCCAGAGAAAAAGAACTTAAGATACAGCAGGAAGAAGAGAAAGAGAATGAGAAGATTCTCAGGATGGATAAAAAAGTATCAGGCGTTATGATTGATACTGCTTTGAGTAATAATCTGAACAAAGAAAACGATGCGGTAGAGAAAATAAGAGATGACCTTCACGAAATTACGTTGAATGAAGAACCGGATGATGAAGTACCGATTATCAGGAAGCAGGAGACATATCATTTTATTGAGAATAAATCCGATGATATCTCTGAGATTCATATAGAGGAAGATGATTTTACATATGAGGAAACAGAAGAAATAGAAGCATTAGATGAAATAGAAGAGTTAAAAAGTGAAGGAACAGAAGCGCGTGGGATAGCGATACATAAAGAGGGCATTACAACAAAAGATTCTTATCGTGAACGTCCTGCAGCCAAGCTGCCGGAGAGAGGAAACACAGTGGAAACCACGGCAGATACAGCGGCAACACCTAATGGTTTTTCAAGGGATGTGTCTAAAAAAGAGCCCAGAGAATATCATTTCCCGCCATATAGCAGACTTGCCAAGGGTAAAGGAAAGAATAGCAGTAATACGGACAGGGAATTAAAGGAAACAGCTATTCGTCTGCAACAGACGCTTGGGACTTTCGGAGTAAAAGTAACGGTCACTGATATCAGTCAGGGACCTTCCGTCACCAGATACGAGCTTCAGCCGGAGCAGGGTGTAAAGGTAAGTAAGATTGTAGGTCTTGCGGACGACATTAAGCTGAATCTTGCAGCTACCGATATTCGTATCGAGGCTCCTATACCGGGAAAAGCGGCAGTAGGCATTGAAGTTCCCAATAAAGAAACTACCGGAGTCGCCTTAAGGGATTTGTTAGAATCCGATGAGTTCAGGAATTTTCCTTCCAAACTGGCGTTTGCGGTTGGAAAGGATATTGGCGGAAAGACAGTAGTTGCTGATATTGCCAAGATGCCGCATATGCTGATTGCGGGAGCGACAGGTTCAGGTAAATCGGTTTGTATTAATACAATTATCATGGGAATTCTGTACAAAGCACACCCGGATGATGTAAAATTAATTATGATAGATCCAAAGGTTGTGGAGTTAAGCGTATACAACGGGATTCCCCATCTGCTGATTCCGGTTGTGACAGACCCAAAGAAAGCGGCTGCAGCGCTGCACTGGGGCGTAGCCGAGATGACTGAGCGTTATAAAAAGTTTGCCGATTATAATGTGCGTGATCTGGCGGGGTATAATAAAAAGGTTGAGAGTATGAGGGCAAGTGGTGATGCCGACGCTCCGGAGAAGATGCCTCAGATTCTGATTATAGTAGATGAGCTTGCTGATTTGATGATGGTATCGCCCGGAGAGGTAGAGGAGTCTATTTGCCGTCTGGCACAGCTTGCAAGAGCGTGTGGAATACATCTTATCATAGCAACGCAGAGACCTTCTGTTGATGTTATTACCGGACTTATTAAGGCGAACATGCCAAGCCGTGTTGCCTTCGCTGTATCCAGCGGCGTGGATTCCAGAACGATTCTGGATATGGTAGGAGCGGAGAAACTGCTTGGAAAAGGCGATATGCTCTTTTATCCACAGGGATATCCGAAACCCGCAAGAATTCAAGGCGCATTCGTATCCGATAAAGAAGTATCGGACGTGGTTGATTTCCTGAAAAATCAGGAAATCGGCAATGTTTATGACGAAGATGTGGAAGAAAAAATCAAAAATATGGGAAGCTCCGGTTCGGATGGGGGTGCGGGCGGTATCGATTCTTCTTCGGAATATGACCAGTATTTTGCCGAGGCAGGCAGATTTATCATCGAAAAGGACAAGGCGTCTATAGGTATGCTGCAGAGAGCCTTCAAGATAGGTTTTAACAGGGCGGCAAGAATCATGGATCAGTTATGTGAAGCCGGTGTTGTAGGAGAAGAGGAAGGTACGAAACCCCGAAAGATTCTGATGTCTTTGGATGAATTTGAGCAATTGGCAGAGGAAATTCTCTAAAGGATACTAATAGAATATAATAGATTTGCAAGGAGCATGGTAATCAGTATGAAAACAGATATAGAGATTGCGCAGGGCGCCGTTCTGGAGCCCATTGTGACAGTTGCGAAGCAGCTTGGAATGCAGGAAGACGACTTGGAACTGTATGGAAAGTACAAGGCTAAGATTTCGGAAGAATATATGAACAGTATAGAACAAAAACCGGATGGAAAGCTGATTCTGGTAACGGCCATCAATCCTACTCCTGCGGGGGAAGGAAAGACTACAACCAGTATCGGTCTTGGTCAGGCGTTTGGCAAGCTGGGTAAAAATGCTATTCTGGCTCTGCGCGAGCCTTCTTTGGGACCGTGTTTCGGAATTAAGGGCGGAGCGGCCGGCGGAGGTTATTCACAAGTTGTTCCGATGGAAGAACTGAATCTGCATTTTACAGGTGATTTTCATGCGATTACATCTGCTAATAACCTGCTTGCGGCATTGCTTGATAATCATATTCAACAGGGAAATGTGCTTGGAATTGATACCAGACAGGTCGTATGGAAGAGATGTCTGGATATGAATGACCGGGTACTCAGGAATGTCGTGGTAGGACTTGGAAATAAAGCTGACGGCACGGTAAGGGAAGATCATTTTGTTATAACCGTTGCTTCTGAAATTATGGCTGTTCTCTGTCTGGCAGCGGATATGAAGGATTTAAAGGAACGACTTGGCAGAATTATCGTGGCATATAATTATAAAGGAGAGCCGGTTACAGCTGCCGACCTCAAAGCGGTAGGGGCGATGGCGGCATTGCTTAAGGATGCTGTTAAGCCGAACCTGATTCAGACACTTGAACATACACCTGCGCTTATTCATGGCGGTCCTTTTGCTAATATAGCTCACGGCTGCAATTCTGTCAGAGCAACCAGGGCAGCGCTTAAAATGGCGGATTATGTGATTACGGAGGCCGGATTTGGTGCTGATTTGGGAGCGGAGAAGTTTTTTGACATCAAATGCCGTATAGCGGATTTGAAACCTGATGCTGTTGTTTTGGTGGCAACAATAAGGGCATTGAAGTATAATGGTGGTATAGGTAAGGCTGAATTGTCGGAGGAAAACTTAGATGCGCTTCAAAAGGGAATCGTTAATCTGGAGAAGCATATTGAAAATCTTCATAAATATGGAGTTCCAATTGTTGTTTCCCTTAATTCATTTGTGACGGATACGACTGCGGAGATAGATTATGTCAGGAAATTCTGTGAAGAGAAAGAATGCGAGTTTGCGCTTGCGCAGGTTTGGGAAAAGGGCGGCGAAGGCGGAGTGGAGCTCGCAGGGAAGGTGTTGGATGTTATAGAGAATAAACCGTCGGATTTCCATTTACTCTATGAGGATTCTCTTTCTCTGAAAGAAAAAATCGAGACAGTTGCGCATGAAATATATGGGGCAAAGGGAGTATCCTATGCGCCTGCTGCCGCTGCGCAGCTGCGAAAGCTTGAAGAATTAGGGTTTGGTAATATGCCTGTCTGCATGGCTAAGACACAGTATTCATTATCCGATGACCCTGAGCTGCTTGGCAGACCGGAAAACTTTGATATTACGGTCAGGGAGGCATATGTTTCCGCCGGAGCAGGCTTTGTAGTTGTCCTGACAGGTTCCGTAATGACTATGCCCGGATTACCTAAGGAGCCTGCGGCTTATAGAATAGACATAAATGACAATGGCGTTATAACAGGGTTGTTTTAAGTATATAGGGTGAAAAAATTTTTCACTCGTAAATTTGTGCAGACATTGTAGATGTCTTGGGCACACAAATTCGCAGGTTGATAAAGAAGCATTGGTGATTAAGTGAATACAGATATGGAGAGGAGTGTGTTTATAGAAATGCCACAGATTATAGATGGAAAAGCTATTTCAGCTGAAATAAAAGAGGAATTGAAGGAAAAGGTGTCAAAACTGAAACAGAATGGCATAAACATATGTCTTGCCGTTATTCAGGTCGGTGATGATGCGGCTTCTACAGTATATGTAGGCAATAAGAAAAAAGCCTGCGCATATATCGGGATTGATTCTCTTTCGTATGAATTACCTGAAAATACCTCGCAGGAGAAACTGCTTGAATTAATAGAGGAGTTGAACGGGCGTAAGGATGTGAACGGTATCTTAGTACAGCTTCCGCTGCCGGAACATATTGACGAGAAGGCGGTTATCAATGCTATTGACCCAAAGAAGGATGTTGACGGCTTTCATCCTCAGAACGTAGGGAATCTGTGTATCGGACAGAGAGGCTTTGTGTCATGTACTCCTGCCGGAATTATACAGCTTCTGAAACGCTCAGGAATTGAAATCGCAGGAAAAGAATGTGTTATAATAGGAAGAAGCAATATTGTTGGAAAGCCTATGGCGCTTTTGCTGCTCAGGGAGAATGGAACTGTTACCGTTACTCATTCAAAAACAAAAGATTTGAAGGAAGTAACAAAGAGAGCGGATATTCTTGTGGCTGCTGTCGGAAAACCTAGGCTCATAACGAGAGAGTATGTGAAAGAAGGCGCTGTAGTCATTGATGTGGGAATCCATAGAAATGAGAATAACAAGCTGTGCGGTGATGTGGATTATGATGATGTCGCTCAAATATGCAGTGCGATTACGCCGGTTCCGGGTGGCGTCGGACCGATGACTATTGCCATGTTAATGTATAACTGTGTGGAGTCGGCTGTCTGATATATTAGAAAGGAAATGCCTATGAAATGCCCAAATTGTGGGAAAGAAATAGAAGAAGGCCATCTGATTTGTGAAGAATGCGGAAATGAGATTCAGATTGTGCCTGATTTCGAGCCGGAAATTGAAAATAGTATAACGGAGACCCTTTCCACACTGGCTGCATTGCAGGATGATGAACAGACAGGCGAAGACGATAGACAGGATAAACAAGGAGAGGGTAGCAAAGAACCGGAAATAGAAGAGGATGAAGAAAACAGAATAGAGGAAATAGCGAAACGCAGTCATAAGATTGGGGTTATGATTGCAATAGTTATTGTTTTTTTTGTTGCGGTACTGTCTTATTATTTTTACTCTAAGCGTGTAAATACTGTAGAGTATAAAGTTGATAAAGCAAAGGAGTATGCTGCTAACGGAGATTATGCAAAGGCAATCGAATATCTTGACAGCGCATATGAAAAAGATGATGCTCAGTCACAGATTCTGTTTTTGAAGGCGGATTACTATTATCTGATGTCAAATAATGAGTCAGCATTACAGGAGTTAAAGTTAATCATTGATAAGGGAATTTATCCTTACGAAGATGTCGAAGAATCTTATGATAAAATGATTGCAATATATGCGAAAGAAGAGCGATATGAGGAAATAAACGAGCTTTTGCTTTCCTGCAAAGAAGATACGATTGTCACTATGTTTCAGGGATATATGGCAAAGGAACCGGAATTCAGTTATGCCGAGGGTGACTATGATACTGTTATTCCGTTAAAATTAAGTTCTAATACTTCAGGCACTATTTATTATACTACGGATGGTTCGAAACCTGATAGATTCAGCAATGTTTATACAGCGCCTCTTTTTCTGGAAAACGGAGAGTATACTATCAGTGCGTTTTTTATTAATGATTATGGAATTAAAAGCGAGATAGTAAGCAAAAAATATAATATAAGCCCTGAAATACCGACGCCGCCGGAGGTGAATCTTTACAGCGGTGAATATTTTAAGCCTATGATGATTGAAGTGGAAGAACTGGAAGGCTGTAACATTTTTTACACAGTGGATGACTCTGAGCCTGATGCCGGCAGCATTATGTATACAGGGGCTCTTCCTATGCCGCTTGGAACCACACACTTTAGTTTTGTCAATATAAGCGAAGAGGGTATATCCAGCGAAGTAACGGAGCGAATTTATACTTTGACGTTACCGGACGCTATTTCAACGGATGCAGCAGTGGCAAGGCTGCAGGCAGTGCTGTTGGAAAGCGGCTATCTTAAAGATGCTGAGGGACATTCGGCTTTCCACCCCGGTACATACAGTTACCAGTTCAATTCCGTGCTTGGGATAGGGGATGAAACATATTATGCAATGTACGAATATCACAATGACGGCACGGGAAAACTGAGCAGAACTGATAAGGTATTCATCGTGCAGGCATATACGGGTTCGATTGCAAGGCTTGGATATAATGCAAATGGAGAGTTTATAGCCGTTGAGTCCGGTGGTATTTCGTCTGAAAGTTTGGATTAAAAACATATTGCAAAATACCCGTACTTCTTATATTATTAGTAAGATGCGATGTGTATTTGCAGTTAGGAGGATATGAGTAATGTACAAAATATTAGAGGCAAAGGAGCTTACAACGAACATTTTCGAGATGGTTGTTGAGGCAAAGCGTGTTGCAAAATCCTGTCAGCCGGGACAGTTTATTATTGTAAGGATGGATGACGAGGGTGAAAGAATCCCGCTTACAATCTGTGATTATGACCGTGAAAAGGGAACGGTAACAATTGTAGTGCAGGTTGTCGGAGCTGAAACACAAAGAATGTCAGCGCTAAAAGCGGGCGACAGTTTTCATGATTTCGTGGGACCGTTAGGCTGTCCTTCTGAACTTGTGAATGAGGATTCGGATAGTCTTAAAAAGAAGAACATTCTTTTCGTAGCAGGCGGTTTAGGAACTGCACCGGTATATCCGCAGGTGAAATGGCTTCATGAGAATGGAGTTGCTGCTGACGTAATTGTTGGCGCCAAGACGAAGGATTTACTGATTATGGAAGAAGAGATGAAGGCTGTTGCCGGTAACCTGTATATTACAACAGATGACGGCTCATACGGAAGAAGCGGTATGGTAACTCAGACAATACAGGAGCTTGTAGATGAGGGTAAAAAATATGATGTCTGCATAGCAATCGGTCCTATGATTATGATGAAGTTTGTCTGCAAGTTGACAAAAGAATTGAATATTCCGACAATAGTCAGCATGAATCCGATCATGGTAGATGGTACAGGTATGTGCGGCGCATGTCGTATAACCGTAGACGGCGAAGTGAAATTTGCCTGTGTTGACGGACCTGAATTTGATGGGCATAAGGTGGATTTTGAACAGGCAATGAAACGCCAGCAGATGTATAAAACAGAAGAAGGCAGGGCATTCTTAAAAGCCAAAGAAGGGGATACCCATCATGGCGGATGCGGAAACTGCGCTGACTAGCAGGCTTAGAAAGGAGTAAAGTTATGGATGTTTTAAAGAAGGTGCCTGTCCGTGAACAGGATGCAAAGGTACGTGCGGCAAATTTTGAGGAAGTGTGTCTGGGATATAATAAAGAGGAAGCAATTTCTGAAGCAGAAAGGTGTATAAACTGTAAAAATGCACAGTGTATAAAAGGCTGTCCGGTTGCCATCAATATTCCGGGCTTTATTGAAAAGGTAAAAGATGGAGATGTTGAAGCAGCTTATCAGGTAATCAGCGAATCGTCTGCTCTTCCTGCAGTATGTGGACGTGTGTGTCCGCAGGAGAGCCAGTGTGAGGGAAAATGTATACGAGGAATCAAAGGTGAGCCGATATCTATCGGAAAACTTGAACGTTTCGTAGCTGATTGGGCGAGAGAGAATGGTGTGAAGCCCGAAGGCGCAAAAGAGAAGAAAGGCAGGAAAGTAGCCGTAATCGGTTCAGGTCCTGCAGGACTTACCTGTGCGGGAGACCTTGCAAAGAAGGGATATGACGTAACGATTTTTGAAGCGCTTCATGAAGCGGGCGGTGTGCTTGTCTATGGCATACCGGAATTTCGTCTTCCCAAGAAGGATGTTGTTGAGAAAGAAATTGAAAACGTAAAATCACTTGGTGTAAAGATTGAGACAAATGTTGTAGTCGGAAAGTCTGTTACTATAGATGAACTGATAGAAGAAGAGGGCTTTGATGCCGTATTTATCGGTTCGGGAGCAGGGCTTCCCAAATTCATGGGGATTCCGGGAGAGCAGTCAAATGGTGTATTTTCCGCAAATGAGTATTTGACAAGAAGCAATCTGATGAAAGCTTTTAATGAAGATTCCAATACTCCGATTATGAGAGGCAAGAAAGTAGCGGTTGTAGGCGGTGGTAACGTTGCAATGGATGCGGCGAGAACGGCTCTGCGTCTTGGTGCGGAAGTGCATATTGTATACCGCAGAAGCGAGGAAGAACTTCCGGCCCGTGTGGAAGAAGTGCATCATGCAAAAGAGGAAGGAATTATTTTTGATTTACTGACAAACCCTACGGAAATCCTTGCGGACGATAACGGCTGGGTATGCGGAATGAAATGTATCAGAATGGAACTTGGCGAACCTGATGCTTCCGGAAGAAGACGTCCGGTAGAGATTCCGGGTTCTGAGTTTGTTATTGATGTGGATACTGTTATCATGTCGCTTGGAACTTCACCTAATCCGCTTATTTCTTCAACCACAAAGGGACTTGAAGTTAATAAGCACAAATGTATTGTTGCCGATGAAGAATATGGTAAGACTACGAAAGAAGGCGTATATGCCGGAGGTGACGCCGTAACAGGGGCGGCTACGGTAATCCTTGCAATGGGAGCAGGAAAAGCTGCGGCTAATGGTATTGATGAATATTTGTCACGCTAGATAGAATTTTGGCGTGAATAAGGGGTATGGATTTATTTCCGTACCTCTTTTGGTATAAATGAACTGGTTTGGATAAAATGAAAAAAAACAGTGCTTATTGGCAAAGAAAGGAGATTATTATGGTACATCATATTGTTTTATGGAATTTGAAGGAAGAGTTATCGGAGGCAGAAAAGAAGGAGGCAGCTCTTCGAATTAAAAAGGAACTGGAAGCGGTAAAGAATCAGGTAGACGGTGTGGTTTCTCTTAAGGTTGTAATAGATGGGCTTTCGTCCGGAAACAGGGATATAGCGCTTATTTCAGTTTTTGAAACAGAGGAAGCATTGAAAGCATATCAGGTTTCTCCGGCACATGTTAAGGCAGGGGGATATGTCGGTACTGTTACAACAAACAGGACATGCTTTGATTATGAAGAGATATAACAAACTATAGAAATACACTATTTTTGTACAAATCTAAAATACAAAAGCCTGAGGGGAGAGATTTATATGCCATGGTGTCCTAAGTGTAGAAATGAGTATGTTGAGGGAATTACGGTCTGTGCAGACTGTGGCACTGAGCTGGTTGACTCTTTGGAAGAAAACCGTGATGAAGCGATTATTAGAGAAGATATTCCACAATTTTTGGAAAAATATACGGATGAAACGGAGAAAATCATAGCAGATGAAAATCTGACGGATGATGAAAAATCAGCAATAGAAGGATTTTTAGAGGATGAAAATCCTGAAGATGCAGAAACCGAAAAAGTTGTATGGAGCCGTGCATACCAGAATAGCGCCCAAAAGGCGGAAGATAACAAGTCTTCCGCATATACATTATTATTTATCGGTGTTATCGGACTGATAGCATGTATACTGATATTGAGCGGAGTGATTCCGATGTATCGGAATGCTGCTACAACGAGATATCTTGTATGCGGCGTCATGAGTGCGCTGTTCATACTTTTTATTGTTTTTGGATTTGTATCCATGAAGACGTTTAAGATATTGTCAATAAAGGCGAAAACGGAAGATTCCCTTTTGGAAGAGATAACAAAATGGTGTGAAGAAAATCTGACAGTGGAAAAGATTGACGAGGGGCTGTTTGAGAATGAAGAAATGACGGAAGAACAGAAATATTTTATACGCACTGATAAAATGAAGAAAATTATACAGGATAAGTTTATGAATCTGGAAGAAGAGTTTCTGGATCATTTTATAGATGATTACTATCAGAACTTATTTTAAAGCGTGAAATACCTGAATTTTTTGCTGCAAATCCTCGTAAGACAGTTGTAATTTTTCATGCATGAAATCTTGCAAACTTAGAAGGTTTATCATTATAATGATGAAAATAACAATTATTTCAGTAGGAAAAATTAAGGAAAAATATTTAAAAGATGCAGTCTGCGAATATGAAAAACGATTGGGCAGATATTGCCGGCTAGAGATCATTGAAGTAGATGATGAAAAGACTCCGGATGGCGCAAGCTCGGCAGAAGAAAGCAAAATTAAGCTGAAAGAAGCAGAGCGCATTTTAAGGCATGTAAAAGAAGATTCTTATGTTATTACACTGGAAATTTCAGGTAAAATGTATGATTCTGTCGAATTTGCAAGAAAACTTGCAAATCTTGGAATTCAGGGTGAGGGACACATACAGTTTATCATTGGCGGCTCCCTCGGACTGCATGATAAGGTATGCTCGCGTGCGGACATGGCACTCAGCTTCTCTAATATGACATTCCCGCATCAGCTTATGCGGGTTATTCTTTTGGAACAGATATATCGGAGCTATAGGATTAACAATGGAGAGCCATACCACAAATAAGTGAGAAAGGCATACAGGAGAATTATGGGAAAAGATACCAGCCTTATAAATATATATCTTAAAATACATAATAAGAAAACATTGACCATGGATGATTTGAGATATCTGGCAGAATACGATCCGGAATGTTTTGAGAAAACATGTAAAAATGTTGTATATAATATCCCTGAAGTAAAACCCCTTATGGAACCGGAAACTTCAGAATCATCAAAAAATGAATTAGTATTAAAACCTTTAAGGAATGAATTTGAAGCGGAAGCAGTTGAATGGCAGGGCATAGAAAAGATTCTGGAAAATTTAAAACGTCTGGAAATCAGTGATATTCCCATTTCGGATGTTGATGCTGACAAAGTAAAGAATTTACTTGGAAATTTATATATGGAATTGCTTTTTCCACATAATGATAAATATACCTTCGTAAATATGGCGGATGACGGTGGTAACACTTCTTCGTTTGATATAAAGGCATGATTAAGAATGCCAACATGACACTTGAGCAGGCTATGGTGGTGCTGGAGATTCCTGATAAGGACAGACCAATGTACGCTGGAGAGCTTAGACAATAGAAGCAGGCTTACATATTAGCTGCTTATTATAAATGAGAGCAGAGGATATTATAAATATGTTTAAGGCAGTTGTATTTGATATAGGTCGGACATTAACTGATTATAGAATTCCGATGAACTGGTCAAGTCTGTACAGACCGGCATTTGAACATATTGCCCAAAAACATAATTATTCTTTTTCTGAAGAACAATACAAAAAAGCAGGAAATGTGCTGACTAAGTATAATACCAGAATTAATCCGAGGGA
Source organism: uncultured Bacteroides sp. (assembly GCA_964600805.1). Lineage (GTDB taxonomy): Bacteria > Bacillota > Clostridia > Lachnospirales > Lachnospiraceae > UBA3282. Next base: position 78,125 of record CAZRKN010000009.1, on the reverse strand, counting down.
TTATGAGGTTTCTTCTACGGAGATTTTTACTGAAATATTAAATGGTATGAACATAGATTTAGGAGAAATGAAAAAAATTAAAGAAAGCTTTTATAATTATTTCAGGCAGGATTGCTCGGTATTTCCTGATGTTGAACAAACATTGAAAATACTTTCTGCGGAAGGAATAAAGATAGGCACTTTGTCGGATGTGGCGTATGGCATGGATAATATATATGCATTAGAGGATATAGCATCAATAATAAAGTATATAGAATATCCTTTTACATCAAATGATACCGGATATAGGAAACCATGCACAAAAGGATTAGAGATATTGAGTGAAAAAATGCAGACAGATATATCGGACATTGTGTTTGTAGGTGATGAAGAAAAAGATATGGTCTGTGCAAAAAGTGCAGGAGCATATGCAGTTCTTATCAATAGAGATGATGTTATAAAAGATTATGGTCAGGACAAAGTGATACATACTTTAACAGAGCTGCTTCCATTAATATACTGACTGCGATAATGTAGCATGTATTGTACATTGTGATACTATGCATGCGGGAAGGCAGATGTATTGGCTGTTAAACCAATATTGTTTATATAAAATATTGTTTATATAAAAAAGAAATCTTATTTCAAAATATATTGAAAGGTAATGTTAAGCATGGAAATGGCAAAGAAAACTGCTGCGGTTAAGAGGCGAGTGTTTAAAATCATTCAAATTGGCAACATGTCAGATATTCCGAGTATGAGTTTTGATATTTTTATCATTATTGTCATACTGGCTAATATTTCCGTCACATTTATTCAGACTTTTGAAGAGGCAGCCGGATATGCGGGTGTGATTGGGACAGTTGAGCTTATTACCATGGTTATTTTCCTTTTGGAATATATCTTAAGGATATGGACGGCTGATTTTCTTTATCCTGAAAAGTCATATCCGGCGGCGGTATTTCGATTTGCGGTATCCTTTTATGGAGTTGTGGATTTACTCACGATTCTTCCGTATTTTTGCCCGTTTTTTATTCCAAGTGGAGCGATTGCATTCCGTATGCTTAGAGTGGTGCGTATCCTGCATCTGTTCAGGATTAATTCACGGTATGATGCCTTTAATGTAATTACGGAAGTATTAAAGGACAAGCGGAATGCTCTGGTGTCTTCGATTTTTCTTGTGTTGATTCTGATGCTGGCTTCATCTTTATGTATGTATGGTCTGGAACATGACGCACAGCCGGAGAATTTTTCCAATGCCTTTTCCGGAATATGGTGGTCTGTATCTACGCTCCTGACAGTTGGTTATGGGGATATTTATCCGGTAACAATAGGAGGACGGCTCATGGCGATTGTCATTGCCTTTCTTGGGGTCGGAATGGTAGCAATTCCCACAGGTATAATTTCTGCCGGTTTCGTGGAGTATTATACGAAAATGAAAGTAGGAAGCTATACTCAGCATAACGCGGATTTTATTACACTAAATATTGTTAATGGGCATCCATATATGGGACTTAAATTAATGGAAATGGAGCTTCCGCAAGGACTGTATCCGGCAGTTGTGCTCCGGGGAGAGGATGTGTATACACCTCATGAGAGCCTGGTGTTAGAAGAGGGAGACAGTCTGCTGCTTGGCACTACAAGTACCGGAACGCTTGAATGCAGCATCGATGAGATGTGTCTGGAACCGGAACATAACTGGATTGGACAAAGGATAAAGGATTTGGATATTTCCAGAAGGGTCTTTGTGGTTATGGTAAAACGTGGAGAGAAAAATATATGTCCTCATGGCTCTACGATGCTTATGGAGGGCGATGTGGTGCTGTTGTTAGAAAAGCAGGTAAAGAATACATGAAAAGACATGGAAATAAATTTATAAAATATAGCGCGGTAGTTTTGCTGGCAGTTTATTTATGTCTGTGTTTTTCTTTGCGACTTTCAATTCGTAATACTTCTTTTACTGAGGACGGTTATATGTTGTATTATATCGTGAATGCAGACGGCATGAAAGGTCTGGGGCACAGTATCTTAATGGTTGTGGATGATGAAGGCTGTGGAACAGTATTAAGCTATAATGGAATGCAGAGGTCGTTGTGGGAAAGCCTTCTTGGAAAGAGCGGTATCGGGAAAATGAGCATAGGGCAGATGGATGCGGAGGATACGGAAGCGTTTTTGCAGACGGGAAATCTGCATATAGACGGCGACCAGCTTACAGACAATTATGATTATGCATTATACAGACCGATTACGGCAGAGGATTATAATTCTATATTGGAACAGGCTGTTCCATATCTTGAGGCAGAGCTGCAGTTTACTGTTTTATATGAAGAATGGGCTATGGAGGAAGATGCCGGTAAAAAGGCAGAATATGAAAAGAATCTTGAGCAGATGGGGCAGGATGATGACTTACCGGTATACCGGATTTATACAAATAATTGCGACCATGTAGCAAGATTGCTGGCTTCTCCGGTTAATTCAGAACTTAAAGATTATTCAAATAATGCGTGGCGTATGACGCCAAACGGTAATTTTAAAGCCTTTGGAAGAAAAGCACAGGACTGGGGCGTGATGAAATTGGGAAAACAGTCGTTTGTGGAAAGAATACTTATGTTTCTGATGATTTTTTGACAGACAGGCGATAGCGGTTTCCCTTTTCTGTCTTTTCATACGGACGGAAGCCTACGCTTTCAAAGCATTTCTGTGAGGCAATATTGAAATCGTATATTTCATTTACATATAAGGTATTATAGCCGAGATGACTTCCCCTTGTTACAAGCGATTTGATGACTTTTCGTCCAATGTGGTTTCCATGAAATGATACATCACCGATAACAATCGGCATATCTTCCTGCCAGAATGTTACATCGCCGATTGGTACAAAGCGATTACTGTCGTTGATTTCTATCCAGTAAAGCTCTCCGTGTGCGTCCAGATATGTATACATGCGCTGCAATCGTTCCATGGTATAAGGTTCGCGCTCACCATCAACAAGATACACCAGATTTTCATCCTGATACCAGCTCAGGGCAAAGTCACAGATGCCGTCATATTTTCTTAGACGAAGCATGTTGTCGATTTCAATTAAATTGGGTTGTTCTATTCCCGGAATTGGCATAATCCGTACTCCTTTTGAGGAAACATGTGTTAAGTTATTATATATAGAGGGAGTGTACAAGTCAAGAAACTGTCGGAATGGGAATATCGATAAAGAATTAAGGATATGAAAAAGAATACCCTTTATTTTTGTGGTAAATAAGGAGTAAAGGTAGTATAATCAGAACAGCATAATAGAAGTAATGAAGGGGATTCTAATGAAAACAATTATCACTATTCAACATACTCAGTCAGTTCATCATACAAATGGTATGGTTGGTTCCTGGACGGATTGGGAATTATCTGAATTAGGGGTAAAACAAGCGAACAGAATTGGAGAAAAGTTAAAAGAAGAGCTATCTGACAAAAAGTTTGTAATGTACTCATCTGATTTATTACGTGCAAGACAGACGGCTGAAAATGTCGGTAAACATTTGGGTTTATCTCCTATTTTAAGAACTGAATTGCGAGAAAGAAATCTGGGAAAATGTTGTGGTAAATCAGTTCAATGGCTTCGTGAAAATCTTGAAAAGCAAGAGATAACTATTGATGATAGATTGTTTTCCGATGCGGAAAGCCGTAGGGATGAGTGGAACAGATTGAAACCATTTTTTGATGAAGTAATGGCAAGTGATGATGAAAATATAATAATTGTTTCTCATGGAGATTTGTTGAGTGTTTTCAATACAATGTTCCTGGGGTTAAGTGTTGAAACTTTAAATTCAGGTGAAATGTTTGGATTAGCAGGTGGAGTTTCATTTATGTTTGAAAATAATGAAGGAAAAAGATTTATCAAGAGAATAAGTGACATGTCTTATAATAATTAAGTATGTGTAAGAAAATAAGCAGAGGAAGACCACGAAGGTTTATCGGAGGTTGTAAGAAAGTTTCCTAAAAGAAAGAAGGTAAGTGAATGGAAAATGTAAATGCGAAGAAGACAGCAGTCCTGATTTATGATCAGTTTTGCAATTTTGAGATTAGTGTGGCGCTGGAAATATTAGCAATAGCAGAGAAACAGATTACCGTATTTGCAAAGAGTCCGGCGAGCGTAAGAAGTGAAGAGGGACTGAATGTGTGTCCCGACAGATGCATTTCAGATATAGATATCAGCGAGTATGATAGCCTGCTGCTGCCAGGTGCGACTGATATCAGGGAAGTTATTGAAGATGAGGAAATGCTTTCATTTATAAAATTGTTTGCCGATAATCAAAGAATCATTGGAGCAATTTCTATAGCGCCAATATTACTTTTAAAATGCGGCATTATGGGTGAACTTCCATTTATGGCAGGTATAGACAGGGAAGAATTGTTTGAAGAAGGCTTTACGGAAAAAGAACTTTCTCAGATGCAGGGTTGGACTGATAATATAAATAAGCCTATAAAAGACGGATATATTATCTCAGGTAATATTATTACATCCGTGTCTTATGAGTTTGTCAGATTTGGACTTGCATTTGCAGGATTGCTGGGAATTGATATTCCGCCTGAAACGTTTGGAGTGAGAATGCAGTGATAAAAAGCAATGCAAAGGAGACATTAATATGAGAATGTACGATCTTATTATGAAAAAACGCAACGGAGGTGTGCTTGATAGCGAAGAGATTGATTATATGATTTCTGAATACACCGCCGGCAGCATTCCCGACTATCAGATGTCCGCCATGATGATGGCTGTATATTTTAACGGAATGACTGATAAAGAGACGGCGGATTTGACGATGGCTATGGCACATAGCGGCGATATGCTGGATTTATCAGCTATTGAAGGGGTTAAAGTGGATAAGCACTCGACCGGAGGCGTGGGCGATAAAACCTCAATTGCACTTGCGCCTATGGTGGCGGCATGCGGTGTTAAAATCGCCAAAATGAGCGGCAGAGGACTAGGACATACAGGCGGAACTATAGATAAATTAGAGAGCTTTTCGGGCTTTTCTACAGGGATTACTTCCGAGCGTTTTATTAATCAGGTAAATGAAATAGGTATTTCCATTATGGGACAGACCCTTGATCTGGCGCCTGCGGATAAGAAACTCTATGCGCTCAGGGATGTGACGGCGACAGTAGATAATATGTCGTTGATAGCCAGCTCTATTATGAGCAAAAAGCTGGCTTCCGGCGCAGATGCAATAGTGCTGGATGTCAAAACGGGAAGCGGCGCCTTTATGAAAAAGGAAGAGGATGCATTCGCTCTGGCAAGGGAAATGGTTGTGCTTGGAAAGCATGCCGGAAGAAAAATGTCGGCAATTGTTTCCGATATGGATCAGCCTCTGGGTTTTGCTGTCGGCAATGCTCTTGAAGTAAAAGAGGCTATAGAAACCTTACAGGGAAACGGACCGTCGGACTTTGTAGAGTTATGTATGACTTTAGGCGCTCAGATGATTATAGCGGGCGGCATGGCGGAAAATGAGGAGCAGGCAGCGGCTATGCTTAAGGCTGTGATTGCAGACGGAACGGCGCTTGATAAACTGGCAGCATTTGTAGAAGCGCAAGGCGGGGACGCATCAGCCGTTTATGATACTTCACTGCTGCCGAAAGCGTCAATCATAGAAGAAATAGTATCGGATAAAGCAGGATATGTAGAAAAAATAATCTGCGACGAAATCGGAATCTGTTCACTTATCCTTGGCGGAGGCAGAGAAACAAAAGAAAGTGAAATTGACTTGGCAGTAGGTCTTGTTTTACATAAAAAAGTGGGAGATTACGTGAAAAAGGGCGAATCTCTGGCAACCATACATGCCAATGATTTAAATAAGCTTGTACAGGCAAAAGAGCGCTTTTTAAAAGCGTATTCATTTAGTGATAAGCCTGTGAAAAGGAGTAAATTTATTAAAGGAATTATATAAAAGTAATTACTTAAAAGGTATTCCGGTTTCTAATTTTTAGTGCATTATTCCATAATCCAATTCATATAGTATAGTGTGAAAAATAAATTTTGGGAATTACTATGAGAAAACCAGCTAAACTATCGCTGTCACGGCAAAAAGAAATGATTGTAGAATCCTTAAAGCTTCCCAAAGACTCCATGCTTGGAGCATCAATCGTTACCATAACCGGAAGCAGGGAAGCTTTTGTAGAAAACTATAAGGGGATTTTGGAATATTCAAAAGAATCCATAGTCCTGCAGGGAAAAAACTGCAGAATCTGTTTTCAGGGCAAAGAACTGTCCATAGATTACTATACCGGGGAAGATATGAAAATAATTGGTAATATCGAAAGCCTGCGGTACTTTTAACTTAAGTTTATAATGTAAGATTGGCAGGCGTAAGGTGGATATTGTATATATTGTAAACTATATTCGATTTGGAAGGGCATGATTTTATGCTTCATTGGATTCAATATTTAAAAGGCTATGTTTCCATCAAAGTATGGGGATATTCAACTGAAAGATTCTTAAATCTGTGTGGAAATCATGATATTTTGGTTTGGGATATCGAAAACCACGGTGATTATTATACGATGAAGGTCAGCTTGAAAGGTTTTTTTGCATTGAAAACACTTCTTAAAAAAACCGGTACGAGGGCAGCCGTATTACATAAATATGGACTGCCTTTTTTTACGCCCAAAATAAAAAAGCGGAAAGTATTTGTATTAGGTATGCTTGCCTGTCTGGTGTTCTGGATGTTTACAACGAGATATATCTGGGATATTAAAATTGAAGGAAACTATACTATTACAGAGGATGTGCTGATGGATTATCTGGAAACTCAGGGGGTCCATACAGCAATGAAAAAGAAAGATTTGCGTATAGAAGAATTGGAAATGCAGCTGCGTGAAAAATATGATGTGATTACCTGGACATCATTAAAAGTGGAAGGAACTTCCCTGATCATCAAGCTGCGTGAAAATGACACCATTGATTATGACTCACTCAGTCAATCGAATCAGAATTCAGATTTGCAGGACGTTGATGCCGGAAGCTGCAGAGATATCGTTGCAGCCAGAGATGGAGTCATAGTTTATATGATTACCAGAAAAGGAGTTCCGCAAGTGGCTGTGGGAGATACGGTTGTAGAAGGTCAGACTCTTGTATGCGGCGCTGTCCCGGTTTATAATGAAGATACAACGGTGAGAGGATATCAGTATTATGATGCAGATGCAGACATAATGATATTATATGATAAAGCCTTTTCCGTAGAAAAAAAGGTTGCATATATGGAAAAAGAGTACTCCGGAAAAGAGAAAAAGATACTGCTGTTTGGCTTAAACGATAAAGAATGGAATCTCTCAATGGGAAAGATAAATTATGAATCATATGATGTATCGGGAGAAAAGAAACAGGTAAAGCTTTTGGATCATCTGTTTTTGCCTGTTTTTTACGGCGTGAAATATGCAAAAGACTATTCATGGATACAAAAAAAGCACACTGAAGAAGAGATGGAGCAGATTATAGAAGAGGAATTTAGAAAAATATTATTGACTTTAGAAGAAAAAGGGGTACAAATTACGGAAAAAGATGTTACAATAAGAAAGAATGAGGATAAATGGATAATGGATGTCAGGCTGCAATTAACGGAAGAAGCTGTGAAAAAGGTTAAAAATCTAACTCCGGAAATCCCCATTACAGAAAGTGAAGAGGCAGTGATAGAATAATTGGCAGAGGAATTTACGCTCGGATTGGACCTTCCAATGGAGCATATGAAGAATCTTTTTGGGGAATATGATACCTATATCAAAAAGATTGAAAAAGATTTTCAGGTAATAATAGTAAACAGAGATGGTGTAGTAAAGATAAGCGGCAGACAGCAGGATGTAGTAAGGGCTGCGGGAACTATGAAGGAGCTTGCTGCCCTGTCGGAAAGAGGCAATGCTTTGCAGGAACAAAATGTAGATTATGCAATTGAGATGGGAAAAGAGAATAAGGAAGATGTTTTGCTTACAATAGATGAAGACTGCATCTGCCATACAATCAGCGGAAAACCCATTAAGCCTAAAACATTAGGGCAGAAACAATATGTGGATGCCATCCGTAATAATATGATTGTATTCGGACTTGGACCCGCCGGTACGGGAAAGACCTATCTGGCTATGGCAATGGCGATAACAGCTTTTAAGAGCAACGAGGTGGGAAGGATTATCCTGACCAGACCGGCTATTGAGGCAGGAGAGAAGCTGGGCTTTCTTCCGGGTGATTTGCAGAGTAAGGTTGATCCTTATCTACGCCCTTTATATGACGCCCTATATCAGATAATGGGGGCGGAAAGTTTTGCTAAGAATATGGAGAAAGGGTTGATTGAAGTCGCACCGCTCGCGTATATGAGAGGCAGAACATTGGACAATGCATATATTATCCTGGATGAGGCGCAGAATACGACGCCTGCGCAGATGAAGATGTTTCTGACCAGAATCGGGTTCGGTTCCAAAGTTGTCATAACCGGAGACGCTTCTCAGAAAGATTTGGCGCCAAATACGAAATCGGGACTGGATATAGCTGTAAAAGTGTTATCAAAGATTGACGATATTGCCTTTTGCAATCTTACCAGCAAGGATGTTGTAAGGCATCCTCTCGTCCAGAAAATCGTTAAAGCGTATGAGACATATGAAGCCAAAGAGCAGAATTACGATAAAAAACGAAGAAATAGGAATTTTGAATATGGAAGAAAACAATAAGAAGCAGCAGATGTGGCAAAGAATAAAGGTGACAATAGAGTTTGTACTCTTATTTGCATTATCAGGAGCGATAGCGGGAATAGGAAGCTTACTGTATGGTGTGAGTGCAGCTGAAATCATCTGTAATACGGTTATGGTAATGTTAGGAACCGGAATTGTCATATTTTCACTGGCAGCCAGTGAGATATACGAGCTTTATTTTTATCCTAATCAGGGAAATTATGGGAGATTCACTGTCTTTTATTTGATGGGACTTGCATTATCTCTTCTTTTTCCGCTGCTGCCTATATCGGGCTGGCCTTTTCTGATAATTTTTGTCCTTTTAAGCTTATTCAGCAACAGCATATCAGGTCTGGTTGCAGGCAGCGTCAGCCTTATGCTGTCTGTCATGCTGGTGAGTAATGGGAGCATCCGCGGTTTTTTTCTGTATTTTATCAGCGGTTTAGTCGGTATTGTGGTATTCAGCAGATTGAACGAGTCGTTTAAAGTCGGTATACCTGCCTTTATTTCACTGTTATGTCTGACGATATGTCTTATGGTGAATGTAATATTGTTTGAAAGGGAAGGTCTGTCGTTAGCTCAGTTTATAATAATACCAATCAACCTGATGGTCAATTTTATACTTTTGCTTATTATACTGAAAATATTCAGCAATGACGTAATCCATAAAGAAAAATATCAATATATGGATTTGAATGACCCTGAGTTTCCGCTGCTTGTACAGTTAAAAGATTTATCTAAAGAAGAATATTACCATGCGGTACACACCGCTTATTTGTGTGATAAGATAGCGAAGCGCTTAGGTTATGACGATACGGTAGTCAAAGCCTGTGGATACTATCATCGGATTGGAATACTAAAAGGAGAAGTTACGTGGGAAAACACACAGGAAATCTGTATGGAATACCGTATACCGTATGAAGTCAGAAAGATTTTGGAAGAATATATGGTTCCTTCACAGACGATAGTATCAAAGGAAACTATGGTGGTGTTATTTACCGACTATATTGTGACGTCAATAAGTCACCTGTTTGCAAAGAATTCCAAGGCTGAATTGGATTATGAGAAGATTATCGACACTATTTTTAATAATAAGATGAAATCCGAAAAAATGTGGAAAAACTCTATGTCGCTGGGAGAACTGCGGGAAATGAGAAAGATATTCAGTGAGGAAAAATTGTACTATGACTTTTTACGTTGAAAATGAAACAAATAAGGAATTTCCGTTTTCCGTACAGGAGATTTTTGAAAAAGTTGCTAAAGAAGTGCTGAATGAAGAAAAATGTCCATATGAAGCCTGTATTAATCTGTTGCTTACGGATAATGCCGGAATACGTGGATATAACAGTGAATACCGCAGTATAGATAAAGAGACCGATGTGCTTTCTTTTCCTAATGTTGAATATGCGCAGGCTGGGGATTTTACCATAGTGGAGGATCAGGAAGCGGACTGCTTTGACTTATCAAGCGGAGAACTTATACTGGGAGATATTATTATTTCGGTGGAAAAAATAGAAGAGCAGTCACGGGAATACGGACACAGCGAACTTAGAGAGTTCGCCTTTCTGGTGGCGCACAGTATTTTTCATTTGTGCGGATATGACCATATGACTGATGAGGACGCATCCATCATGGAGCAAAAGCAGGAAATGGCTCTTGACAAGCTGGGTATACATAGGTGTGGCAGGGAATAAAAGAAATATCGTGTAAGTTGCCAAGGAATAAAGGCATGGTTATTGTATAGGAAGAACGGAGGATTAATGTGAGAATACACAGGAGAGAGGCGTCTGCCGGAAGGAGGAGAAGCCCAAGGGAATTTAGGAGTAATATGGCAGCATATGCGGGAGTTATTACGTACATGCTCAGTCTTGCAGTCAGAATCCCGTTGTCAAGGGTCGTTGGCGATGCGGGCGTTGGTCTGTTTTCTCCGGCATTTGAACTGTTTACTTTGATGTCTCTGTTTTTTTCCTATGGAATTGCGAGAACAATGAACGGACTGATTCGCTATCGTATAAAGAGGGACCAGTTTAGGAATGCAAGAAAGGTATTTAATATGGCATTAAAACTTTCTGCCCTGATAGGTATTGTACTGGCAGTCATTCTGGCGGCGGCTTCATATTTCATTTCTAATACACTTATTTTGGAAGTTATGTGCAGATGGGCAGTTTTGGCAGTAGCGCCGGCTATTGTGCTGTCAGCCCTTATAAATGTATTCAGAGGGTATTTTAACGGTAACGGATTTGTTGTTTTGGTGGCGTACTCGCATTATATAGAGAAAATCGTTATGTTTATTACAACTATTGCCGGCGGCAGGATGTTTCTTAATTATGGGCAGAAGGTAGCGGCGCTGCATCACAATGAAATAACAGCATATGCATACGGCGCTTTAGGGGTGGTTTTGGGAATTATGCTTTCAGAGCTGGTCACATTAATTTATCTGATGATGGTTTTTGCGATTTATTCCGGAACATGGAAAAGGCAGCTTAGCGAAGATAGCGGACGAAGAATGGAAAGTAATGGCAGTATTGCGGGAATGTTGATTGGTAACAGCATTCCGCTCTCACTTATCGTGATTCTATCCAATTCATTTATGCTTATAGACTTAAGATTCTTCAATTACTGCATGAACCTTAGCGAATCGGAGCAGGCTAATGCACAGCTTTGGGGGGCATATTATGGAAAATTTGCCGTATTAATCGGAATCGGCGCGGCAATTGTCTGCATGTCGGTTCTTAGTTCTGTTGGCAAAATCGTTAATGCATATGATAGAGAAGAATATCACTTTATGCACGAGCGTATGGACGCTGCTGTTAGAAAATTGTTTATAATTGCATTTCCGGTGGCTATTAATCTGGCTGTTTTGGCGGAGGCGTTTGTTAATGGGGGTTATCAGGGTGAAAACGAGCAGATAATCAGTATGGTCAGACGTGGAACGGTGATTGTTCTCTTTTATGGAACCGCATATCTTTTTGGACAGATTATGTTGAAAACTCATATGATGAAGGAATTTCTGATTTCTCTTTTGGCATCATTCCTGATTCATATTGTGACAATTATTTTGTTTGTTAAAGAGGGACAGATGGGTGTTGAGGGCGTTGTATATTCTGTAATCGCTTTTACGGGAATACTGGCGGTTTCGTGTTTCGTATTTACATGCAGGAAGCTGAAATACAGGCAGGAATGGCTGTATTCATTTGTTTTTCCGGTGGTGTCGGCGGCTATATCAGGATTGGTGGTAATGCTGATGTGCAAGCTGCTCCTTACGGCGGTCGGAGATATAGCTACGATTATAATCAGCAATCTGATCGGAATAACCTTATATATACTGCTTCTTATGGTGCTGCGTGTTCTGAATGAAGCAGAGCTTACTAATCTTCCTTTAGGGAGTCTTTGGGTTGCGCTCGGAAGAATGATAGGCGTGCTGTGAAAGATTATGGCTTATATGAATAAATTGTGAAGTAATTGAATAAAATAAAATTTTTTACTGATACTGATTACATAGAATTTTTGGAAAGGGCGGGCTTACCGGAAATGAAATTTGTAAAACGTATCAGTCTTTTTTTTATTATGGCAGGTATGATGTTTGGCGCAGGAAGTTATGCTACGCTTAGGGCGGAACAGTTTTTTTATCCTAAAAAGTTCGAGCAGCAGAATGAAAAAACGCTTCCCAAAGAAGCGGAAAATAGTTCAATAGACATATCGACAGATGCAGCCGAAGCTGATATTGACAGAAAAGAAGAGCGGATAATTGAGGCGGCTGTCGAAAATGCTCCTGTCATAACGGTAAATACAATCTATATGGTTGAGGAAGTGAATCTGTCAGATGGAACTATATCAGAGAAGGAAGAAGAGATGCCTGTAAAATATATCGGTCTTGACAGAGACAGTCTGATTGAAGAACTGAAGCTATATGAGCAGAATCCTCCGCTCGCTGATTTGAAACAGGGATTTGAAACAGTCGAACTTTCTGCATTTTCAAAGGATAGAGTGGTAGTGTGCAAATACTACAGGCGTGAAAAGAAAAAAAAGGGATATTATCTGATGGTTGCGAACCATTATGTAATTGTATATGAGGAAGATAAGGAAACCGTTCATATGAATACGGATATATTACTGGAAAGCTTAAGCGATGAACTTAAGAAGGAAATAATGGAAGGAAAATATATGGAGGACGAGCAGGCGCTTTATAATTTTCTTGAGTCTTATTCGAGTTAGTGTTATTATTAAACAGTCAGTAGTAAGTCATGACATTAGAGTTTACTAATTTATTCGCGGCTAAGAAAGGCGCATGGTAATAGGTGAAAAAGAAAATTGCAGTGATAGGCGGCGGAGCTGCCGGTATGATGACGGCTATTCAGGCGTCAGGAGACGATACCATCGTAGAACTTTATGAAAGAAATGACAGAGTTGGGAAAAAACTGCTTGCTACCGGAAATGGCAAGTGCAATTTTTCCAATACTGATATGAACAGCGGCGCTTATTATGGAAGTGCGGTTTCTTTCTATGAAAATTTTTTTTCCAAATTCGGCGTGAAGGAGACCATTGACTTCTTTAGTCAAGAAGGGATGCTTATAAAAGACAGAAACGGATATCTCTATCCGGCATCGGAACAGGCGTCAACGGTATTGGATATTATGCGTATCGCGCTTGAACGGTGCAGGGTATGTGTTCATACCGGTTGTAAGGTTGAAAGAATAGAAAGTATACAAGAGAACGGACGACTGCAGATAGTAACTGATGCAAATAAAGGCATGCCTGATGAAAAAATGCAATATGATTCGGTGATTCTTGCCTGTGGCGGCAAGGCGGCGCCGTCTACCGGTTCTGACGGAAACGGCTTTAAGATAGCTAAGGCTTTGGGACATCATGTTACGCAGATAGTGCCGGCACTGGTACAGTTAAGATGCAGGGAAGATTTTTTTAAGAGTGTCGCAGGTGTGCGCACGCAGACTGAATTGACGCTTTATATTGACGGCGAATCCAAATGCAGTATTCAGGGTGAATTACAGCTTACAGACTATGGTATTTCCGGTATACCGGTATTTTGCATAAGCAGGGAGGCTGCTTATGCCATTCTACATAAAAAAACGGTTACCGTAGGTATAGATTTCCTGCCGCAGTTTGAGGATGATAAATATGAACTTTTCTGGAAAGAACGCTGGGTAAAGCAGGCAAATCAGAGTTTGGAACAGTTTCTGACAGGAATAGCCAATAAAAAAATCAATCAGCTCATTATCCGGCTTTCAGGCTGCAGGCAAAATGAAAAGGCATATGAAATTTCAGCAGAAAAGCGGGCTGAAATAGCAGGATTATACAGGAAGCTTGTAGTTTCCGTATATGAGGCGAATGGTTTTGAGCATGCTCAGGTAAGTGCAGGCGGAATTCCGGCGCATGAGCTTACAGACGAGTTGGAATCAAAATATGTGCCGCATCTTTATTTTGCAGGTGAAATCATAGACATGGACGGTATCTGCGGAGGGTACAACCTGCAATGGGCGTGGACAAGCGGCGCTATAGCAGGACGTGCAGCACGTACATAAACAGGCTTGGTAAGATTGTGCAGGTATAATTGATGCAGGCATCAACGATACCTTGGGCATATAAACCCGCAGGCTGAGAAAGAAGCATGGTTATAAATATGATAAGAATAAATCAGATAAAGATGCCGCTTTCCCATACGCAGGAGGCAATTGTAAGAAAGGCGGCGGGAATACTGCATGTAAAAGAAAAAGATATTCTCTCTTTTCGGATCATAAAAAAGTCCGTTGATGCAAGAAAGAAACCGGAAATATTCGTTACATATGCAGTGGATGTGGAAACAGAGAATGAGGAGCGGATACTGAGGCGTATTAAGGGAACTCAGGTTCAAAAGGCGGAGGAGAAAGCTTATAGCTTCCCACCGCCCGGTAAAACCCCTCTATGCAGTAGGCCTGTTATAATCGGAACGGGACCTGCGGGACTTTTCTGCGGATATTTTCTGGCTCTGCATGGATATCGTCCGATTTTATTTGAACGCGGAAAACCGGCGGAAGCCAGGATAAGAGACGTAGAGGACTTTTGGCATAATAACAGATTAAAGCCGGATTCCAATATACAGTTTGGGGAAGGCGGAGCGGGAACATTCTCAGATGGCAAGCTGAACACGCTGGTTAAAGATAAAAACGGCAGGAATAAAGAAGTGCTTCGAGTACTGGCAGCTGCCGGAGCGCCGGAGGAGATTCTGTATGAATCAAAACCGCATATCGGCACTGACATTCTGGCGGGTGTAGTCAGGAAACTGCGGGAAAAGATAATAAATCTGGGCGGAGAGGTCCGTTTTGAAAGTAAGATAACCGACATCGTGATAGAAAAAGACAGGGTGAAAGAAGTAGTCATCAATGATAGGGAACATCTTAAGACAGATATTGTGGTGCTTGCCATAGGCCATAGTGCAAGAGATACTTTTAAGATGCTCCATGAACATGATGTTCCTATGGAAGCGAAGGCATTTGCCGTAGGATTCAGGGTAGAGCATCCGCGAAAGATGATAAATCTGATGCAGTATGGAATGGAAGAGAATGAATTACTGCCTACAGCCGATTATAAGCTGACGGCACGGACCACAGACGGCAGGGGCGTGTACTCCTTCTGTATGTGTCCGGGCGGTTATGTAGTCAATGCGTCTTCGGAAATCGGCAAGCTTGCCATAAATGGCATGAGCTATAGCGGAAGAGACGGGGATAACAGCAACAGCGCTATTATAGTTGCCGTCACTCCTGAAGATTTTGAGAGCGGGCATCCGTTAGCGGGCATAAAATTCCAGCAAAAAATGGAAGAGAAAGCATACAAAATCGGACAAGGCAGGGTTCCTGTTGAAGCCTATGGGGATTTCAAAAAAGCGGTAACGGGTGAAGATAAGCCGCCCTCGGCTATTCTGAGGGAATATCCCGATTTTATGCCTGCAATCAAGGGAGAATACAGTTTTGCCCCAGTACATGAGATCCTGCCCAAAACCCTGAATAGTGCATTTATAGAGGGTATGGAGCAGTTTGACAGGGTAATATCCGGTTTTGGGGACAGTGGAGTATATATATCGGGTGTGGAGAGCAGGACTTCTTCTCCCGTGCGGATTCATCGGGATGAAACAGGACAATCGTCTGTAAAAGGGCTTTATCCATGCGGAGAAGGAGCCGGATACGCCGGAGGAATCACATCCGCAGCGATGGATGGAATACTGATTGCGGAGAAGATTGCAGAAAAATACTATGCAAATAATATGAAAGGACAATAGAGAGCAGACATGTCGAATATCAGGGAAATGATGAAGGAAAAAAAGAGAATCGTTATTAAGATTGGTTCTTCCTCTTTACAGCACGAAGAGACAGGGGATTTGGACTATACCAAGCTGGATATGCTTGTCAGGGAACTGTGCGACTTAAGGAATCAGGGCAAGGATGTAGTGCTGGTGACGTCAGGTGCGATTCCTGTCGGAAAAAAGGCAGTATATTTTGAAGGAGCGAAAGATGATAACCCAATTGCGGTCAAGCAGGCATATGCAGCCATAGGGCAGGCAAGACTGATGATGATCTATCAGAAGATTTTCGCTGAGTATAATCAGGTAGCGGCGCAGATTTTGATGACAAAAAATACGATTGTTGATAATCTGAACCGTTATAATGCGCAGAATACTTTTGCAGAGCTGTTCAAGCTGGGAGCAATTCCTGTTGTAAATGAAAATGATACCGTTGCCACCTATGAAATTGAAATCGGAGATAACGATACATTATCCGCAATAGTGGCGTCTTTAATCAAAGCGGATATGCTGATTCTTTTATCGGATATAGACGGTCTTTATACGGACGACCCGCGTAAGAATCCGGAAGCGGAATATATAGATATAGTTGAAGAGGTCACTGACGAACTGATGGAAATGGGAAAATCTACAACCGGAAGCGACTCGGGAACCGGAGGCATGAATACGAAACTGCAGGCGGCCCAGATAGCCAGCAGAATGGGCGTTGATATGGTGATTGCAAACAGTAAAGATGTCAAAAACATCCATCGGATTCTGGAAGGGGAAAATATCGGAACCTTGTTTGTAGCAAAGTCAGATGACAGTTTTGATTTACCGCTGTATGTCCAGCAGATGCACAGGAGTTAGAAGAAATAGATGATGGATGATGAGAAAAAAATGACCGTAAAAGAAATGACTGATAGAGTCAATGAACTGTACCATAAGTCGCAGAAGGAAGGCCTGACCGATGCTGAAAAGAAGGAGCAAGCGGAACTTAGAAAAGCATATGTGGCAAATGTCAGGGCCAATCTGAAGGCACAGCTTGACAATATATCCATTGTGGAAAAGGATGGCTCTATTACAAAACCGGGAAATAAATCCGGAAAGAAGAAATCTTATTAGCAGTGTGTCAGTAATACAGGTATGTATCAGAATGGATGAAAAGAACAAGATAGCAGTTGAAAAAATGAATATCAGGAAGAAGATTTTGTCGCTGCGAAATGAAATGCCGCTTGAATTCAGGGAAGAAAAGAGCAGTATAATCCTTCAGACTTTATATGGAATGGAGCGGTATAAAGAAGCAGCCGTAATACTGACCTATGTGGATTATCAAAGTGAAGTCATTACGACTCCGCTGCTTGCTAAAGCCTTAACCGATAATAAACAGGTTTTTACTCCCAGGGTATCAGGAGAAGAAATGGGATTTTATCGGATATCAGGAACGGAAGACCTTGCAGAGGGGTATAAGGGAATAAGAGAACCGATATGCGGTGTGGGTTTTGCGGATGGAATCGGGACTTATAAAGCTTCGGAAGAGGCTGAAGGTGTGTTAATGTTGATGCCGGGTGCGGTTTTTGACAAAAACGGTCATAGAATCGGATATGGAAAAGGCTTTTATGACAGATATCTGAAACGTCTGAAAGAAGCCGGTATTAATGTATATAAGATTGCGTTCTGTTATGAATGTCAGCTGCTGAGCGAGGTTCCGTATGAAAGTCATGACGTTAGTGCGGATATGGTGATAACAGAGGCCGGTGTATACGAGAATGGAATCTATATAAACAGAATTTTTAAAAGTTGAGAGAAAGGTATGGTATTAATATGAGTAATCTTGAGGAAATCGGAAAAAGAGCGGTCGCGGCCAAGTTTGAACTGCAGACATTATCAACTGAAAAAAAGGATAGGGCGCTTAGGGCAATAGCGGAAGCATTGCAGGAAAGAGGGAGCGAAATACTTGAATCTAATGCAAAAGATTTGAAAATCGCGCAAGAAAACGGTATGAATTCGGGTTTGCTGGACCGTCTGAGACTGACTAAAGAGCGTATAGACGCTATGGCAGAAGGTCTTGTGCAGATTACGCAGCTGCCGGATCCGATAGGCGAGGTGCTGGAACGCTTTGAAAGACCCAACGGACTGAATATTTCCAAAGTGCGCGTGCCGCTTGGCGTTATCGGCATCATTTATGAATCCAGACCCAATGTAACTGCTGATGCCTTCGGACTGTGCTTTAAATCAGGAAATGTTGTGATATTGAAGGGCGGCAGTGACGCGATTCATTCCAACATAGCTGTTTCAACCGTAATAAGGGAGACACTTGCGAAAGAGGGAATCACACAGGATGCCGTATGTCTTATCACAGATACGGACAGACAAACTACAAACGAACTCATGAAAATGAATCAATATATAGATGTACTGATTCCGCGCGGCGGTGCAGGACTGATTCGCGCCGTTGTAGAAAACAGTACGATTCCTGTGATAGAGACGGGAACGGGCAACTGCCATATTTATATTGATGAGGATGCCGATATAGCGAAAGCCCTGCCGATAATCATAAATGCAAAAACTCAGAGAATCGGTGTCTGCAACGCCTGTGAGTCGCTTGTCATTCATGAGAAGATATCGGATAAAGTATTGCCCGCGCTGGGAGAAGCGCTGCGTGCGAATAACGTGGAGATGCGTGCTGACGAAAATGTAAGAGCTGTTTTGCCGGACTGTGTAGCAGCTACAGAGGAAGATTACGGCAGGGAATATCTTGATTATATCATTTCCATGAAAACGGTTGCTTCAATAGAGGAAGCGATAGCCCATATTAACCGGTATACTACCGGACATTCCGACGCGATTATCACTGAGAATGAAGAACATGCTCAGATGTTTCTTAAGGGAATTGACTCTGCCTGTGTTTATGTGAATGCTTCCACCAGATTCACTGATGGATTTGAATTTGGATTTGGCGCGGAAATAGGAATAAGCACGCAGAAGCTTCATGCCAGAGGCCCCATGGGATTAAAAGAGCTTACTGCTTATAAATATACGATTGTGGGCAGCGGACAGATAAGGGGATAGAAAAAATTGAGGAGAAAATAGGAAAATAAAAAAATATAGAAAAAAATAAAAAAAATATTTTATTTAAACTATTTATATGATATGATTAAGTATCAATTTTTAACCTGTGAAAAATTTTGGCAGGTAAAAAATCTTTCACAAGTGAAAAATCTTTCACAAGTGAAAAATCTTTCACAAGTAAAAAATCTTTCACAAGTGAAAAATCTTTCACAAGTGAAAAATCTTTCACAAGTGAAAGATGAGCGAAAATACATAGGGGGTAAACTGAGTGGACAAGAAGAAAAAGGGAGTAAGTCTATTAACGCAAATAATATTTATGTGTTCGTTGCCAATGATTATTTTAGGTCTGGTTACTGCACTTTATTCGTCAGCTGTTATGAAGAATGGAATGCAGGAAGAGGCTTTGAATGGCTTAAGAGATCTGTGTCAAAGCGTTTCCGCAGCTTATGATGCGATTGACTCCGGAGATTACTACATGATAGGCGAAATGCTTTTTAAAGGTGATTTTGGGGTTACCGGAAATGCAAATACACTTGACCTGTTTACCAATGGTTCTGACGCAGATATTACCATATTTTACGGTGATACCAGAAGGGCAACATCATTGATAAGCGCAGAAACGGGGAAACGTATCTTAGGCACGAAGGCTTCGGATGCGGTGGTTGATGCCGTACTGAAAAGGGGTGAAGATTTCAGTTCGACTGACATAACAATAAATGATAAAAATTATTATGCTTATTATAAACCGTTAAAGAACAGCGACGGTCAGATTATAGGTATGATATTTGCAGGTTCGCCGAGTGAAGATATAGACAGGGTTATATCCGTAAGAAGAATGAGCATTTTGGGAATAGCACTCATCATTCTGGTTGTTTCTGTAACAATATGTGCCCTTCTGATAAAGGCAATTGTTGTTGTGATTTCTCACGCTGAGGGATTGCTTGTAAAAGTATCCAATGGTGATCTTACATTTGAGATGAGCGACAAAGCCAAAGTAATTACTGAAAAGGCAAAAAACAGAACCGATGAAGTCGGCAGGATGGTTAGTTCAATGTATGAGCTGGTAGAGAAGCTTAAGACCACTGTTTCAGGAATAAATGAAACTGTAAACCGTCTGGTGAATTCGGGTGATTCTTTGGAAGTTATGGCTTCCCAGACAAGCGCATCGGCAGATGAAATCAGTCAGGCAGTGGAAGAGATTTCAAAAGGCGCCGTTACACAGTCGGAAGATGTGGAATCTGCTACCGTAGAGGTTACAAATATTGGTAAACTGATTAAAAATATTGTAGACAGCGTAAAAGAGCTGGATGAAATATCCACAGGCATGAAAAAAGCAGATACTGAATCTGAGCAGATTATCAACGAACTGGGTGTGTCAAATGATAAGACAATAGAAGCGATTAAGAAAATCGGTACTTCCGTACATACAACAAATGAATCCGTAGGAAGAATTCAGGAGGCAATAAACCTGATTACTTCTATTGCCAGCGAAACAAGTCTTTTGGCTTTAAACGCAAGCATAGAAGCAGCAAGAGCAGGTGAGGCAGGAAGAGGATTTGCTGTTGTAGCTTCCCAGATTTCCAAATTGTCAGAGGATTCCAATAATTCTGCCAAGACAATTGAGAATATTATAAATCAGCTTGCCGTTGATTCTGAAAGCTCTGTTAAAATAATGGCTGAAGTAGAGGAAATCATCAGCGAACAGCAGAAAAAATTAGATGAAACCAGAGAGAAATTCGGCGATGTTACCAAGGGCATTGAATCGTCAAAGGTTGAAACTGAGCATATTTATGAGCAGATTAAAGATTGTGATCAGGCGAGAGAAAGAGTCACCGATATGATAAGCAACCTTTCTGCCGTCACAGAAGAAAACGCCGCTTCAACCCAGCAGACAAACGCATCCATGGAGGAATTGAATGCAACCATTAATCTGCTTGCCGAAGCTGCAAGAGATTTGAAAGATATAGCAAGAGAACTGAATGAAGAAGTATCATTCTTCCATGTATAATTATGAACGATGAATTAAAAATGTCGGTTTCTCCAATCTGTACTAAGGATGAGAAGAAATATGCTTTTGTGTCCTTTACGGATGGCAGCAGAACCGCCGAAGGAAAAATTCCCGATTGTAAGATTATAAGCAATAAAGGATTCAGCGATGATGAAGTGCGGCAATTGGAAGATTATATGAATCAGGAATTACCACAGATTAAGAAAATGGCTGCCGGAATTAATATTATGCACTCGTTTATGGGTGATTAAATTGAAAGATCAAAGATTTTTCAATTGCAGGTTTGCGCTTACGCCAAAACTCGCTGGTTGAGAAAGAATGATTGATAGTATGAATAAGTGATATGGATGCAGACAAGAGAGCGAGAGTTCTTTTGTCTGTATTTTTATCTTATAGGAAATTATACCACAGTGTAAAAATATTGTTGACATGGTGCATATAATATAGTATCATACATATGAACAAATGAACATATGTAATTGCGATTTTTAAGAAAGGAGAACACTGTGACAGATAGTGAAAAAAAAGAGAATGAGTTTGATAACGAAGCAATAGAAGGTGAATTTCTTGCAGCAAGGGAAGATATTGTGAAGAAAGTTCTTTTGCAGCAGCCCGATGATGAAGTTTTGTATGATTTAGCGGAGTTGTTTAAAGTTTTTGGCGATTCTACCAGAATTAAAATATTATATGCCTTATTCGAGACGGAATTATGCGTATATGATATTGCAAGACTCCTGAATTTGACGCAGTCATCGGTCAGTCACCAGCTCAGGATTTTAAAAAATTCAAAACTTGTGAAATTCAGAAGGGACGGGAAATCTATTTTCTATTCACTTGATGATGAGCATGTGCGAAAAATCATCAGTATGGGAATGGAGCACGTAGAAGAATAGGTTGAAAAGTTGAGAAAGAAGTATGGTAGTTAGTAAGAAAATATTAAAGGAGAGATAAAAATGGAAAAAACATACAAAATTGAAGTGGATTGTGCAAATTGCGCAGCAAAAATGGAAGAAGCAGCTAAAAAGACGGAGGGAGTTGCGGACGCGTCGGTCAGCTTTATGACATTGAAGATGAAAGTTACATTTGAGGACGGGGCTGATGAAAAAGCTGTCATGAAAAAGGTATTAAAGGCGTGCAGGAAAGTAGAGCCTGACTGCGATATTGAAATTTGATATGTTACGAAAGGGAGTCTTATAAATGACCAGAAAACAGAGAAAAACATTGATCAGAATTATAGCAGCGGCGGTTTTGATGGTTATTCTGCAGGTTGGACTGCATTTCTTTCCGCTGGCGGGTTTGCCGCTCATGCTGTTGTATATGGTTCCTTATCTGATAATAGGGTATGATATCCTGAGGAAAGCATTTCTTGGGATTATACACGGAGAAGTGTTCGACGAAAATTTTCTGATGGCAATTGCGACCGTAGGAGCTATAGCGCTTGGAGAATATGCTGAAGGCGTGGCGGTTATGCTTTTTTATCAGATAGGAGAACTATTCCAAAGCTATGCGGTAGGCAAAAGCCGAAGCAATATTACCGCCCTGATGGATATCAGACCGGATTATGCAAATATAGAGAAGAACGGCGAGATAGAGCAGATACCGCCTGAAGATGTAAAGATTGGCGCGACCATTATTGTGCGTCCGGGCGAAAAGATTCCTCTTGACGGAGTTATCATTGACGGCAGCTCGACCATAAATACCAGCGCCCTGACAGGCGAAAGCATTCCAAAAGATGCGGAAACCGGCGACGAGGTAATAAGCGGCTGCGTCAATATGACAGGATTGCTGAAAATACGGACATCGAAGGAGTTTGGGGAGTCAACAGTCAGTAAAATCCTGAATTTGGTTGAGAACTCCAGTATGAAAAAATCCAAATCGGAGAACTTCATATCTAAGTTTGCACGTGTATATACGCCGGCAGTCTGCATCGGAGCTGCCATGTTAGCTATATTACCTCCGCTTGCCAGGATGATTTTTATGCAGATGGAGCCCGCATGGGGAACATGGATTTTCAGAGCGTTGACTTTTTTGGTCATTAGTTGTCCATGTGCTTTGGTAATTTCCATTCCACTAAGTTTCTTTGGCGGAATAGGCGCTGCTTCCAAGTGCGGTATTCTGGTAAAAGGCTCAAACTATCTGGAAGCATTGTCTGAGGCGGGGTATATTGTATTTGACAAGACCGGAACCTTGACGAAAGGCGTTTTCCGCGTTCAAAAGGTGTATGTGAAGCAGGAAAATGCAGAGAAGCTGGAAGCATTTTGTGGGAATGGTAAGCCGGCGGAAGCAAGACTATTAGAAATAGCCGCATTGGCGGAAAGTTACTCATCACATCCTATCAGCATAAGCTTAAAGGAAGCATGTACGGAAGAGTTGAATAAGGACAGGGTCGCTGATATAGAAGAAACGGGAGGACACGGAGTTACCGCGTCGATAGATGGTAACGATGTAGCTGTCGGCAACGCCAAATTATTGAATAAGCTAAATATTGCTTACGAGGAATGTACAGACCCCGGAACGGTTGTATATGTTGCCGTTAATCATATGTATATGGGCTGTATTCTTATAGCGGATGTCATAAAAGAAAATTCCAAAGAAGCCATAAAGTCGCTAAAAGATGCGGGAATCAGAAAGACAGTCATGCTTACGGGCGACAACAAAGCCGTAGCGGAGTCGGTGGGAAGAGAAATAAATATTGATGAAATACATAGTGAATTGCTGCCAGCCGATAAGGTGACTCAGGTAGAGGCGCTTCTTAATGAAAAAAGCGCAAAAGAAAAGCTGATTTTTGTAGGCGACGGAATCAACGACGCCCCTGTACTTACAAGAGCGGATATCGGAATAGCGATGGGGGCATTGGGCTCCGATGCAGCAATAGAAGCCGCGGACGTAGTGCTTATGGATGATGACCCGAAAAAGATTGCACTTGCCATAAAACTTTCAGGAAGATGTCTTAGAATCGTATATCAGAACATTGCTTTTGCATTGATTGTTAAAGCCTTATGTTTGATTTTAGGCGCACTTGGAATAGCCAATATGTGGATTGCCATTTTTGCCGATGTCGGTGTTATGGTTATTGCAGTATTGAACGCAACACGTACGCTCAACACCAAAGGGCTCATTTAAAAACTTATGATAAAGTTTGTAAAATATGTAAAAAACTTGTAAACCCCGATATTTATTGACAAAAAAAACAATACATGCTAATATAACAGCATTATAAAAAATGTCTGCGAAGCAGGCATTTTTTATGGTACATTAATGATTAAATATACATTAGTAACCGATACAATTAAAAAGGAGACATCATATGATAAGAAAAAATCAGTACGGTTTTAGAAAACGTATCACAGCCGGTTTTTTAGCAATTACAATGAGCTGTTCCATGTTTACCGGAATGGGATTTACCAGCTATGCAACAGAAGAACCGGGTGATATAACTTTAAGCAGTGACATTAACCTGGATGAAAGTACCAATATCGGGGATGGAACGAACAAAGAAGAGTTAACTGATGATGTGACTAAAGACCCCGAAGATACTTCCGGTGAAACAGACAATAATGATAATGTCAACAATGATAATGACAATAATGATAGTGTCAACAATGACAATAATGATAATGTCAACAACGATAATGATAATAATGATAATAATGTAAACAATGATAACAATGACAGTGACAGTATCGATAATGATGAAAACGATATGGAACAGGATTCCGAAGATGAAGAAGGCGAAATAGAAGATTTGGAAACTGAAGAAGTATTGGAAGAGGGTAATGAATCAGATATTGAAACATATGCCTTAGATTCGGACTTGATAGAACAAATTTCACATGAAGACAGTTTTGAGGAAAATGGTCAAACGGTTTATTATTTGTATATAAATGATGGGCGCTTACCGGAAGGTCAAGAGTTTACTCAGGAAGTTATTGAAGCTATAATTGAACATTATGGAAATAAATTATATAGTCTGATTAATTTAGAGTTAAAGAGTGAAGACGATAATCAAATAAAGAAAGAACTTTATAATGCCTGCGTTTCTCACTTGTTGAATGATCCATCAGCTCAAATTTACTATACATTTTGTGATGAAGCTAACAATTGTACTGATTATTATTATCTATTTTTTAATCCGAAAAAGATAGATAATGATATAGATGCAAATGTATATTTTGAAGTAGAAGACTCTGAAATTTATTTTAACTTGCCGAAAAAAAATGCTTATTTAGGATGTTCAGATAGTGTTTGTATTACGTTTTTCGGTAAAAAGGCAACGGAAATAGCCAATGTGTTGAGCGCAAAATCATTAAGCATAGGTAAGTATTGCCTTTATGATGTAGATTCGGATAAGTATTCATATATATATTGGGGAAAAAATAATTATGGAAATGATTATTTATCAATTGATAATACAGAGAAATTGACGGGAACAAAATATCGAATAGATGAAAGTGCATATGAGGAATATACTAATGGTAGTTATATATCTTTAACTATCGAACCACAGGATCAAAATGAATATAAAGATGGAGAAGTAAAGAAAAAACTGGAACAATTTTATAGTGGTAAAAAATATGATAAAATCCAAGTTAGAATAATGAGATATGATGAATCTGACTGGAAAATAACGCCCGATGTCTATAACGCAGTAATTCCATATCTGAAAGATGGGGGTGAAATAGAGTATTTCGTTTATATTGCAGGAAAATATAATTACTGGTATTTTCAGAATCCTTCTGAAATAAGTGTAGATAGTTCCCCTACTGCCAGCCTGAGTGTAACTGATGGGAAAGCAACCGTTCAGATGAAGGATATCTCGAACATTTCTGCTGAAAGTATCAGAATGAAGCAAATGCTGACTGGGGATATAAAAACACAATTTGATAGTATACTGGGAGATAGTGGGCGATTTTCTTTGTTTGAGGGAAATAGCGAAACATCGGTGGAAGGTGCATATGTAGAATGGCGAAAATCTTACTCAGTTGATATCTACGGAGTAGAAAATCTTAAAGAAGACGTTATTTACACAATAGAGGAATATACATACAGAGGCAATGTATATGAATATGAAGATGGAAAAAAAGAGCTTTTAATTGAATCCAGCGTATTAAAAAAAGATAGATTCAGTCTGGAGGACCTGACTTCTATTATTAACTGGTACGCTGGAAAAGGTGAAAAGTTTGATCGTGTTGCTTTAGAAGAAAAATACAGTACAAATAACCTGATTAAAAAAGATTATTTCAATCTGGCAGCTTCCATTTTGAAAGATGAAAACAGCAGTCTGGGTTTTGGTTTTCACTGCGACGAAGAAAATGGATATTATAATTTGTATTGGAATTTCAGCGACTGCAAACAGGGAATTAATAAAGATATCAATGGTAATGTTACATTGGCAACAGCAGAGAATTTCGGTGCGACATTCCAGCTGAATGCAGCCAATACATATCCTTCAGGAAATACGGAAGTAATGTATTATATGAAAGGAAACACATCATTGTCCGGATCGGTCAAAGCAGCTCTTGGAGAACCGGGCAGTGCCGGTAATCGTGAGCATCTCGCCGTATTAAAAAGCGCCACAGCTATTACGGATTTGCAAGTATCGTATACAGGAGATAGTAATAACATGTGGCTGAACATCCGAGATGTATCTAAGCTGGCTGCCAAGACAAATTACACTATCATGCCTGCTTATGAAACAGAAGGTTTGAATGTGGGTGAAAGCATAAGCCTTGCTGACCTTCCTGAGAAACTGGACTATCCGGAAGGTGCTGCCAGTGCAAAATGGACTTCCCTGACAACAGACCTGATTTCTGTCGCTGACGGAAAGCTGTCTGCTCTGGACGAAGGAGAAGGCTATGTATTACTTTCCTATAAATCAGGAAGAAACAGCTGCCTGCGGCTTTACCGCATTCCTATCAGTAAACAAATTACCCGCATAGCCATGAAGAAGGATAAAATTATCATGGATCTGGATTATGCTACTGGTGGTGTAAGTTATAAGAATTGTACAGAAGCGTTGGAGTTGAATGTCTATCCGGCTGAGGCAGGATGTGATATATATGACCCTAAGGAAATAAAGTGGGAATCCGACAAGCCGGATGTTGTTGAAATTGTAACAGATGATAATGGCAGGTTTGTATACATTCGGGCGTTAAAACCGGGAAAGGCTGTTATTACCGCAGCTTATATAGGAAACATTGAAGAGGGGGCTGAACCGACTATTACTGCTTCCAGCGAGGTGACAGTACGTGCTCCTATTGTAATAGAAAGCATACCGGGAGAAAAAGACGAACTGTATGCAGTTACAAACTTTGACACTACTCTTTCCGCGGTAGAGCTTCCTGATGGCTGGAAGTGGGTAAACGCGGCCACGCCATTATCATCCTTCGTCGGTATGGAGAGCAGCGTTTTCCCCGCTGTTTATACAGATACAGAGTCAGGAAGAACGGAAACTTATAATCTGAGGGTATGTATGATTACCGTTACGGGTATCCGGATTCTTCAGGTTTATAATGAAGAAAATAACGAAGATTATAACGAAATAACAAAAGAACCGGAGTTGTTTATAGCCAAGGAAAATAAACAGACAGTTACTTATGCTACAGAGCTTCTGTTTGCATCAGGTGAGCCAATGACCGAATATGAATGGATTAATCTTTCCAAAAAAATGGAAATTGCAGGATATCATACGGTATGGAGCTGCAGCCAGAAGAACTTAGGAGCTGTGTCAGAATATGATCCGTCCAGATGGCAGTTTACAGTTGACGGAAATACAACCAAAGGTAAAAAGACAATTACTGCAACTATCCAGAATTCCAAGAAGAAAAAGGTGTTTGCTGCAAGCCACAGTGTGACGATTACGGAAAAACCTGTTGTAGATTTCCCTGATTCTTTAATGGATGTTTCTGACATAAAAGAAGGCAGTATGTTTGCCAACGTGTATGATGAGACTACAAATAAAGGCACGCTTACCATTACGATTCCCAAGGATGTGTACAGCAAACTGACCGTAACAAGTAAGGACACTGCAATACTGAAAACCGACAAAATAAGTGTGGTTGAAGTGGATACTAATGTTGTTACGACAGTGCCTTATGAAAGAAAGGGCTATGGTATCGTGCCGGTAGTGATCACAGCGGCTGATGAGAAAAAGAGCAGCTGCACCCTGCGTTTTACCTTTGTGGATACAACCCCTAAGCTTCTTACCCCGACGGTTACGCTGAATAAGAAAATGACAGATAAAACGGCGGATATCCTGATTCAATGTGAAAACGGATATCCGGTAGCAGGAGATGTCAGTGTTGAAACGAATTACAGCGGAATGTTTAATATTGACTGTAAAAAAGATGGAAATAGTTCTTCTTATACACTGAAGATTTCGCTAAAAGACGCTTCGGTAAAGAATGGAAAATATAAAGTAAACATTACGCTTCCTGTTAAAGCTGAGGCTGAGGATGCGGATAATAATGCGGCTGCAGCTGCAGTTGCTAAAGACCTTACAGTAACGGTATCCGTAGTAGAGACGCTTCCTTCCGTTACGGTTAAACAGACAAAGAAAGTCAATACCTTCTATAATGATGCAGAAGGATATGGTCTTCTCAGTATTACGGCAAACGATGCTAAGGTTAAAGATGTCAGTCTGGATAATTGCGATTATGAACTTGCCCCTTCCGGTGCAGATGGCGGGTATGTTGTAAAACCTAAAGCGAACACCGCAGGAAAAGTGAAAAAGGGAACTCTGAGCTATACCTTAGAGGGCTATGACGGTACTTATACTAAATCTGTCACCATAAGCACGGCAAGCACCAAACCAGTGATAGTATTATCGCAGAAATCAGATACGCTGTATTCCGGTGCAGGTTACAGGAAAACATCCCTTGTCCTGACTGAAAAAGGTACAGGAAATTGTGTAAGCGCTGATGCTGTTTGGGTAAAGGATGCGGCGGAGAAGGATAAGAATAGCGCGTATAAGAAAGTGCAGGGAACGGAATCGAACCAGAATGTAAAAATTAAAGGTTCCGGCAAAAACTACTATCAGATAAGCTGCGGAAATGAAGGCTTATTAAATATTCAGTTAGCTGCCGATACACAGATTTATTCCTGTACAGACAAGATTCCTTTAAGGATTCAGAAATCAAACTGGAACGGCTGCATAGATGTTACTTACAGTGTCAAGGTAGATACGAAAGCGCCTAAACTGAAGCTTTCCCAGGCAACCGTTACCTTAAACAAGAATGCAGATGTCTATGGATATCAGCAGGCCAAGACTAATCTTTCCTTAAGCGGATGCAGCACCATACCGGCAGACGGCGATGCAAATGTCAGGGTTTATTTTACAGGGAAGGACAACGCTTCCACCAATGCCCTGAAGGTGAACAGCAATCTGATACTGCAGTATAAGGCGGAACAGGGATGCATTACCGCAAGATTTAATGATAATGAACTGAAAACAGGCAGTTACAAATACAATGTCTGTGTGGAGATTCAGCCCGATAAAGAGAATCCGGGAGAAGTGATAAAGGCTTCAACGGTCCTGACAATTAAGGTTGTGGACAGTAAGCCGGAGAAATGTATCTCAGTATCCACGAAAGGTTCCATAGATTTACTGGACCGTAAAGGAACAGGTATTGCGGTTACCCCTAAGCTGTCGAATGTTACAGGCACTGTAATAGGCGGCTGGTTACTTGATAAGGATGCAAGCCTGTTTGACAGTGATTTTGAAGACGGCAAGTTATATATCAGGGCAAAAGAGGGAAGATATTATTCCACCAGGCATACGTATAAAGTAAAAGCAGCTTTCTGGGTGGAGACAGGTTACCATAGTTATAAACTGGAAAGCAAGGAATTATCCTTTAAAGTTAAACAGGGCAAACCTAAGATAAAAGTATCTTCTGAAACGGCTAATACCCTTTACAGGACAACAGGCAATGAGATTGAACTGAGAATCGAAGCGATGCTGGGAACAAAAGCCGTAGAGATAGAAGAAGTCTGTCTGGTTAATTTTACAGATGATTTAAAGCTTGTGGAAAGTAAAGCAGGAACCGGTCATTATGATTCAGAAAGACGGTCCGTGCGCATTAAAGCAACGGGAGCGGCAAAGAATATCATGCAGAACGGCAAAACGCAGACAGTGAAGCTGGCTGTCCGTTACCGCGACCAGGCCGGTGATGTAAAAGATACCCAGATAACCTACAAGATATGTGTAAAATAGAAATACATGGATATCATATTTAAGCGCCCTGTTTAGGGCGCTTAAATGCTTTATCGGCAGTTTGTTTTACGAATTAGTATTAAGATGAGCAGATTATTTGACTTGACGCGTACTTTATGGTACAGTTTTAGATAAGTGTATTTAAGTCAAGGGCTATCTTGCGTGGAGGAACTATAAGTGAAAAAGCTAAAGGCACTGTGTATATTATTGCTGTGTAGTATACTGCTTGCAGGCTGCGGCAAAGAAGAGAACGAAGAACTGACAGAATATCAGGAAAATATGACTACCTTTTTTGAGCATATTGTGGAATATGATGATGCAATGAACAACATTGATGTCAATGAGGATGGATATGTAGAGCAGTTACTTGAAATTCTTGATGAACTGGATGCTGAGGTGGCATGGATGTCAACACTGGTAGTTCCGGAGCAGTTTTCAGCGGTGGACAGTCTGGCCGATGAAGCAAGCGAGAATATGACGCAGGCAGTTCTGCTATACCATATGGTATATGAGGATGAAGAGTATAATCAAAATGTGGAAGATGCAGCCAGAGAGTACTATAGCAGAGCTAATTTAAGGATAAAGTACATAGTTATGCTTTTACATGGAGAGATTCCTGAAGGCGATGGGGTTATTTATACGGAAGAGAGTAAGATTTTCGGCGGAGGCTATATGAACGAGCCGGAGGAAGATACACCATAACAGGAGAGATAAGACAATCTATGGATAGACAGGAATTCAATGCGTTAATAAAAGAAAATCCTATTTTTCTGGATGGCGCTACCGGCTCTAATCTTCTAAAGAGAGGTATGCCGGTAGGCGTATGTCCCGAGAAATGGATACTGGAGCATAAAGATGTATTAATTGGGCTTCAGAAGGAATATATCGATGCCGGTTCTGACATTATTTATGCGCCGACTTTTTCTGCAAACCGTATTAAATTAAAGGAATATGGAATTGAAGAGCAGATTTGTGAAATAAATCATGAATTGGTGAAGATTTCAAAAGAAGCTGCAGGGGAACGTGCTTATGTAGCAGGTAATATTACCATGACGGGAGAGCAGCTCTCCCCCATAGGGAAAATGGATTTTGAAGAACTTATCGATATATACAAGGAACAGATTGGATATTTGGCGGATGCCGGGGCCGATCTGTTAGTCGTAGAGACCATGATGAGCCTGCAGGAAACTAGAGCTGCGCTGATTGCGGCTAAGGAAGTCTGTGAACTGCCTATTATGGCAACAATGACGTTTGAAGCGGATGGAAGGACATTATACGGAACGGATGCAAGGACTGCGGCAATAGTAATGGAGAGTTTAGGAGCGGCGGCTATCGGAGCCAACTGTTCCACGGGACCTGATAAGATGATGGCGGTCATTAAAGATATGGCGGGTGTGACCGGCATACCGATTATCGCTAAGCCCAATGCCGGACTGCCGGCTTTAGATAAGGACGGTAATACTGTCTATGATATGGGGGAAGAAGAATTTGCGGAAGGCATGAAAACCATTATAGAGGCGGGAGCTTCCATCATAGGCGGCTGTTGCGGTACTTCGCCTTCTTATATCAGGGCTGCAAAGGAGTCTGTCGGAGGAATGCAGATTCTTCATAGAAACCTAAGTGGAATCAGGTATCTTACCAGTGAACGTAAGACTGTGGCTTTTGGCCTTAATGATAATTTCATGATCGTGGGTGAACGCATCAATCCCACAGGAAAGAAAAAGCTGCAGGCACAACTTAGGGAAGGCTCTCTGGAAATGGTGTCTGATTTTGCACAGGAACAGGAAGCATGCGGAGCTGCAATTCTGGATGTAAATATGGGAATGAGCGGCATTGATGAAAAGGCAATGATGCTGAAAGCCGTAGAAACAATCGGCGGTATCACGAATCTGCCGTTGTCCATAGATTCAAGCCATGTAGATGTGATAGAAGAAACTCTTAGGAAATATCCGGGCAGGGCTTTGATCAATTCCATATCTTATGAGAAGGAAAAGGTAGAATCGCTTCTTTCGATAGCAAAGAAATATGGCGCAATGTTTATACTCCTTCCGTTGTCGGATGAAGGTCTTCCGAAGAATCTGGAAGAAAAAATTGAAATTATAGAAAAGATACTGGAGCGCGCTTACAGCATCGGAATACGAAAAGAAGATATTATAGTAGACGGTCTGGTTGCTACGGTTGGCGCGAATAAGGCGGCGGCGCTCGAAACACTTGAGGTCATCCGTTACTGCAGGGAAAATGGATTGGCGACTATCTGTGGGCTGTCCAATATATCCTTCGGATTACCGGAGAGGAGCTATGTAAATACTGCATTCCTTACCATGGCGATTCAGGCAGGACTCACTATGGCTATTGCCAATCCGTCTCAGGAACTGCTTGTAAGCCTTGCTTTTGCCTCGGATTTATTGTTAAATAAAGAAGGTTCGGATATACGATATATTCAGATGATGGACGCTGTGAGAGAAAAAAGGGAAGCTGTGGGTGAAACAGCAGCCAATGCGGCATATAAGGCTTCCGGTATCCATATTGCAGGCAAAGAGACGAAAGAGCAGACCTTTACTTCTATTCTGGATAAACTGCGCGCAGATGTCCTTAAGGGCAATAAGAACAGTATTGTTGCAGATACAATAAAAGCTGTTGAAGAGGGAAACGAACCGCAAAAGCTTCTGGATGAGGCATTGCTTCCGGGAATTAATGAAGTCGGTGAGCTTTTTGATAAGGGAAAATACTTTCTGCCGCAGCTTATAGCCAGCGCGGAAGCTATGAAGGCATCCATAGAGTATCTGGAACCGCTGCTTATGAAAAATCAATCCGAAAAAGAAATGCCTACGGTAGTTATAGCAACAGTGGAAGGCGATATTCATGACATCGGCAAGAATCTGGTCACGCTGATGTTGAAAAACTATGGCTTTAAGGTCATCGATTTGGGCAAAGACGTACCAAAAGAGGAAATCATAGAGGCGGCAATTAAGTATAATGCTCAGGTTATAGCGCTGTCTGCGCTCATGACTACCACCATGCAGCAGATGAAAAATGTCATCGATTATGCCAGAGAGAAACGGGTTAATGCCAAGATTATCATCGGAGGAGCAGTGGTCACGCAGGATTATGCTGATGAAATCGGAGCAGACGGCTATTCAAAGGATGCTGCGGATGCTGTGAAGCTCACTAAGAGAATATTAAATATAGACTAGCAGATAAAGTTATGATGAGATATATTGAAAAAGGGGAGGACATATAGGATATGATAGGCGCAGATGCAATAGTTAAATGTCTGGAAGAAGAAGGGGTAGAATATGTATTCGGATATCCGGGCGTTGCAATTTGTCCGTTTTATAATAGTATATTAAGTTCAGATATTAAGCCGATTCTGGTGCGCACGGAGCAGAATGCTGCTCATGCCGCGAGCGGGCTTGCAAGAGTGAGCGGCAAAGTCGGGGTCTGTGCGGTAACTTCCGGTCCGGGAGCTACCAATGTGCTGACAGGTATTGCAACAGCCTTTGCAGACAGTATTCCTCTTATCTGCATAACAGGTCAGGTAAACAGTGAGCTGCTTGGTTCGGACGTATTTCAGGAAGCTGATATTACAGGTGCGGCGGAATCTTTTGTGAAATACAGTTATCTGGTAAAAGATGCAAATGAGATTCCGCGCATTATGAAGGAAGCCTTTTATATTGCCAATTCCGGCAGAAAAGGACCTATACTTATAGATGTGCCGATTGATGTACAGAATGCCATTGTTAAAAAATTTGAATATCCGCAAGAGGTGAACCTGCGCACATATAAGCCTACGATTAAAGGACATGCCGTACAGATTAAGAAGGTAATAAGCGAATTATCCAAAGCTAAAAGACCGATTATATGTGCGGGCGGTGGTGTGCTTTTAAGCGAAGCGGAAAATGAATTACGTGAATTTGCACAAAAGTACAGTATTCCTGTCGTATCTACAATGATGGGTATCGGAGCCATGCCGACTAAGCATCCGATGTATTATGGTATGGTAGGTAATAATGGAAAGCCTTATGCCAACAGAGCCATGAACGAATCGGATCTGCTCATTATGGTGGGTGCGCGTGTGGCGGACCGGGCAATAAGCCAGCCGGATTTAATTACGGAAAATAAAGTTTTAGTTCATATAGACGTAGACCCCGCAGAAATCGGTAAAAACGTCGGCGCCGAGATTCCGCTTGTAGGTGATGCAAAACATATTTTTGAAGACTTATCAAAAGAAAGTATTGTCTGCAATCACAAAGAATGGATTGAGACGCTGAACGGATATAGGGAAACGATGAATGTAAAGAGGACTCCGAGTCCTGAATATGTTGACCCTGCGGAGTTTATCCGCATATTGTCAGAAAAGATGCAGGATGATGCCGTGTATGTAGCTGACGTAGGACAGAATCAGATCTGGTCATGCGCTTACCATATTGTGAAAAACGGACGTTTCCTGACGACAGGCGGTATGGGAACAATGGGATATTCGATTCCGGCAGCCATGGGCGCCAAGCTTGCATGCCCTGATAAGCAGGTCATAGCAGTCTGCGGCGACGGTTCTTTCCAGATGTCCATGATGGAGCTTGCGACCATGCGGCAGTTTAACGTTCCTGTTAAAATTGTGGTTTTGAAGAATAATTATCTTGGCATGGTTAGACAATTCCAGCATTATACCTATGCAGACAATTATTCTGTGGTTGACTTGTCAGGCAGTCCTGATTTAGAAAAACTGGCAATGGCATACGATATGAAGTTCATGAGGCTTTTTACCATGGACAAGGCGGAAGAAACCATTCAGAAGTTTCTTGAATCGGATGAATCGATGCTGCTTGAATGTGTGATAGACCCGATGGATTTGGTATAGTGCAGTATATGTTATGAAAGTGAGAAATATAGGGCATTGAACATATAATGACCGAATTGGTGAAAGATATAGGAGATAGATATAAAGATGAAAAAGATATATTCAGTATTGGTAGAGAATAGATCCGGTGTGCTCTGTAAGGTGTCGGGGCTGTTTTCAAGAAGGAGCTATAATATTGATTCGCTTGCTGTCGGAGAGACAGACGACCCGACAGTTTCCTGCATGACGATTGTAAGCAGCGGCGATGAGAGAACCATAGAGCAGATAGAGAAGCAGCTTAATAAGAAGCTGGATGTCATTAAGGTAAAAACCTTTGATGAGCCGGCCAGCATCAGCAGAGAACTCATGCTGATTAAAGTAAAGTATAACAAAAGCAACAGACGCGATATCATGGAAACCTGTGAAATCATGAAGGCGGATATAGTGGATATGTCAAAAAACCAGATGATTATACAGATTTGTGACTTGCCCGAGAGGATCAAGCTGCTTATTACTATGCTTCAGTCTGTCAGCGTCATAGAAGTGGCAAGGACAGGCACGCTCGCCCTGCCCAAATGTGTTGATACGGAATAGTGAGTATTTAATAGTCAATATAAAACAGGGATAAATGGGAGTATTGACTTTTTATGTGGTAATTGCTACAATTATTCACGACAAAGGAAATCTGACAGAATAATTTATTCATTTACATTTTTAATAAGCTGTGTAAAGGAAATAATGGAAAGGCAGGATTTTTATGCATAGAAAAGTATTTCAGCTTCTTGTAGATAATACCTCAGGCGTGCTCAGCCGTATTTCAGGTTTGTTTTCAAGACGCGGCTACAATATTGAAAGCATTACGGCGGGAGTGACCGCAGACCCCAGATATACGCGTATTACGATTGTCACCTCCGGTGATGATGAGATTTTAGACCAGATTGAAAAGCAGGTGGCTAAACTGGTTGATGTTCGTGATATCAAGGAATTGAAACCCGGTGAGAGTGTTTACCGTGAGCTGACAATGATTAAAGTCAAGGCATCTGCGGAGCAGCGGCAGGGAGTCATAGCAATTGCGGATATTTTCCGTGCCAAAATCGTTGATGTTTCCAAGGACAGTCTGATTATAGAACTGACAGGAAATCAGGAAAAGATAGACGCATTTATTAATCTGCTGGACGGATATGAAATTCTGGAGCTTGCCAGAACAGGTATCGCAGGCTTAGGACGCGGTACGGAAAACGTCACATACTTATAATTAAATAGAGAGAGATAAGCAAATTAAAGTTAGTATTCAATAATTAAATAATAATTTTAAATAAACAAAATGGAGGAATAAGAAAAATGGCTAATATTTTTTATCAGGAGGATTGTAATTTAGCGCTGCTCGAGGGAAAGACCATCGCGGTAATCGGTTACGGAAGTCAGGGACATGCGCATGCTTTGAATGCGAAGGAGTCGGGCTGCCACGTTATTATCGGTCTGTATGAGGGTTCTAAATCATGGAAAAGGGCAGAAGAACAGGGATTTGAAGTATATACGGCTGCCGAAGCTGCAAAGAAGGCGGATATCATTATGATTCTGATTAATGATGAGTTACAGGCTGCAATGTATAAGAAAGATATCGAACCCAATCTGGAGCCGGGAAATATGCTGATGTTTGCGCATGGTTTCAATATTCACTTCGGATGTATCGTACCTCCTAAGGATGTTGATGTAACAATGATCGCGCCTAAAGGTCCCGGTCATACGGTTAGAAGCGAGTATCAGGCAGGAAAGGGTGTTCCTTGTCTTGTTGCCGTTCATCAGGATGCGACAGGCAAAGCTCAGGATATCGCTTTAGCATATGCACTGGCAATTGGCGGTGCAAGAGCCGGCGTACTTGAGACAACCTTCAGAACAGAGACGGAAACAGACCTCTTTGGTGAGCAGGCTGTACTTTGCGGCGGTGTATGTGCATTGATGCAGGCAGGCTTTGAAACACTTGTAGAAGCAGGATATGATCCGAGAAACGCATATTTCGAGTGTATCCATGAAATGAAGCTGATTGTTGATCTGATTTATCAGTCAGGCTTTGCAGGAATGAGATATTCCATCTCCAACACTGCCGAATATGGCGACTATATTACCGGTCCTAAGATTATTACAGAAGAGACCAAGAAAACAATGAAGAAGATTCTTTCTGATATTCAGGATGGTACTTTTGCAAAAGACTTCCTGCTTGATATGTCTTCCGCAGGCGGACAGGTACACTTCAAGGCCATGAGGAAACTGGCTTCCGAGCATCCTTCAGAGGTAGTAGGAGAGGACATCAGAAAGCTGTACAGCTGGAACGGTGAGGACAAGCTGATTAATAATTAATTTCCGCGTGCAACGAGCCAAGTGGGCATGCTTGCATGAACATTTGGAGACTGCCGCGAGGGCAGATATAAGCAGTTATAGAACCGAGTGGGAAGCATAGTCTTCCCACTTTTTGAAGCAAAAGCAGAAGATATCAGAACGAGGAGAGCACAGAATGAGAAAAAAACATTGGAAATCAGTAATGTTGTTATTAATGTGCATTATGCTTACGGCATGTGGAAATGTGGAAATTGAAGATTATGCTACAAATGAGGGGTATACAGCAGCGGGCGGCAGCGTTGCTTCGCAGGCACAGCAGGAAAATGGGGAAGATAATGCCGGGAGCGCTGAAAACGAAGAAGCAGGTATTCCGATAGAAAAAGTAAAAATCGGAGTTGTGCATCTTACCTCTCCCGATGACGGAAACGGTTATACTTATACGCATGATCTGGGGATTCAGGGAATGGAGAGAAACCTTGGTCTTTCGAAAGAACAGGTGGTTCGGAAACTGAATGTTGACGATACGGACGAAGCGGCGACAAATCAGGCTCTTCAGGAATGTATAGATGAAGGCTGCAACATTATCTTTACGACAAGCTGGGGTTATATGGAACCGACGGCAGAGATGGCGGAAAAGTATCCGGATATTTACTTTTCACATGGTACCGGCTATCTGAGCAATGGTAAAAACTTTAACAATTATTTTGGCAGGATTTATCAGGCGCGTTATTTAAGCGGAATTGTAGCAGGTATGAATACCAAAACAAATAAAATAGGTTATGTTGCTGCGATGGATTCATCCAATTCAGAAGTAACCGGAGGCATTGACGCTTTTGCGCTCGGCATTTATTCAGTGAATCCGGATGCAGAGGTTTATGTCAAAGTTACAAACAGTTGGTTTGATCCTGAAGGTGAAGAGGCTGCAGCGAGACTGCTCGTGGCTCAGGGGTGTGATGTGCTTGCGCAGCATTGTGATACATCATATCCGCAGATTGTAGCTGATGAGAATGGTGTGTATGGGATTGGATATAACTCCGATATGAGTAAAGAAGCGCCAAATGCATGTCTGTGCAGTGTGATCTGGAACTGGAGCGCTTATTATACCTCTGCGGTGCAGAGTATCATTGATGGCACTTGGGATGGCAGTAATTATTTTGGCGGTATGACGGAAAATCTGTTAGGTATTACTGAGCTTGCCGATTTTTGTGCGGAAGGAACGCAGGAAAAGGTTGACGAGGCAAAAGCGAAGATTCTGTCGGGCGAGTTTGGCGTGTTTGACGGTGTGATTGAGACAAATACCGGAGATACGGTAGGCGAGGAAGGGAAAACCCTGGATGATGCGACGATAACAGGTGGTATTAATTGGTATTTCAAGACGGTGACGGTAGTGGAATAGGAGGAATGGCTATGAGTTTAAAAAAGAAAATCCTGGCAACGGCAATTTTTCCCATATTGATTCTGGGGTTTTTATCCATGATTCTGACATTGACGGTCGTT
This sequence comes from uncultured Bacteroides sp., assembly GCA_964600805.1. Classification (GTDB taxonomy): domain Bacteria; phylum Bacillota; class Clostridia; order Lachnospirales; family Lachnospiraceae; genus UBA3282. Next base: position 39,214 of record CAZRKN010000009.1, on the reverse strand, counting down.
AAGAATGCCATGGTGAATGAAATACGGGACGCGCTTAAGGGAACTGCGGCGGCAACGCTGGCAGCCTACGACCAAAATACGGGTGATTACATAGAAAGTACTAATGGGGATATCTGGAAAGGCGGTTATAATGTTTCACATTCCGATAGCCTTGTGGACAAGATAAAGGATAATTCCGGAATGGATGTTACGTTTTTTTACGGGGATAGAAGGATTATGACCTCCGCGCTTGATGGGAATGGTAATCGGATTTTAGGTTCCCCGGCAGGAGAGAAGATTGTTGAAAAAGTGCTGCGTGGAGAGGAAGAGTATTTCAGCAAAGCAGTTTCTCTTGACGGCGTGCTTGCATATGGCTATTATATTCCGGTCTACCAAAATGCCACAACGACAAATCCCATTGGTATGATTTTTGTCGGCAGCAATAAAGCAGTTCAGGATGCGGCAATCAATAGGTTGTTAAGGTTGGTCGGGATAGCTGTTTTGGTTGTCATGGTACTCTGTATTGCAGTCGCATACAGAATTGCGGCATCTATCAGTAGAAATATACAATCCAGTATCGGCATTGTGAAGACGGTTGCAGAAGGAAAGCTGGATGTGGAGATAGGGGAGAAGATGCTTTCCTATAAAGACGAAACAGGAGAGTTATCAAGAGCAATGCTTACATTGCGTGATGCGTTGAAATCCACTATTCAGGAAATAGCCGGAAATGCCAATCATTTGCTGGAGGCATCGGGAACATTGGGAGATGTGGCCGAGCGCACAGGCGGAGCAATGCAGGAAGTGACTCAGGCAGTCAATCATATTTCTGAAAGTTCCACGGAGCAGGCGGAAAATTCGAGAAATACTTCGGAGCATATGCGAATCATGGGTTCTGACATTACAGAGACAGCTTCTGAGGTCGGCATGCTGGATACTAATGCTGCTGCAATGCAGAAGTCCAGTGAAAAGGCGATGGATACACTTGCGAATCTGTGTCAGATTAATGATGAAGTGGAGCGTTTTATCGAAGAAATCCGGATGCAGACGAATCGTACGAATGATTCGGTACAGAAGATTTATCAGGCAACAGCCTTTATTACTTCCATCGCAGAAGAAACTAATTTATTAAGCTTAAATGCAGCGATTGAGGCGGCAAGGGCGGGCGAAAGCGGCAGAGGATTTGCCGTTGTAGCAGATCAGATTCAGAAACTGGCAGACCAGTCCAGCCAGTCCAGTCTCGAGATTGAGGAGACAAGCCGGAAACTGATGGAAGATTCTGCGAAAGCTGTGGAAATCATGCAGCAGATGCAGGGAATCATAACAAGTCAAAGCGAAAGTATGCAGGATACCCAGAGCATTGTCAGGGAAGTTTTGGGTGAAATCAATGAATCCATGCACAGCATTGAAATGATTAAGGGCAGAGCCCAGCGCTTGGAGCAGTCTCGTAATGAAGTGGTGCGGGCGGTGGAAGACCTGTCGGAAATTGCACAGGATAACGCTTCCGGAACCCAGAGAACCTATGACGCAACGCAGGAAGCGGCAGGCGCCTTTGAGCAGGTTTCCGCCAGCGCGGGAAGACTGCGTGAAATAGCTGATGAACTGGTAAAAAGCATTGAATATTTTAAATTATAGTTTTATATCATGACAAATTTATCAGGATTAAAAAGTGGGAAGCGCAGTCTTCCCATTTTTGCAATTTGTAATAATTCCCTCTTTACACCAGAACATATGTTTGGTACACTGTAATAACAAACAGTATTCTGAAAAGAGGTGAAGGAAATGGAAAATCAGATTCAAAATGGGACATACCGCGATGAGCAGGTGAATATACCAATCCAGCTTTTGTCTGTTACGGATCGTGATGGGAAGATAACTCCGTTGTGGTTCCGGTTGGAAACGGAAGAGCATGAAATAAAGAAGTTCAGGATAGATGATATCATATCACGCAGCGAAAAAAATTATGTAGGAATAAGAGAAAAGCAGTTTGTGTGCAGGATAGAGCAGGAAGGGATGAGTAAAACACTGGAGATGAGATATAATACGTCTACCCAGAAATGGCGGATTTTCCAGTTCCTATGAAATGGGGGCTTATATATTTCATATAGATGCAAACAGTGCGTTTCTTTCATGGAGCGCGGCATACCGGGTTGCCGTATTGGGGGAAAAGACGGATCTGCGCCTGATTCCGAGCATTGTAGGCGGAGATCAGGAAAAACGGCATGGAATCGTGCTTGCAAAAAGCACGCCGGCTAAAAAATATGACATTAAGACCGGCGAAGCTATTGTAACGGCAAGACAGAAATGTCCGGGACTGGTTGTGATACCTCCTGATTACGGTCTGTATGTAAGCGCTTCCAGGGCATTCGTTGGCAAGCTCAGGCAGTATACGGATCAGGTAATTCAGTACAGTATTGACGAAGCGTGGGCTGTATTTGACGGATATGAAAAACTGTACGGGCAGGGACAGATGGTAAGTTTTGCCCATGCACTGAAAGATGAAATAAAAGAAGAATTGGGCTTTACAGTAAATATAGGAATCTCTACAAATTTTCTTTTATCAAAAATGGCGGGGGATTTTTCAAAACCGGATAAGGTACATACGCTTTTTCCGGAAGAGATTGAAAAAAAGATGTGGCCGCTGCCTGTCTCAGAGTTGTTTTTTGTGGGAAAAGCGACTACGGCAAAACTGCACAAGTTGGGAATTTATGCGATTGGGGAGCTGGCGCAGGCGGATGAAGAAATGATCCGTGCACATTTAAAAACGCCGGGGAAAATCATACAGGGGTATGCAAGGGGAGAAGACTTACAGCCGTATATGTTTAACCATGAAGCAAATAAAGGTTATGGGAACAGCCTGACAGCGCCTATGGATATTGTAACTGAAGAATATGCACAACATTTAATGCTTTCCCTCTGCGAGACGGTGGGAATGAGATTACGTAATGACAATGTGAAAGTAAGCGTAATAAGTGTGCATATCACGACCTGCGAATTTCAACATACCAATAAGCAGATGCAGTTACTGACCCCCACTGATGTGACGGAAGAAATATATGCCGCGGCATGCCTGATATTCAAAAAACTGTGGGATGGAAAGGTACCCATCAGGCAGATTGGCGTGCATGCTTCAAAAGTTGAAAGTGATGCCGGACGGCAGTATAATCTTTTTGACATGCAGAAATATGACAGACTGGAAAAATTGAACCGGACTATAGACAAGATTAGGGGAAAGTATGGGGAAGACGCCATATTCAGGGCGGGATTTTTGAAGAGCAATGTCACGCATATGAGCGGAGGCTTGGATAAAGAACGCCGCAGCGGGGTAACACTGGGAATAGACATTATAAATGAGAATGTCAGAAATATGTAAAATAAGGATAGAGGGTTATGTGCGGAGTATTTTATATAGATGATGATACAATGAGAGAGATTGAAAAAATTGCAAGAAAAATAGACCGGAAAAAGGCGGCGGCAGGCGACGTGCACCCATCTCAGCCTGCACTCATATTGAGGGTAAATCATGGAGAAATAGTTTCGGAAGTATTGAAATGGGGATATGAGGCGTACGGGAAGAAAACGCTGACTTTTAATGCGAGATCTGAAACGGTACAGGAACGCCCGATGTTCAGGCGCGATTTTGAAGAACGGCGCTGTCTGATTCCGGCCGGTAAATTTTATGAATGGAAACAGACGGAGACAAAGAAGAAAGAAAAATATGAGTTTTTCACGCCGGATAAGATTCTGTATCTGGCAGGAATATACCATAAAGACCCGGAAGGCGACAGATTTACGATTCTTACCCGCGCAGCGGAAGGATGCATGATAGGAATACATCACCGTATGCCGCTGATTCTGCATAGGAATGATATGGAAAAATGGTTATTCTCCCGGCCGGAAGCGGTCAAATTACTCGAGAGCCATTACATGGAACTGGAGAAATACAGTGAGGAAGGATATCATCAGATGGATCTCTCTTCTTTATACAAATAAGATTTTAATATTCGGAAATATATGTTATAATACCTTCTATAGACATATTTTATCCCTGTAAGCAATGAGCCGGTTGGATATGCTTGCAGAAGGACGGTTAGTTCATGGAAGGAAGTGAGTAAGTGCAGATCATAATTACAGGTTTTTTGTTTGTTTTATTAGTAATTAACAGCATTGTGATTTTTAAACTCCGTGATATGAGGAGTACGGATATCATAAGGCATCTTATAAATATGGTATTTGGGGTGGCAGGGATTATTGTTCCTGAGATGGTTATATTACTTACAAAGAACAGACATATTGCGTATTATGCATTTACATTTTTCTACATTGTCTTCGCATGGTATTCAATGATGATTTTCAGGTTTTCTGTCAGCTACTCAGGATATAAATTATTTAAAGTTTATAAATCGCCTTTGTTTTGGATTGTGGTGACAGAGTCGGCAGCCTTAATCTGGGGCATGTTTTCCGAAAGATTTTTTACAATTACACATGTCAAGTGGTATGACCATATATACTGGGTTTCCAGAGGATTTTCCTTCCTCTATGCATATGCCGCAGTGAGTGGTATTTCCTTAATCGGAGCGGTGGTCGTGCTTATAATCGCAGCGACCCAAAGCGCCAGAATATATCGGCTTAAGTATTCGGGCGTTGCGATAATAATTGCGGTGATGTCGGTTGTCTGTGTGGGTTCACAGATTAGGCATCAGCCCAATCTGGTGCAGGTGCTCTGTTTCGCATTTTGCGAAATGGTGGTTGTGTATATGGCAGTGTATTATGCACCCAGAAAGCTGAATCAGAGGGCGATGCAGTTTGTGGCCGATAAATTGAATGATGGCATCGTGTTATATGACGACGAGCATCAGCTTCAATTTGTGACCGCAGGATACAGCGATGCGGTAGGGCTTAAGGGAATGCAGGGAATAGGTGATGAGGAGATGTATTGGTCCAAAGTAATCTCCGGGACCAATGTGGAGAATGCATGGGATGGACGGGTGATGTCGGTTGTACGCGATGACGGTACATACTATTACGAGATTCAGCATAGGGCGCTTAATGAAGACGGCAAGTTAATCGGAAGTGTTTATTGGATTAGAAATGTCACCGAATCCATAAATAATTATAGGGAAATGGTTCGCCGCGCCAATTTTGACGAGCTCACCGGCATTTATAATGAGGCGCATTTTCATGAAGTAACAAGGAAACTGCTTGAGGAACACCCTGATACTGTCTTTGTCATGACCTGTTCAAGTGTTGAAAAGTTCAGGGTTTTCAAGGAACTTTTTGGTCAGGAAAAATATGATGACTATCTGATTCGGACGGCGGAGGCTTTAAAGACAGGGTTGGTTCATATACCGAATTGCAGATATGGCAGAATCGGGGAATCGGATTTTTACATAATCATGCCGAGGGAGGCTTTTGACCCGCATCAGTTTCTGGATTCGATAGATAAGGTGGCGAAATTGTACAGCACCAATAACTTTAGTTTGAACGTAAAGGCCGGTGTGTATGAGATAACAGAGCCGTCTCAGGATATGTTTACAATTTGCAACAAGGCTTCCATGGCCTGTGACACGATTAAGGGTGATTATGGGAGGCGGATTCTGTGGTTTGACGAGAGCATCCTGAAGGAATCGCGGCTTAAGGAACGTTATAATGCCGAGCTGAGTAAGGCAATTGAACATGGGGAAATACAGATATACCTGCAGCCGCAGGTTGACAAAGACGGTAAGGTGATCGGAGCTGAGGCTTTGGCAAGATGGGTGCACAGAGAGGACGGCTTGATTCCTCCGGCACAATTTATTCCTTTTTTTGAAATGAACGGCAGAATCACGGAGTTGGATATATGTATTTGGAGGCAGGCCTGTGAGAAACTGAAGGAATGGAAGGAAAAGGGCAGGGACGACCTTCATATATCCGTCAATATCTCGGCAAGGGATCTTTATGCCATCGATATTTATGAGCATTATGTATCGCTTGTGAAAGAGTACGGTATTGATGCTAAGAACTTAAAGCTGGAAATCACGGAATCAGCGATTATCAATGATTTGGAGCAGCATGTGCATCTTGTTGAGAAACTGCAGAAGGCTGGATTCGAGGTCGAGATGGATGATTTCGGGAGCGCATATTCCTCCTTTAATATGCTGAAAGATGTCTGTGTGAATGTGCTTAAAATTGACATGAAGTTTTTAGGGAATACGGAAAATGCAGAGCGAAGCCATGCCATCCTGAAAAGTATTGTGGATTTGTCGGGAGAACTTAAAATGAAAACCATTGCGGAAGGCGTGGAGACAGAAGATCAGTTGGAATTCCTTAAGGGAGTGGGCTGTGATATCTATCAGGGTTATTATTTTTCAAAGCCTATGTCCGTAACGGACTTTGAGGCGAAGTATTTGTGATAATAAATCATTCCAATGAGGATGCAGCGAGTTTGCCGCAGAGGCATACTCTTTTCTAAAAATCGAGTGCGTGAGCAACTCGATTTTTAGTTCCATGCAGGGTCATTTGCTGTTTTTGCAAGAGAAGCCCGCCTTGCGTCAATCTGTTTTAGAACATCATCGGGAGACATTGTTCCTTCGCACATTTTGAGAATATCATCGGAGATTTCACCCCATTGTTCATTGAAATATGTAACCACGTCCTGAAGAACCGGACCTGACGCATCATCGCTATACCTGTTAAGGAATTCCATTGTCACTTCATCATGGCTGCTGACTTGCCCCAGATCAAAAGGAAGATTGTTTATGCTGTGGGCATTGTCAATCACATATTGTATGTTGTCCTTTGTTGCGATATATTGTAAATATAATTTAGCGGCATCGATATTCGGGGATGCGTTGCATATGAATTTTGACGGTCCGGTAGGGTGGACATTGAGTATCTGATTGTCGCATATGGGCAGCAGCATGATGCCAAAATCCTCTTTATCGAACCCTTTGTTCATTTCGCTGGATATAATGGAATTGATCATCCCGGGCCTTAACATACACATCGCATATTCGCCGTTTGCCATATATCCAAACGCATTGTCATAAGTGTCTGTTGCAAAATTTTTGCCCATGTATCCTTTAAGCGCCAGATTTTGTATCTGCTCCAGAGCAAGCTTCATTGATTCAAGCTCTGCAAATGTGACTGTATTGTCGTTTAATTTTTCAATGATTCCCGGCTCTCTTTTGTCAAGAAACTGGCCTGTCTCAGCAAATAGCATTGTCTGGTGCCATCCGTCAGCCATTGGCTCGTAAATAGGTATCACACCAGTGCCTGTAACGTTTTGACACATGGTGACAAAGGCGTCATATGTGGTCGGGACTTCTGTAACCCCCGCGTTGCTCAGCAGCTTCTTGTTGTAGATCATATAGTAATCAGTCGTATTGTCAAAGTAGGACATTCCGTAATTACGACCGCCAATCGATGTTTCTATAGCCGAGAAAGTATCATAGACCGTCATCCAGGGCTCGTCTGAAAGGTCAACAGAGTATTTGTCAAGCTGATAAGTGTTTTTAATGGCTAATCCGGACTGCGTCATAAAGATATCCGGAGGATTATCGCTGCTTAATTTAGTAAAAAGCGTGTCCAGATAGACATTATCGGGATATAAATCGTAGACTACCTGAATACCTGTCGCGGCTTCAAAATTTGACCCCAACTGCATTTCCTCATCTGTCACCCAATCTGACGATGCCATCATGGTAATCGTGGAACCGCTCAATTGGGATTCATGGGCCAGCTCTTTAAATTCAAGATCACTTTCCGAAAATTCGGTGCCGCATCCGGTGAGCAGGGTGATACAGAAAGGGATAAGCAGCAAATATAAAAGTTTGTTTTTTTTCAGATTATTCAACGATATTTTCTCCATTCTCGTTTCAAGCCCCACAAGCAATAAACCAACAGGATATGTCTGCGGCAGGGTTGTTGATTAAGCTGATTTTAACATATATGTGGGGCTGTGTCAAAAAATACAATAAATTGGTAAGAATGTGCCGATTTTGTTTTGTATTTCATTCTGACTTTGTTCTTTTTGCAAAATTTTGTATCCTATGTTACAATAATAAAACAAGCTTAAAATAGGAGGACATTACGATGGGAATGACAATGACCCAGAAGATACTGGCGGCACATGCCGGACTTGATAAGGTGGAAGCCGGACAGTTGATTGAAGCAGACTTAGACTTAGTACTTGGCAACGATATAACCAGCCCGGTTGCCATTAAGGAAATGGAAAAAATGAAGGTAGACGGCGTTTTTGATAAAGATAAGATTGCGCTTGTACCTGATCATTTCGTACCTAATAAGGATATTAAATCAGCAGAACATTGTAAATGCGTCAGAGAATTTGCTTACCGCAACGAGATTACCAATTATTTTGAAGTAGGCGAGATGGGAATAGAGCATGCGCTACTTCCGGAAAAAGGCCTGACCGTAGCGGGAGACGTTATTATCGGCGCGGACTCGCATACCTGTACTTATGGAGCTTTGGGCGCATTCTCCACGGGTGTCGGAAGTACTGACATGGCAGCCGGCATGGCAACGGGAAAGGCATGGTTTAAGGTGCCTTCCGCAATCAAATTCAATATCGTAGGCAAGCCGGAGAAATGGGTAAGCGGTAAAGACGTAATTTTACATATAATCGGCATGATCGGCGTGGACGGCGCATTGTATAAATCTATGGAATTCGTAGGAGAAGGCATAAAGAACCTGACAATGGACGACCGTTTTACGATAGCTAATATGGCGATTGAAGCGGGAGGCAAAAACGGAATTTTCCCTGTAGATGAGCTGGCAGTTGCATATATGAAAGAGCATTCTAATAAAGCTTATACTGTTTATGAGGCTGATGAGGATGCTGTTTATGATGAGGAATATACGATTGATTTAAGTACTCTTAGGCATACAATCGCTTTTCCACATTTGCCGGAAAATACGAAGACTATCGACGAAATCAAAGAGGATATCAGAATCGATCAGGTTGTAATCGGTTCATGTACCAACGGAAGGCTGGATGATTTGCGGATTGCTGCAGAGGTCCTGAAGGGCAGGCATGTCGCAAAGGGTATGAGATGTATCGTTATTCCTGCCACACAGGCGATTTATATGCAGGCGATGGAAGAAGGACTGTTAAAAGTATTCATAGAAGCAGGAGCAATTGTCAGCACTCCGACCTGCGGACCGTGTCTGGGCGGATATATGGGAATTCTGGCGGCAGGAGAACGCTGCGTGTCTACTACGAATCGTAATTTTGTAGGCCGAATGGGACATGTGGATTCTGAAATTTATCTGGCAAGTCCTGCAGTAGCGGCAGCCAGTGCGGTTGCAGGTAAGATTTCCTGTCCATGCAGACTTTGATTGGATAAATGCTAAGAGAAATATAAGAAAGAAGAATCAGAGTCAGTACGGCTCTACAGACTTGGAGGTATAGAAATGAAAGAAGCAAAAGGAACTGTTTTTAAATATGGTGATAATGTTGATACGGACGTTATAATTCCGGCACGTTACCTGAATTCATCAGACCCGGCGGAATTAGCGGCGCACTGTATGGAAGATATCGATAAAGATTTTATTAATAAAGTACAGAAAGGCGATATCATGGTGGCAACCAAGAATTTCGGCTGCGGTTCATCAAGAGAGCATGCGCCTATTGCAATTAAAGCAGCGGGAGTAAGCTGTGTCATTGCTGAAACCTTTGCGAGAATTTTTTACCGTAATGCTATCAATATCGGTCTTCCGATTATAGAATGCCCGGAAGCGGCAAAGAATATAGAAGCAGGAGACTGTGTGGAAGTAAATTTCGATACAGGCGTCATTACTGATGTTACGAAGCAGACCAAATATAAAGGGCAGGCATTCCCCGAATTCATGCAGAAGATTATCGATGCGGAAGGATTGGTTAATTACATTAATCAGAAATAACGGTTGTAATGGCACGGATTGCATGAAATGCAGGAAAGGCATTGGAGTCAGGTAATGGTCAATAGAATCGACGAAAATAACTATTATAATACGTATCCAACGACAAAAAACGTAAATATTCCTAATACCGATGAAAAATTCAGCCTGAATTATAATCAGGACGAATTGCAGACGCAGGACAGTGAAAAAAAAGATAAGACGGATAAGCCTGAGAAAGAGCGCAAACAGCTTGATGAACAAAGCGGAGTCAGACTGGAGCTTTCAAACAATGGTAAAAATTCGTCTGTAGACAGACTGAAGACTGCAGGAACAGCTAAAGCACAGGCATCTGCAAGCGGACAGTCGATTATTGACCTGCTGAGGGAAATAGTTACTACAGCAATTTCTGCGGTTAAGGATTTCTTTTATAAAATATGGAATGAGCCTGATAAGACTAATGAAACTGTGGATACCGAAGATTCTGAGAAAATTGCCGAATCCATGACTTCAGCGGAGGCTGCTGAAATTTTCGCGGAACAGCTGAAATCGGCAGAAGATCATACTATGTATGAAGCGACAGAGCAGGATACGGCTGCGGCTCAGAAAATGAACGAGGAACGGCTGGACCGCGAAATACAGCCTTATCTGCGAAAAGGAGACTTAAATCAGGTTATAAGCTTACTTACTGATAACGGAAAAAAGACGGTCGCTATGAACTCAACTCTTCTGACATATTATGACAGGAATGGAAAAATGGTAGAGATAAATGCATCTGACAGGGAGAGGATTCTGCGAGGAGACAGGAATACGAAAAAGTTATAGAAGGACTCCTTAGAAACTCCATATGCGCTTACGCTGAATCATATGGAGTTACAACCCTGTTTTTACCGTTCTTCTTACCATAGTATAATCTGTTATCGGCATGCATAATCGTATCTGCAATGGTATTGCCCTGCTTATGCGCGGCAACTCCAATGGTAATAGTGCAGTGGATTATTTGTCCGTTGTAAATAAAATCATGCTTTTCAATATCGCTTCTGATATTTTCTGCAATCTTGCAGGTCGGGTCTAACAATTCATTGCTAAGAACAAGTATTTCTTCGCCCCCCCAACGGCAGACATATCCATGCGCTTGTGACAGTTCGTGAATAATATGTGTAATTTCTTTTAATACCAAATCGCCGAAGTCATGTCCATAGTTGTCATTGCATTTCTTGAAGTTATCTATATCACACATAAACAGACAGAAAGGTTCTTCGGTTTCTATTGCCTGATCGAAAACCGCCTGCATACTGCGTCGGTTCAATAAGCCTGTCAGTGGGTCAACACTCGCCATTTTATCCAGTCTGGTATTCTGGACAGACAGTTGATTGGCTGATATCTGCATATCCATAATGAAAATAAGAGTAACCATAAACAGGAATACGAAATTGCACATTGCATTAAAAATATAAATAAAAAGCTCAACTCCTGTTGATACATGCAGCTGCCAGAGAGTACCTGCAAAAGCAGAAATTGTGCGGCAGCCGATAAAAGAAAGAAAAGCAATTACCCCAAGTATGGAGGCAATAAGATATTTATTTCTTTTTTTCATTATGGTTACGCATATATAATAACCAAAAGGGACAAGTCCGATAATATACTGTGCAAATCCGAAACGCCATCCGACGCAGATTGTAGCTACAAATGAATGTGCAATGATTTCCCAGTAAATAGTGTAGAAAATTTTGATAAGATTGTCACTTGACTCAATTTTGACTAAACTCGCACAGCGTAAGTAAATAATTACGCTGGCAATATTAAAGATGACAAGCGGAAATACATGTAGTAAAATAAAAAGCAGTATAAGAAATACGTGTACTGATGTAATGGCATATATCATAATACCATACTTGAATCGGTCATTTGAAATGTTGTTACTTATGTATTGTTTAATATTAGAAAATATTTTCATTTTTTGTCTAAAATCCCTTTAGTTAATTACACAAAGATTCGCGTTAAAAAGACTGCTAATCGTAATATGCATTTAGTAAAATTGAATTAAAAAATAATCCTAACAATATTATAAAGTATAATGATGATAAAGTAAATAAAAAAATGGAGAAATACAAATGGATAAAGAGGCATTTGAACAGGCGAAGATTAAAGTGCTGCTTGGACAACATGACAGGCATGGTTTTGGTACTTTACAGGAAAAAACGGTACACGCGGTTATGAAATTGTATTATGAACCGAATGCTGATTATCACGAAGTACCGATTGAAGGATATATTGCGGATATTTATACAGGAAGCCGTATTATAGAGATTCAGAACGGGAATTTTAACCGTCTGCGGGATAAGCTGGAAGCATTCCTGCCATTATATCAGGTTATGGTGGTATTTCCGATTCCGCACAGCCGGTGGCTCGTGTGGATGGATAAGCAGAGCGGGGAGCTTTCTCCAAGACGTAAGTCCCCGATAACAGGCAGTATTTACAGTGCGTTTCCGGAATTATATAAAATAAAAAAATACTTAACACACCCCAATCTTTCTTTTTCATTTCCGCTGATTGATATGGATGAATACAGACTGCGTGACGCAAGAGACAAGGCGTGGAAAAAAAGAGGGACACGCTATGACAGGATGCCGCTTGAATTACATGATGAAATCCGCATTGAACGGAAGGAGGATTTCATTCAGGTAATTCCTATAGAACTTGAAAATGCATTTACGGTAAAAGAATTTGCGAAAGCCGCACATATTCATTACGAGCTTGCACAGATAACTCTTCATATTTTGTATAGCATGAAACTTATTGACCGGATTGGTAAACGAGGGAGGGAATATCTGTATGAGGCTTTGCCTGATTGATTTTACACATGTAAATGAGGGAGAAAAATAATATGAAGAATAAAAAGCCTGTGTTTGTGACCGTGCTTCTTGTGGCGGCTTTGGTCAGCGGCATTTTGTTACTGAATGCAATAAATAAGGATGGAAAGAATGCTTACGTGTATGATGCATTGCCGGTGTCCGGCAGTGGAAGCGGCTCTTTTGTTATGGATATATCATCGGAGGCGGTGATATATATATTAGAAGAAGCATCTGCTTCCGTATTTGAGAATTCGAAGAATGAAGAAGAATCTGCTTCTGTTTTTGAGAACCCGGAGAATGATGAAACGTTTGTTCCCGTTCTTGAGATTCCGGAGAATGATGAAAGGTATGCTTCATTTCTTGAAGTTAAGGGATATTGTGAAATAATAATAGAACGGTTAATTGCACAGTCACGTGAAGAAGCAGCTGAATATGCAGACGAGTATATAGTAGCCGGGTATACAGTGAAAAAGGTAATTGAATATGATGATTACGGATATATATCGGCCAAGTCTGCGCATATTTATGACAGTCAGGGAAATGAGGTTAAATATGTCAGTTATGACTTTAGAGGAGAGCCACATAGCTGGATTGAAGATATTTATGACAGTAATGGTAATGCGCTAAAGTCGGTCTTTTATGACAGAGACGGAGTCATAACTGAGTCAATTGAGCGCATTTTCGACATACAAGGCAACCTGATAAAGATAGTTTTTTATGACAGTGACGGCAGCCTGAGGTATTGGCGTGAGTATCGCTATGACAGTATGGGAAACCAGACGAAGGAAGCATTCTATGATAATGACGGAACCATGAGTTCGTGGGATGAGTGGAGTTATGACAGTCAGGGAAATCTGATGAAATATACTTCCTATCATGGTGACGGAACTATATGGGTTTGCAAAGAATGCAGTTATGACAGTGAGGGGAAGCTGACGAAGGAAACCGGTTATAACAAAGACGGAACTGTATCATGGTGGAAAGATTACATTTATAACAGGAATGGAAAACTAACAAAAGCACCGGAATATCATGGCGACGGAACCTTCTATATGTGGAATGAATACGACTATGACGATCAGGGAAACAGGACGAAAGAGGTAGATTATAACAGTGATGGAATCATAGATTATTGGTGTGAGTACATATATGAATAACTTTTGATGACAGTTGGCAATAGGGCAATAATTCATTCATACATTCACTCTTTACAATTTTCAGATTCCTATGATAAAATGTTCAAGAATGTTATATACTGGAAAATGAGGGATTAAAATGGCAAAAGAAATCAAATATGACGCTTCGAGCATTACGGTTCTGGAAGGTTTGGAAGCGGTCAGAGTCAGACCGGGTATGTATATCGGAAGCGTTTCTACTAAAGGTCTGAATCATTTGATATATGAAATAGTAGATAATGCGGTAGATGAGCATCTGGCGGGTTATTGTGATACAATCCGGGTTACTTTGGAGGCTGACGGTTCTGCTACCGTGGAGGATAACGGACGTGGTATTCCCGTAGGTATGCATGAAAAGGGAATAAGCGCCGAGCGTCTTGTATTTACGACCCTCCATGCCGGCGGTAAATTTGATAATGAAGCATATAAGACCAGCGGCGGTCTGCATGGCGTAGGCTCATCGGTTGTCAATGCGTTGTCAACATGGCTGCATGTTCAGGTAAAAACCGGCGGCTGTATCTATGAGGACAAATATGAGCGCGGCATTCCCGCGATGGATTTAAAGAACGGATTGCTTCCCGTGATTGGAAAGACAAAGGAAACCGGAACCAAGATAACGTTTCTGCCTGATGATACTATTTTTGACAAAACGAGATTTAAAGAAGACGATGTCAAGAGCCGTCTGCACGAGACCGCATACTTAAATCCAAATCTGACAATCGTATTTGAAGATAAAAGAAAAGAAGAGCCGGAATGCATTGAGTATCATGAACCGGAAGGTATTGTCGGCTTTATTAAGGATATGAACAAAACCAAAGAAACGATCAGCGAGGTCGTTTATGTCCAGGGAGAATCAGAAGGCATCACTGTAGAGGTTGCTTTTCAGTATGTCAATGAATTTCATGAAAATGTACTTGGCTTTTGTAATAATATATATAACGCAGAGGGCGGAACCCATCTGACGGGCTTTAAAACTGCGTTTACCAACATAGTCAATAACTATGCGAGAGAACTTAACATCCTTAAAGAAAAGGATATTAATTTCACCGGTGCTGATGTAAGAAACGGAATGACGGCAGTCGTGTCTATTAAGCATCCGGATCCCAGATTTGAAGGGCAGACCAAGACGAAGTTAGATAATCAGGATGCCGCCAAAGTAGTCAGCAAAGTGGCGGGTGATGAAATCGTCAGATATTTTGACAGAAATCTTGAAGCTTTAAAAAGTATTATCGGCTGTGCCGAGAAGGCTGCAAAGATTCGTAAGGCGGAAGAAAAAGCCAAAACCAATATGCTGACAAAGCAGAAGTTTTCCTTTGATTCCAACGGAAAGCTTGCAAACTGTGAGTCCAGGGACCCTTCTAAATGCGAAATCTTTATCGTTGAGGGTGATTCTGCGGGGGGCAGCGCCAAAACCGCAAGGAACCGTATGTTTCAGGCGATTCTTCCGATTCGCGGTAAAATCCTGAATGTAGAGAAGGCGAGTATTGATAAGGTGCTTGCAAATGCAGAGATTAAAACAATGATATATGCATTTGGCTGCGGATTTTCGGAAGGATATGGAAACGATTTTGATATCTCCAAGCTGCGCTATGATAAGATTATCATAATGGCTGATGCCGATGTGGACGGTGCGCATATTTCCAATCTGTTGCTGACTTTATTTTATAGGTTCATGCCGGAGCTTATATATGAAGGGCATATTTATATTGCGATGCCGCCTCTGTATAAGGCGATGCCATCCAAAGGAAAAGAAGAATATCTTTATGATGATAAGGCATTGGAAAAATACCGTAAGAGCCACAAGGGACCCTTTACGCTGCAGCGCTATAAAGGTTTAGGTGAGATGGATGCACAACAGCTCTGGGAGACTACATTAGACCCTGAAACCAGAATGTTAAAACTTGTGGAGATAGAAGATGCCCGTATGGCGTCAGAAATGACGGAAATGCTCATGGGAACGGAAGTGCCGCCGCGTAAGGAGTTTATATATAAGCACGCACAGGAGGCAGAGCTTGATGTCTGATAAGATATCACAATATTTAAGTTAAAGCCTGGCAGAAGATGTTTTAGGAAGGTCGTATACAAATGGAAGATAACAGAATCATTAAAACGGAATACTCCGACGTTATGCAGAAATCCTTTATAGATTATGCTATGAGCGTTATTATCGCAAGAGCGCTGCCGGATGTGAGAGACGGGCTTAAGCCCGTACAGCGCAGGACTCTCTATGATATGTATGAGCTTGGAATCCGCTATGACAGACCATATCGTAAATCGGCGCGTATAGTCGGTGATACCATGGGTAAGTATCATCCGCACGGCGACAGTTCTATCTATGATGCGCTGGTGGTTATGACGCAGGACTTTAAAAAAGGTCTGCCGCTTATTGACGGACACGGAAACTTCGGAAATATCGAGGGTGACGGTGCCGCTGCCATGCGTTATACGGAGGCAAGACTTGAAAAGATTACCCAGGAAGCTTTTCTTGCCGATTTGGATAAGGATGTGGTGGATTTTCAGCCCAACTTTGATGAAACGGAGAAAGAACCAAGCGTACTGCCTGTTAAAATTCCTAATCTGCTGATAAACGGTTCGGAAGGTATCGCAGTCGGAATGGCTACAAATATACCACCGCACAATTTGACTGAAGTGGTCAATGCAGCAAAAGCCTATATGCAGAATGAGAATATTACCACTAAGGAACTGATGCGCTATGTAAAGGGACCTGATTTCCCGACAGGAGGAATCGTCGTTAATAAGGATGACCTGTTGGAAATATACGAGACAGGAATGGGTAAAATCAAAATCCGCGGTAAAGTGGAAGTGGAGAAGGCAAAAGGCGGGCATATAAATCTGGTTATTACGGAAATCCCATATACGATGATAGGCGTCAATATAGGTAAATTCCTGATGGATGTTGCGGCATTAGCAGAAACAAAGAAGACACAGGATATAGTGGATATTACAAATCAGTCATCAAAAGAAGGTATCCGCATAGTAATTGAACTGCGCAAGGATACCGACGTAGAGAATTTCAAGAATCTGCTTTATAAAAAGACGAGACTTGAAGATACTTTTGGCGTAAATATGCTGGCGATTGCAAACGGCAGGCCGGAAACAATGGGGCTTAAGCAGGTAATCAAGGCAAGTGTGGATTTCCAGTTCGAAGTGACTACCAGAAAGTATAAGAACCTGTTAGAGAAAGAACTGGAGAAAAAAGAGATTCAGGAAGGGCTGATAAAAGCCTGCAATGTCATAGATTTAATTATAGAGATTCTTCGTGGTTCAAGGGACAGGAATATGGCGAAGGCATGTCTTGTCGAAGGAAAAACTGACGGCATCAAGTTTAAGTCTAAAGAGTCTAAAATCATGGCAGCCCAGCTTATGTTTTCGGAGAAGCAGGCAAACGCCATTTTGGAAATGCGTTTATATAAGCTGATCGGACTTGAGCTTGAGGCGCTTATAAACGAGCATGAGGATACGATGGCAAATATCTACCGCTATGAAGATATTCTGGCAAGGCGTGATTCCATGGCGCAGGTCATTATCAATGAGCTTGACGCTATTAAGGATGCTTACGGCAGAAAGCGCAGAACGGAAATCACCAATGCCGAAGAAGCTGTTTATATAGAGAAAAAGGCTGAGGAGATGGACATTATATTCATGATGGACAGATTCGGATATGCCAGAACCATTGATATGCAGACATACGAGAGAAATAAAGATGCAGTTATTTCCGAAAACAAGTATGTATTCCAATGCAAAAATACAGGAAAAGTCTGCCTGTTCACAAATATGGGACAGCTTCATACGATTAAGGTATCAGACATTCCGTTTGGTAAGCTGAGAGACAAGGGAGTGCCGATTGATAATATCAGTAATTATGATTCGTCTAAAGAAAGTGTTATTTATGTGGCAAGCCAGACCGATTTGAACCTTTACAGGATTATATTTGCAACGAAATATGCAATGCTGAAGGTCGTTGACGGCGGGGAATTTGATGTGGCGAAAAGAACCGTGGCGGCTACAAAGCTTGCGGACGGAGATGAAGTGGTAAGCGTTGTTGCGCTTAAAGAACAAAGTAATATCATATTACAGTCAAAAGACGGATTTTTCTTAAGATTCCCCATTGCTGAGATTCCTGAGAAGAAGAAAGGCGCCATAGGAGTACGTGGAATGAAGCTGGGGGCAGGCGATAATCTGGAAGAGGTATATTATACGCGTAATACTGACGATACTTCTATAGAGTATCATAGCAAAACAGTTGAGCTAAATAAGCTTAAACTTGGAAGCAGGGACAGTAAGGGAACAAAAATACGCGTTTGAGAAATAGAAGTTTGAAAGTAAACTTTAATACAATAGAATCCAAGGAAGGATTCTATTGTCAAGAACTATTGATTGGTATGTGCACTAAAGCGCATAAGGGGTATATCTATGCGAGTAATAGCGGGCAGGGCAAGAAGCCTTAAATTGAAAACACCTGAGGGACCTAATACCAGACCGACTACAGACCGTATTAAAGAGACTCTGTTTAATATGTTGCAGCCATATTTGCAGGGAGCGGTTTTTATTGATTTATTCAGTGGAAGCGGCGGCATAGGCATTGAAGCGCTGAGCAGGGGAGCAGAGAGGGCATATTTTGTCGAGCTTCATAAAGATGCCATTGCCTGTATTCTGGACAATCTGAAATTTACAAGATTTACGGAAAATGCTACGGTACTTAAACAGGATGCCCTTGTTGCCATAGGAGGCATACACGAAAAGGAAGCAGATGTCATTTTTATGGATCCGCCATATGGACAGGGATATGAGGAAAGGGTTTTGGAGCGCTTAACAGACATGCCTTATGTTACGGAAAATACATTAATTGTGATAGAGGCGCTTCTTGAAAACGATTTTTCATATGTTCAGTCATTGGGCTATGAAATCATTAAAGAAAAATGTTATAAGACAAACAAACATGTGTTTTTAAAAAAATACGAATAATTTTTGTTTTTTTTTAAAATAAATAAAGACTTTTTTGGCAAATTGATATAATATAAAGGGAGATAGATATGAAATCAGCAATTTACCCCGGCAGTTTTGACCCTGTTACATATGGACATCTGGATGTTATCAGAAGAGCGTCGGAAATATTCGATGAATTAATAGTCAGTGTGTTGAACAATAATGTAAAGACTCCATTGTTTTCTGTGGAAGAACGTGTTAGAATGTTAGTAGAGGCGACTAAAGATATTCCGAATGTAAAGGTAGATTCTTTCAGCGGTCTTTTAATTGATTATGCGAAGCGAAAAGGGGTACATGTAGCAATCAGAGGGTTGCGTGCAATCACAGATTTTGAATATGAACTGCAGATTGCACAGACTAACAGGAAGCTTTCAGGTGGGGATTTAGATACGATGTTCTTAACTACAAGCCTTGAATATGCCTATTTAAGCTCCTCAAGCGTCAAAGAGATTGCCAGTTTTAACGGAGACATTTCGCAATGTGTTCCGGATTTTGTAGGAAAATTGATTTATGAAAAATATGGCCACACAAGATAGGAGTAGTAATGAGCAGTAAAATCGAACAATTAATTGATGAGATTGAAGATTATATTGACGGTTGCAGGTACCAGCCTCTTTCTAAGACGAATATTATCGTGAATAAGGAAGAGATTGATGAGCTTCTGCGTGAGCTTCGGATGAAAACTCCGGAAGAGATTAAATATTATCAGAAAATGCTTACCAATAAGGAAGCAATCTTAAATGATGCGCGCGCTAAGGCGGAAGCTTTGATTAATGAAGCTACCGTACATACCAATGAGCTGATCAGCGAGCATGAAATCATGCAGCAGGCTTACGCGCAGGCAAATGAGGTAGTTACGCTTGCAACACATCAGGCTCAGGAAATTCTGGATAATGCAACGCTGGAGGCTAATGGCGTAAGAGCTGCTGCTGTAAATTATCTGGATGAAATGCTTGCGAATCTTGAAAATTTGATGACCAATGCTTTAAGCGCTACGACAGCGCATTATGACAGTTTTTTTAATACGATTAACGATTATAATGAGGTAGTAAAAGCGAATCGCGCGGAATTGATACCTCAGCAGGTAGAAGAGATGATGAATCCCTTAGAATATAATGATAAAGCCGAAGAGTCAGTTAATCTGGATTTGGTTCAGGGGAGCAATTGATATGAGTAAAAAGTTCATAATAAGCTGGTTTCGCACGGAAGCCGGCTTATTTAACATAAGGGCAATTCGCGGAGCGTGTTGCCCGTTGTTTTTCATAGCATTTGTAATAATATTTATATTTACGGATATATTCGGGCAGCTAGAATTAGGCTGCAACACGGTTTTTGCTGAAGAAACCAAACCTGTCATCATTGTGATTGATCCGGGGCATGGCGGCGGAAATCTGGGTGGACAGTATGAAGACTATACGGAAAAAGAAATGACCCTTATAACCGCAATGGCGATGAAGGAAGAACTCGAGAAGTATGAGGGGATTACCGTATATCTTACCAGAACAGGCGACACAGAGCTTTCTTTGCAGGAACGGTGTGATTTTGCTGCAAGCGTTAATGCGGATTTTTTATTTTGTCTGCACTATAACTTATCTGCAAATCATACGCTGTTTGGTGCAGAAACATGGATTTCTGCTTTTGGCGAGCAATACAGCAGGGGATATACTTTTGCTGCCATAGAAATAGGGCTGCTGCAGGAAATGGGACTGTATTCGCGCGGGATTAAGACAAGGCTGAATGAGGATGGGGTTGATTATTATGGTATAATACGCCATTCCACAGAGTACGGTATGCCTTGCGCACTGATTGAACACTGCCATCTTGATCAGGAAAATGACAAACCGTTTTATGACCATAAAGCTAAGCTGGAAGCCTTCGGACGTCTTGACGCAGAGGCAGTGGCAAGATATTACGGACTGCGTTCTCCAAGCCTTGGAAAGGATTACAGCGGATATCAGAATATTTCGGTGAGCGTGCCGTCGCAGGTAATGAAGCCGGATTCTACGGAGCCGGATGTGAGTGTAATAGAACTGGTGGAACAGAATACGGAAAACGGCGATGTTACAATCAGACTTTCCGCCGCCGACTATGACAGTGGAATGCTTTATTATACATATAGTTATGACGGAGGTCAGACATTCTCCGAACTGCAAAGATGGCCTGATAAAACAAAGGATACTTTTGATTTTACGATTAATGTGCCTTCAGGCATAGCCCCTCAGATTGCGGTCAATGCATATAACGGATATGACTTATACACTACGAGCAATACATTATACCTGACATCCGTAGCCTATGGGGAAGAAGAGCCGGTTGATGAAGATGGCGGGGACTTAGAAAATGGCGAAGACACGGAGAATGCAGAAAATACGGAAAACGCAGAAAGTACAGGAAATATAGAGCCGGCAGGTAATGCAGGCAACGTGGGCAATACTGTGAGTGAGGGAGATGTTTCCGAAGTAACCACCGGCAATGTTGTTTCGAAGGATGAATATATTGATATTACATATGACATCGACAGTTTGGAGACTAAAGACCAACCGATTACGATATCCTATTTCCTCAAGGTATCATTGGTATGTGTATTCCTGGTTCTTGCCATGGTATTTTCAATGGTCTTAATTCTCAGGGGATATAAACGGAGACGGTGTTGAAATAAAACAGGAAAATGTATATAGCCGCTGTTATAGCCGTCTGTATACATTTATGTATAAAATAATCCGAAACTGAAAGCCTGGTGTTTTTGACCATGCTGTAAGTCTGCGCCATACAGGAGAGTCCGCCGAAAGGAAGCAGAATAAGAATCATATATAGGTCTTTGATTCCGGTGCGGCTTATACCGCTTGTGATTTCAAGCATACAGTTGCAAAACGACAGAAAATTTTCCGGCAAAGAGGAAAATGGAAGCAGTATAATATTGAGTAGATTGAAAAGAACCATATATCCGCCGAGCTTGCCGATACCGATTAATCCTGAGATTACGGAATCATCAACAGCCGAAAGAAGCGAAGGCCTTTTGTATGAAGATAATGACGCTGCATTACTAATATTCAGACCATGGGCAGTACGGACTGAAGCTGCTTGAAATAAAGTCCGGGGTGATGCTTTTTTAATAGAGCGAAGGTTTCTTACAAGACGTAATAAAAAGCCATAGGATAGCGGAACACCGTACATTATGAGGAATGGAATATAATTACCGTATAAAGAGAGTGTACTCATAACGAAGCTGATAAAATATATAGGACCTATATTGTTGCAGAAAGCAAGCAAAAAAGCGCCTTCTTCTTCTGATAATCTGCCTGAGTGGCACAATTCACCTATGACTCTTGCCCCCATAGGGAATCCACAGAGCATGCCCATCAGTATTACATACGAGCCGTTTAGGGAAGTACCCCAGATCAGATGAAATAACGGATGAAAAAACCTGGCAAAACGCTCGGTAAGGTTCATGCGGACCATGACGCCTGATATTATCATGAAAGGAAGCAGAGTAGGAATCATTTTCTGAAACCAGAGTAACAGACCTGTAGACGCATATTCCAGCGCATGAGCTGGATAGCGCAGAAGAAGATACGTCAGATATATTGCAAGCAGCGTGAAGAGCAGCTGAGTAAAGGAATCGAATTTTTTCCGCAGCATAATATTCTGCTCCTTGATTGATTGTTATAATTTCAGTATATGAAAAAGGAATGAACAGATATGCATAAGGATAAATTGTCACTTGACGGAATAGAAGCGGTTATTTTTGATTTGGACGGTTCTTTAGTTGATTCAACATGGATGTGGAAGGAGATAGACGTAGAATATCTCGGAAGGTTCGGCATGAAGCCACCGGAAGATTTACATTCCCGTATTGGTGGTAAGAATTTCAGCGAGACGGCGTTTTTTTTCAAGGAAACATTCGACCTTCCCGACGAAGTTGAGAGGATAAAAGCGGACTGGAATCGGATGGCATGGGATAAATATAGCAATGAGGTCATGCTGAAAGATGGCGCTTTATGTTTCCTTAATATCTGTATGGAAAAAAATATCAAACTCGGAATTGCTACAAGTAATTCAAGGGAACTGGTGGAAAATCTCATTGCCGTACATGGGATCGGCAATTACTTCGACAGTATTATGACGGGTACGGATGGTTTGAAAGGCAAACCTGCGCCGGATATATATCTGGCTGTGGCAGGAGAGCTTAATGTTACGCCGGAGCATTGTCTGGTGTTTGAAGATATCGTTCATGGTATTATGGCAGGGAAAGCCGCCGGCATGAAGGTGTGCGCTGTATATGACGAGGCTTCCGTCATGCAGGATGAAGAAAAAAGAGAACTTGCGGATTATTATATTCATGACTATAGGGAGCTTGTATAGGAAAATGGGATTTTTACCGATATCTGAAGATGATATGCTAAATGCCGGAATTAAGCAGCTTGATTTTGTTTATATAATAGGTGACGCATATGTAGATCATCCTTCTTTTGGACATGCAATCATCAGCAGGGTTTTGAAATCGCACGGCTACAGTGTGGGAATAATATCGCAGCCTGATTGGAAGGACGATAGCAGTATCGCCATTTTAGGAAGACCCAGACTTGGATTTCTGGTTTCCGCAGGAAATATGGATTCCATGGTAAACCATTACTATGTTTCTAAGAAGCACAGGACAAGCGATGCATATTCTTCGGGAGGAGAGGCTTATAAACGGCCGGACCGTGCGGTTATTGTATACGGCAATCTGATACGCAAAACATACAAAGATGTGCCGATTATTATCGGCGGCATAGAGGCAAGTTTAAGAAGACTGGCACACTATGATTACTGGTCCGACAGTCTGAGACGTTCCATACTTCTTGACAGTCAGGCTGATATAATATCCTATGGCATGGGTGAAAAGTCGATAGTGGAAATAGCCGATGCTTTATCAAGCGGCATTGATGTTAAGGATATATGCTTTATATCCGGAACTGTATATAAGACAAGGGATATTTCGGGAATTTATGACGGAATAGTTCTGCCTTCCTATGAAGAAATGAAGTCTGCACCTAAACTGTATGCTGACAGCTTCGCTATCCAATACCAAAATACTGATCCATATAACGGAAGATGCCTGATAGAAGAATATCCGCATCAGGTATATGTAGTGCAGAATCCGCCGCAGAAGCCGCTGACGACGGAAGAAATGGATGAAGTACATGAGCTTCCATATATGCGCACTTATCATCCGTCTTATGAAGAAAAAGGCGGTGTTCCCGCGATTACGGAGGTTAAATTCTCCCTGACAAGCAGCAGAGGATGTTTTGGAGGCTGTAATTTCTGTGCGCTTACTTTTCATCAGGGAAGGATCGTGCAGGTAAGAAGCCATGAGTCACTGATAAGAGAAGCGGAACTTATGACGAAAGATCCCGATTTTAAAGGCTATATCCATGATGTAGGCGGTCCGACGGCCAATTTCCGTCATCCGTCGTGTGAGAAACAAATGACTAATGGTGTCTGTAAGAATAAACAATGCCTTTTTCCGCAACCATGTTCTAATTTGCATATAGACCACTCGGACTATCTTACGCTTCTTAGTAAGCTGCGCAGCCTGAACGGTGTTAAAAAAGTATTTATCCGTTCGGGAATAAGATTCGACTATCTGCTTGCTGATAAAGACGATGCTTTTTTCACGGAGCTGCTTAAATATCATGTCAGCGGGCAGTTAAGGGTAGCTCCTGAGCATATTTCGGATGCGGTATTATCAAAAATGGGTAAGCCGGGGCGAGCGGTTTATGAGCAGTTTGTGAGAAAATATGATAGAATAAACGGTAAGCTGAAAAAAGAACAGTTTCTGGTGCCATACCTGATGTCATCCCATCCGGGCTCATCTTTAAAAGAAGCGGTTGAGTTGGCGGAATATTTAAAGGATACCGGCTGCAGGCCTGAACAGGTGCAGGATTTTTACCCGACTCCGTCTACGGTATCAGCCGTAATGTATTATACCGGAATAGACCCCATCAGCGGAAAATCGGTATATGTATGCAGAAATCCCCATGAAAAGGCTATGCAGCGCGCCCTGATTCAATACCGTGACCCGAATAATTATGATTTGGTTCGTGAAGCGCTAATAAAAGCGGGCAGAGAGGATTTGATAGGATTTGATAAAAAATGCCTGATTCCGCCAAGAAAAATAAAGAAAATGCAAGGCAGCAGTAAAAGTAAGGATAAGAATAGTAATAGTAATAGTAATAGTAATAGAAATATGAATAGTAAAAAAAATATGAATAGTAAAAGAAATAGAAATAAAGAAGTTAATGGTCATAAGAATAAGTAAATTAAAAGGGGGATTTTTATGAACATAGCGATTATTACAGGGGCTTCCTCCGGTATGGGAAGAGAATTTGCCATGCAGCTTGCCCCAATTTTACATAAAACCGATGAAATCTGGCTTATAGCAAGAAGAAGGGAAAAATTAGAGGAGCTTGTAATAAATATTGAAGAATCGATTGGGAAGAGCGTGGGTGAGACATGCCGGAAGCCTGTAGTCATGGCGGTTCCCATGGATATTACGGATGATGTGCAGCTTTCGCGCTTTGCGGAGCTGTTAATGATAAAGAATGCGGATATATCGGTGCTTATAAACTGCGCCGGCGTAGGAACATACGGAGCTTTTGAGAACCTGAGCAGAGACGAGACCGCACAGATGGTACGTTTAAACGTACTTGCCTTAACGCAGATAACCAAATTTTGTCTGGCATATATGAGAAGAGGCAGTAAGATAATACAGACGGCATCAGGAGCCGCTTTTCTTCCGCAGCGTAATTTTGCGGTTTATGCAGCATCTAAGGCATATGTATATTATTTGGGGAAAGCACTGGGTAAAGAATTAAGAAAGAAAGATATTACGGTAACAGTGGTATGTCCGGGACCGGTGGAGACGCCGTTTTTAGCTCATGCATACGGAAGGTACGGACAGATGAGTTTTATAAAGAAGCTTACTATGGCAAAGCCGGAAGAAGTTGTAAAAAAAGCGCTTACGGATTGTAAAAAGAAAAAATCTGTATCAATATACGGTATACCGATGAAATTACTTTATGTATTGACGAGAGGTCTGGGGTGAAAAAGGAGCATGGGTATTAAGATGAAAAATAAAGTGTCAAAAGGCAGTTATGGATATATAGATTATCAGAAAAAGTTTACCGTAATCAGAACGGCTGCTTATTTTGCGCTGTCTCTTATGGTATACGGAATAGGAATTTATTCAACAGGAAGCAGTAAGAATCTGCTCACAGTGGTAGCGGTACTGGGCTGCCTTCCTTCATGTAAAAGTGCGATAAATATGGTAATGTTTTTTATCGCGAAGGGATGCAGCAAAGAAGCATGGGAGAAAATATCCCCATACGACGATAAGCTGACCGGTTTTTATGATATGTATTTTACATCATATCAGAAGAATTTTCCCATCAGCCATATGGTATTAAAGGGTAATGTGATATGCGCTTATACGGAAAGTGAAAAATGCGACTGTAGCGCAGGAGAGAAGCATATAGAACAGATGCTTCTGCAGGATGGATATAAGAATATGACGATTAAAATATTTAATAATTGCGATAAATATATTGACCGTTTAGGTCAATTGGTAAAATCCGACGCAGAAGAGAATAAAAACAGAAATGGCATGATTCAGACGCTTTATTCCATTTCGCTTTAAAATGATGGAGCGGGTTTATTATGTATCAAAGGACAATTACAGAGACGGAAGCAGGACAGCGGTTCGATAAATATCTGCGTAAGCTCCTTCCCGAAGCAGGAAGCTCATTTTTATACAAAATGCTTCGAAAAAAGAATATCGTGTTGAATGATGCAAAAGCGGATGGAAGTGAGAAGCTTGTCAGGGGAGATGTCGTATCGGTTTATTTTTCGGATGAAACTCTTTGTAAATTTATGGGGACATCGCAGAAAGACCATATTACACCAATACTTGATCCAAAATTTGATACCACATGTAATACCGCTTGCGATGTTGTATCACATGCCCTATCGGGACTCATTAAAAGTATTTCTGTCATATACGAAAACGACCACATGCTGATAGCGGATAAACCCGCGGGGCTGCTTACACAGAAAGCTTCGGCTGAAGACGTTTCGCTGAATGAATGGCTTATACATTATATGATCAGTAATAATCAGATAACCGAATCTCAGCTTAAGACGTTCCGACCGTCGGCATGTAACAGGCTTGACAGGAATACGAGCGGTCTGGTGCTGTGCGCTAAGACAGTGCGCGGAGCCCAGATGCTTGGTGATGTGCTTAAAGACCGCAGCCTTCATAAATTTTACAGACTATATGTAAAAGGAAGCCTTAAAAAAGAAGATGTTATTGATGGGTATCTGCAAAAAGATGAGAAAACAAATAAGGTACGGATTTATCCTAAAACGCAGAGTATGGCAGTTGACGGAAACGAAAGGGTTAAGACCAATAATTTAAATTTAAAAGAATCTTATATAAAGACAAGATATGTCCCCATAAAGCAGTTTGAGGATATGACTTTGATAGAAGTCGAGCTGATTACCGGAAAGTCTCACCAAATTCGTGCGCATCTGGCAAGTATCGGACATCCGTTGTTAGGTGATTATAAATACGGCGACAGGGAATGGAATGATAAGTATCGAAAGCAATACGGTATCAAACATCAGCTTCTTCACGCTTATAAGGTGGTGTTTCCGTATCTTGACGAGCCTTTTACCGATATCAGTAGGAGAGAATTTCTTTCACCGCTGCCGGAGATTTTCAATAAAGTTATGGATGTATAAAGTTACAGATGCATAAAGGAGCAGATTTATAATGGCTACTTGGAATTCAAGAGGGCTTCGGGGTTCCACTCTGGAAGATTTAATCAACCGAACCAATGAGAAGTACTTGGAAAACGGTCTGGCGCTGATTCAGAAAATTCCGACTCCGATTACCCCTATTAATATTGATAAGCAGAGCAGGCATATTACACTTGCCTATTTTGAGCAGAAAAGTACCGTGGACTATATCGGTGCAGTACAGGGCATTCCCGTGTGCTTTGATGCTAAAGAATGTGCTGTGGATACCTTTTCTTTGCAGAATATCCATGAACATCAGGTAACGTTTATGGAACAGTTTGAGAGGCAGAAAGGGATAGCTTTTTTTCTGATTTATTATACTCACAAGGATATTTTCTATTATCTGCCTTACGAAATGCTGCGCTTTTTCTGGGACAGAGCTAAGAACGGAGGGAAAAAAAGCTTCCGTTATGAGGAGCTTAACCCTGAATATGTTCTTCCGAAAAAACATGGAATTCTTGTGCCGTATCTGGACATGATACAGAAGGATTTGGATGACAGGGTGGATTAAGTTTCATAATACTTGCAAAATATGTTATTTGACAATATAATTAGTTGTATTAGTGTAAAAAATAATTTTTTTACACATGCTTGCATGTGTTATGCAATATTTGTGCTTTAGAAATGTGTACAAAGCACACATACAAATTCGCAGGTTGAGTAAGAAGCATGGGAAAGGATTGGTACTGACAGATATGAGCAGCAAACTGGTACATACGCCGGAAGGCGTCAGGGATATATACGGTGATGAAGAAGAAAAGAAGCTTGAAGTTGAAAGACTTCTTGGCGAGCGTATTCATTCATATGGATACCGCGATATTCAGACGCCGGCTTTTGAGTTTTTTGACGTTTTTTCCAAGGAAGTAGGAACGACGCCGTCAAAAGAATTATATAAGTTTTTTGATAAGGAAGGAAATACACTGGTGCTTCGTCCTGATTTCACGCCTTCAATTGCCAGATGTGCGGCGAAATATTTCATGGAGGATGATACGCCGATACGTTTCTGTTATCGTGGAAATACCTTTACCAATACTTCCAATCTACAGGGAAAATTGAAGGAAGCAACGCAGATGGGGGCTGAACTCATAGGGGATGCATCAGTACAGGCTGACGCGGAAATGATAGCGATGACGATAGAGACTCTCTGTCATGCAGGTCTTAGTGATTTTCAGGTAAGTATAGGAAATCTGGAATATTTCAAGGGTATATGTGCGGAGGCAGGTCTGGACGAGGATACGGAGCTTACTCTTAGGGAACTCATATCGGGCAAAAATTATTTCGGTGCAGAAGAATTGCTAGAGCATAAGAACGTAGGGGAGAAAGACAGGGAGATATTGTTAAAGACAAGTGACCTGTTTGGCTCTTACGATGCGCTTGAGGAAGCAGAAAAGGCAGTCAACAACAAGCGTTCGCTTGGAGCGATTGAAAGGCTGAAACAGGTATATCAGGCACTTTGTGAATATGATGTGGAAAAATATATTTCTTTTGACCTGACAATGCTTAGTAAGTATAATTATTATACGGGTATTATTTTCAAAGGCTACACTTACGGAGTGGGCGATGCAATTGTTAAAGGAGGCAGATATGATACACTGCTTGGACGCTTCGGAAAAGAGGCTCCTGCAATCGGCTTCATGATAGCGGTTGATGATCTGCTTTTAGCAATGGACAGGCAGAAGGTCATGATTGCTAAGCCTGAAAAACCAATGCAGATATATTATAACGAAGAGAATTTCAGTGATAAGCTGAAGGAAGCAAAAGCGCTGCGTGCAGATGGAAAGCATGTTGAGCTGATTCCACAGCGTTGAATACGGCTGCTTTGCAGTGTATTGATATGCAGCCTTATACAAAGGGGGACCAAAATAAAGATGAGCGAGGAAAGATATCTGACCTTTGCGCTTGCAAAGGGAAGACTTGCGAATAAGACAATGGAATTACTTGAGAAAATCGGCATTACCTGTGAGGAAATGAAAGATAAGGATTCCAGAAAGCTGATTTTTGTAAATGAAGAGAAAAAACTTAAATTTTTCCTTGCAAAAGGACCTGACGTACCGACTTATGTGGAATATGGAGCGGCTGATATCGGCGTGGTTGGCAGGGATACGATTATGGAAGAGAACAGGCACGTATATGAAGTGCTGGATTTAGGGTATGGAAAATGCCGTATGTG
This sequence comes from uncultured Bacteroides sp., assembly GCA_964600805.1. Classification (GTDB taxonomy): domain Bacteria; phylum Bacillota; class Clostridia; order Lachnospirales; family Lachnospiraceae; genus UBA3282. Next base: position 9,317 of record CAZRKN010000009.1, on the reverse strand, counting down.
TATCTGCGGACCGAAGAGCGCGGGTGAACTTCTTAAGCATCATGAAATGATCCGTGTAGCAAGTAAATACCCGAATATAGCCAAGGATTATTTCTATAATAAAAAGCATCAGACCGTAGATATAATTAAACTGAACGGTTCAGTGGAGCTTGGGCCGATTGTACAGCTTTCGGATGTAATAGTGGATATCGTAGAGACCGGCTCAACGCTTAAGGAAAACGGACTGGAGGTACTTGAAGAAATCTGTCCGTTGTCGGCGCGCATGATAGTTAATCAAGTCAGCATGCAGATGGAGCCTGAAAGAATCAAGAGGCTGATTACAGACATGAAAAATAATCTTTAATCGTGGGAGGAATATGATCATCATATGAATATCATAAAATTAACTGCCGAGACACAAAATAACCTATTAGATAATCTTTTGAAAAGAAGCCCTAATAATTATGGGCAGTATGAATCCGTTGTTGCAGATATTATTGCGAATATTCGGGAAAGAAAGGATCAGGCTGTTTTTGAATATACAAAGAAATTTGATAAGTGGGAGATTAATTCTGATAATATCAGGGTGACGGAAGAAGAGATCGAAGAGGCTTATTCTAAAACGGATTCTGACTTTATTGAAGTAATGAAACGCTGTGCTGCAAACATTGATGCTTTTCATCGTAAGCAATTGCGTAACAGTTGGATTGATACGAAACCGGATGGCTCTATTCTGGGTCAGAGAATCATGCCGATTGCTATATCAGGTGTTTATGTGCCGGGCGGTAAGGCTGCTTATCCAAGCAGCGTACTAATGAATGTAATACCGGCAAAGGTGGCAGGAGTAAAGAAGATTATTATGACAACGCCTGCGGGAGCAGACGGAAAAGTACCCGCGGGAACTCTGGTTGCGGCAAAGATTGCGGGCGTTGATGAAATATATAAAGTAGGTGGTGCACAAGCAATTGCGGCTATGGCTTTTGGGACGGAAAGTATTCCGAAGGTAGATAAAATCACGGGACCCGGCAATATTTTCGTAGCGCTGGCGAAGAAGGCGTGTTTCGGTTATGTCAGTATCGATTCCATAGCCGGACCGAGTGAGATTCTTGTAATTGCTGATGAAACTGCCAATCCACGGTATGTGGCGGCAGATTTGCTGTCCCAGGCTGAACATGACGAGCTGGCAAGCGCCATTCTGGTTACTACAAGCGAGGAATTGGCAAAAGCTGTGTCAGCACAGATAGAGGAGTTTCTTAAAGAATTATCCAGAACGGAGATTATACGCAAGTCGCTTGATAACTATGGATATATCTTAATTTCAGATTCCATGGACTCAGCGATTTCTGTGGCAAATGCCATTGCTTCCGAGCATCTTGAAATTCTGACGAAAAACCCCTATGAGGTCATGACGAAGATTGAGAATGCGGGGGCGATTTTCTTAGGTGAATATTCATCGGAGCCGTTGGGAGATTATTATGCGGGACCCAATCACATACTGCCCACAAACGGAACGGCACGGTTTTTCTCACCGCTCAGTGTGGATGACTTTATGAAGAAGACCAGTATTATTTCTTATTCAAGGGAAGCGCTGGAGTGTGCGCATAAGGATATAGAATTATTTGCGAAGAAGGAAGGACTTACTGCGCATGCTAATTCCATCAGTGTGAGATTTAGTGCAAATTGAGAAAGGGGTATGATTATAATATGGCGAGGGTAGCTTCTGTTAAGAGAAAAACAAAAGAAACGGATATAATTGTGACGCTTGGATTGGATGGCAAGGGTAAAGGTGAGATTAATACGGGAATCGGCTTTTTTGACCACATGCTTGAAGGCTTTGCCAAGCATGGTTTTTTCAATTTGACTGCTTCGGTCAATGGAGATTTGGGGGTAGATGGTCATCATACAGTTGAGGATACCGGCATAGTACTTGGACAGGCAATAAAGGAAGCGCTAGGAGACAAGGCGGGAATAAAGCGTTATGGTTCGTTTATCTTACCTATGGATGACGCATTGTGTCTGTGCGCGGTAGATTTATGCGGCAGACCTTATCTTGGATTTGAGTGCGATTTTAAAGTGGAGCGTGTCGGTGATCTGGATACGGAGCTTGTGAAGGAATTTTTCTATGCGGTTTCCTATAGTGCGGGAATGAATATCCATATTAAGATGATTTCCGGCGATAATGCGCATCATATGATAGAAGCAATGTTCAAAGCGTTTGCCAAGGCATTGGATGAGGCTGTAGGACATGATGGGCGGATTGTTGATGTTCTTAGCACGAAAGGGAGTCTGGTATAACAGAGGTTGAAAAAATTGTTTTTTCAACCTATATACTACTATATAAGACGAGAGGGATTATAATGTACAAAAAATTGATACCATGTATATATCTGTATAGAGGAAATGCGGTCAAGGATTTTTCGGATAAGACGATTCTGAATACGAATCCGGCTGCGCTGGCTAAATTCTATAGCGATAACAATGCCGATGAATTGATTGTGTATGACTTATCAAGCGGTGATGCAGAGCATGAAACTGCTCTGGATATCATAAAGGATATCTGCGCGGAAGCGGAGATTCCCGTAATCGGCGCCGGAAATGTGAATCGGATGGAGGACGTTAAGAAACTGATTTATGCAGGCTGCAAAATGGCGGCGCTTAATTATTCCAAGACAGGAAATATAGAGATTACGGAAGAGGTTTCCAAGAAGTTCGGTAAGGATAAGATTGTCGTATGCATTTCGGAAACAGAAGAAATTACACGAAATGAAGAACTGATTGAGACTTATGTTGAAAAGTTGATTCTTGTGAAAGAACGTTGTATTAAGGAGGCGGTTGCAGTCTCCAAATTTCCAATGATTGTGTCAGTGCCTGAAGTTTCTTTAGATAAAATTATTGAGCTGCTTTCTTTAGAAAACATATGCGGCATTTCAGGTTATGCCATTAATGAAAATGCTAAAGAGCTTTTGGCGGTTAAAACGCTGTGTCAGGCAAACGGGATTTCCATGAATACGTTTGAAGCAGAAATTTCATGGTCGGAGTTTAAACTAAACTCTGACGGGCATATTCCGGTCGTTGTACAGGATTATAAGACTGACGAGGTGCTGCAGGTCGCGTATATGAATGAAGAAGCATACAATACTACAATCAGGACCGGAAAAATGACTTATTATAGCAGAAGCCGCGATGAACTATGGGTCAAGGGGGAAACAAGCGGGCATTATCAATATGTTAAAGCTTTGACAGCAGATTGCGATAAGGATACGATTCTGGCAAGGGTATCCCAGATTGGCGCAGCCTGTCATACAGGCGCACACTCCTGTTTCTTTAATGAAATAATGCGTAAAGAGTACGAAGAGAGTAATCCGTTAAGGGTGTTTGAACAGGTATTCGGCGTGATTCAGGATAGAAAACTGCATCCGAAGGAAGGTTCTTATACCAATTATCTTTTTGATAAGGGAATTGACAAGATTCTTAAAAAACTGGGAGAGGAAGCTACCGAGATTGTTATTGCGGCCAAAAATCCGAATGCGAATGAAATCAAGTATGAGATTGCCGATTTCCTATATCATATGATGGTACTTATGGCGGAAAAAGGTGTCACATGGGAGGAAATTACAGCGGAGCTTGCGAAAAGGTAGTTCACAGACGTTCTTTTTTTCATCCTTTCCTCATACAATTCTATAAAAGTATAAATGTTGGAAAAGCAGGATGCAGATGAGAAGAATGACATCAAATCAAATAGAGCAAAGTCAAAGATTAAAAAGACAGATGCCGATTGATAAAAAGCTTAAGGTAGCGCAGTATATCAGGGCGGAAAATATGGATAACCGCATGAAAATCAGACAGAGAGAAAGAATTTTGTACGGATTGGACAACAACCCATTGATATTGAGAAAAGGTGAAGCCCTGCGGATGGAAGAATCCCTGCGCGCGGGCATGGATGAAAGAAACAGCCTGAACCCTGAAGAAATACCGAATGGAGTATACGGCACGTTCAAACTGCGTATGGCTGCGGCTATAATATTGTTTATTGGTTTTTTATTATGTGATGCAGGTCAATATAAAATTTTCGGGTATTCCATGAATGATGTTTACGGAATGATTTCAGAAGATTATTTTAATCTGTATGATTCAGAGAACATAGACGAGCTTCCGCAGCTTACGGAACTGCTTAAGCTGGATTTGTAGTATTCTTTCAATGCCTGGAGAAAAAGTTTGTTTTTAAATCCTGATTTTTATATTGCTACAGAAAAATTATAAAATATGAAAAGGAATTAACCGTACATGGCAAGAAGACTGGCACTATCAGATGAAATTTTACTGCAGGTGGAAAAGCCTGCCCGTTATATCGGAAATGAAGTTAATTCCGTCATGAAAGAGAAAGATAAAGTAGATATCCGCTTTTGTATGTGTTTTCCGGATGTTTATGAAATAGGTATGTCACATCTTGGAATTCAGATCTTATACAGCATGTTCAATTCATGGGATGACGTATGGTGTGAACGTGTATATTCTCCATGGGTCGATATGGACAAAATCATGCGTGATAAGCATATCCCTCTGTTTGCCTTAGAATCACAGGAACCTGTGAAAAATATGGATTTTCTTGGTATTACGCTTCAATATGAAATGTGCTATACCAATATTCTGCAGATACTGGATTTGTCACAAATTCCCATACATGCAAAAGACAGGGACGAAACATCCCCGATTGTAATCGGCGGCGGACCATGCAGTTATAATCCGGAGCCAATTGCGGATTTTTTTGATTTATTCTATATTGGAGAAGGCGAAACGCAGTACCGAAGGCTCCTGAATACTTATAAGGAGAATAAGGATGCAGGCGGGAGCCGTCTTGACTTTCTGAAAAAAGCCTCACAGCTTCCCGGTATCTATGTGCCTGCTTTTTATGAAGAAGAATACAGTCCTGACGGTACGATTAAAAGACGGAAAAAGCTATATGACAAGGCGTATGATACGATTTTGAAAGAAATTGAGATGGAAGTGTCAGACACATATTATCCGACAAAACCTGTCGTTCCTTTCATTCAGGTAACGCAGGACAGGGTTGTTCTTGAGATTCAACGCGGATGTATCAGAGGCTGCCGTTTCTGTCAGGCCGGGCAGCTGTACAGACCTGTCAGGGAACGTAATGTTGACGTACTTAAAAAATATGCAGTAGAAATGCTTAAGAACACAGGTTATGAAGAAATCTCATTAAGTTCGCTAAGTTCCAGTGATTATTCCAAACTGGATGAATTGCTTCAATTCCTGATTCAGGAATGCAGCGAAAAGCATATCAATATTTCCCTGCCATCTTTGCGCATAGATGCATTTTCCCTCGATGTGATGAGTAAGGTTCAGGATGTAAAAAAGAGCAGCCTTACGTTTGCTCCGGAAGCAGGCAGTCAGAGACTTAGGGATGTTATCAATAAAGGGTTGACCGAACAAGTCATTTTAGACGGCGCCACGCTGGCTTTTGAGGGAGGCTGGACAAGGGTTAAGCTGTATTTTATGCTTGGACTCCCCACGGAAACTGAGGAAGATATTTTAGGTATCGGTGATTTATCCAATAAAATTGCCGCAGTATTTTTTGATACCGTACCGAAGGACAAGCGGGTTAATGGTAAAGTACAGATTGTTGCCAGTACGTCTTTCTTCATTCCCAAGCCTTTTACGCCGTTTCAGTGGGCGAGGATGTGTACGAAAGAAGAATTTATTCAGAAGGCATACAAGACCAGACAGGGCATATCGGAACAGCTCAACCAGAAAAGTATTAAGTATAATTGGCATGAAGCTGACGTAAGCGTAATTGAAGGAATTCTTGCAAGAGGTGACAGAAAACTTGCAAAAGTGATATTAAGTGCATATGAAAAGGGCTGTATGTTCGACTCGTGGAGCGAATGGTTTCACAATGACCTCTGGTTATCCGCTTTTGAAGAATGTGGCGTAGACCCTGATTTTTATACTGTGCGCGAAAGAAAAGAGGATGAGATTTTTCCGTGGGATTTCATAGATTGCGGCGTTACGAAGGACTTCCTTTTAAGAGAGTGGAAAAAAGCGCTGGAGGGTACTGTATCCCCTAACTGCAGGAGCCGGTGCCAAGGCTGCGGTGCGATGAGGTTCGGCGGAGGCGTCTGCATAGAAAACCATGAATAGGATTACCGTTCATTGTGAGATAGTTTGCTTGTGATAAAAGGAGCATGGTTTTAGATGAAAGTCAGAATTCAATTTGCAAAATATGGTGTGATGAAGTTTATAGGCCATCTGGACGTAATGAGGTTTTTTCAAAAGGCAATCAGAAGGGCGGATATTGACATAAAATATTCCGAAGGTTTCAGTCCTCACCAGATTATGTCTTTTGCAGCGCCGCTTGGAGTCGGCATAGAAAGTACCGGGGAATATCTGGATATTGAGGTAAATTCCATGTCTTCTGCGGAAGATATTAAGGAGGCGCTTAATCATACCATGGTAGAAGGCATTTCGGTTCTGGCAGTAAATATCCTGCCGGATTCCGTAAAAAATGCAATGGCAAGCGTAGCTGCCGCCGAATATCTGGTTGTTTATACGGATGACAATGTTATGGAAAATGCAGAAAACAGGCAGACTGCGGATTTACCGTTTGATGACATAGCACGTATGATTACGTACTTTCATGCACAGGAGCATATTCCGGTTACCAAGACTACGAAAAAAAGCGTACTGGAAATGGATATAAAACCGGGGATTTTTGAAATAAGGGCAGGAAATGGTATAAATCTTCCGCAGAAAGATACAAATAATTATTCGGCAGTTTATATGCTTTTAGATGCAAGCAGCAGCGGCAACATTAAGCCGTCAATGGTTATGGAAGAGTTATGCAAGTTTTGTAAGGTGGATTTTGTAAAATATAACTGGCAGATTATCAGAATTGAAACATATACTAAGGCTGAAAACGGAAGCCTGATACCGTTATCTGCTGTGGGGAAGTGATATGAAGGTGTATGATAAAGGAAAAATTCTGATTTTGAAATTATATAATAAGCTGTTCTCAATTCTTTTATGCGATAATCATGTAGTGTCGATTCAGGCACAGAATAATGATAATGACGGAAATCCTGCATCATCAATTGGTAATATTTATATAGGAAGGGTAAAAAATGTATCCGCAAATATCAGCGCAGCTTTTGTTGAAATCCAAAAAGGAGAAATTGCGTTTTTGCCGCTTGATGAAGCAAAGACCGCCATTGTGCTTAACAGGAAGCCTGACGGCACCATCAGAGCAGGTGATGAACTTATAGTGCAGCTTGTGAAAGAGCCTGCTAAGACTAAGCTTGCGGGAGTTTCTGCAGGATTGTCTTTGTCAGGTTCTTATGTGGTGGTTGGAACCATACGGCAAGGTACGATATACAGGCGTAAAGTGGATAAAGGCGAAAAAGAAGAGAATGAAATTGAAAAGAACAACTTATCGGGAGCCGTGGTTGTTTCAGCTAAATTAGGGAAAAAGTATCATCATATATATAAAAATCCGGAGTATTTTAAGGAAATCACGAAGCGTTTTGATATAATCGTGCGGACAAATGCCGCAAGCGCGGAAGATGTCTTTGAAGTAGAGACGGAGGCAAAAAAGCTTGCCGCACAGATGGAGCATATCCTTAGTGTTGCTGATACGAGGACATGCTTTAGCTGTTTATATCAAAGTGAACCCGGATATATGGAATTTGTAAAGAACTGCTATCAATCCGAATATGATGAGATTATTACGGATGAAAAGGGAATTTACGAAACGCTGCTTGCAGATAATAAGTTTGACTCTTCTATAGTCCGATATTATGAAGATGATATGCTGCCATTGTATAAGCTATATTCCATAGAAACAAGGATTAAGGAGCTTTTGGATAAAAAGGTTTGGCTTAATTCTGGTGCTTATCTTGTGATTGAACAGACTGAGGCATTGACAGCCATAGATGTAAACACCGGAAAGTATGAAGCTAAGAAAAATCAGGAAGAAACATATCTGAAAATCAATCTTGAGGCTGCTGAAGCAATTGCCATTGCTCTGCGTGCAAGAAATCTTGCAGGAATAATACTGGTGGATTTCATCAATATGAAGAAGAAGGAACATACGGAGCAATTAATGGAATATATGAGAAGCCTGTTAAAAAAGGATTCCATACCTGCGCAGGTTGTGGATATGACAGGGCTGGGGCTTGTGGAGATTACCAGAAAGAAAAAGAATAAATCGTTTGCGGAGCAGATGAAATAATCATTCAATGTAACGGAACTTGGCAATATGAGCAAAAACGGGGTTCCAATGTGTGGCAAGTCCCCATTGTTTTGCTCATATTGTCATGTTCCTGATATTGGAATAATATGTTTCGTATTAAGAAAAGAGAAAGGACTTGGACGGGTAATGAAATTATTAAATTTTAAGAAGGTAAAAGACGGGAAATATTTAAAAAATTATGAGATGACATATTTAAATAAAAGAGGGAAAGAGAAAGTTTATGAAATTGTAAGCAGGCATGAGATTGCTGATGAAAAAGAACTGGGGAATCATGTCAGCGGAGTTTCAGTCGTGGCATACTGTGAAGATAAGCTATTGCTTCTTAAGGAGTTCAGGATGGGAGTAAACCGCTATGTTTATAATCTGTGCGCCGGAATGATAGAAGCCGGGGAATCTATTGAGGAATGTATCCAAAGAGAACTGTTTGAGGAAACGGGTCTGCAGCTTAAAAATGTTCTTCAAATCCTGCCGCCGTCTTTTTCAGCGCTTGCTATATCGGATATAAAGACACAGATTGCGTTTGTGGAGGTAGAAGGCGGTATAGAAGACCATACTTCCGATAATGAGATGATAGAAGCTAAATTCTACAGCAGGGAAGAAGTACGTGAACTGCTTGAGACCGGGGAATTCAGCTCGAGGGCACAGATGGCAGCTTATTTCTTCGTTATGCAGCCGAAAAGAGAATGATTTATCCGTCAAAAGAAAAAATATTGGAAAATTTTCAAACTTCTTCTTGCGTATTTTTTAATAATGTGATATTCTATCTGAAATTTTATACAAATATGAAAATATAAACGAGGAACTAATTATGAACCCTAAAAACAATGTGCAGTCTTTTATGATTATGCTAGTCCCTGGACTTTCAATTACGGTCACTAACTAAATCCGATTGATTTCGGAAGAGCGCATGGCCGTAAGACAAGGAAGTCTTATTTGGCTATGCGGTAATCAGGATAAAAGTTGAACCGCATGGTATATACACGAAATTGTATATAACATAGCGGTTCTTTTTATATCATAGGAAATTACGCCGCAGCATAAATCATTCCATTGAGAATGCGAAGCATTCTCT
>CAZRKN010000008.1:0-98026 GCA_964600805.1 uncultured Bacteroides sp. | reverse complement strand
GGCAGAAAAACTTTTTGTTTTTTTAATTGTCTACTTGACGGGTAGCACACCATTTCACAGCCTTTAAAGGGTTTTTATTCTCATTGTATTAATTTCCTTTGTTTGCATATTTCAAAGGAAATAATAATATTTATTATGCAATCGCTTTTTAAATAAATTTTTCTAATGATACATTTATCAATATTCTAAGACATTCCCGTTTTTATGTTCAAAGGAAAAAATGTTTTTTTATATGCAATCTTACAAATTCTATTCGGCTTTCGCCCTCTCCAACATCTTTTTCACATATATGCCGGTATATGAATCAGGATGATTCGCAATCTGTTCCGGCGTACCTTCCGCAATGACTGTTCCGCCGCCGTCTCCGCCTTCAGGTCCTAAATCAATGATATAATCGGCAGTCTTAATTACATCCAGATTGTGTTCAATAACTACTACAGTATTACCGCCGTCAGTCAGCTTATGAAGAATATCCACCAGCTTATGAACATCCGCAAAATGCAGACCCGTTGTCGGCTCGTCAAGAATATAAATTGTCTTGCCCGTGCTGCGCCTGCTGAGTTCCGTCGCAAGTTTGATGCGCTGTGCTTCTCCGCCTGACAGTGTGGTTGAAGGCTGTCCAAGCTTTACATAAGAAAGGCCCACATCATATAAAGTTTCAATCTTCCTTTTTATGGAAGGCACATTTTCAAAAAACGGCACTGCTTCCTCCACAGTCATATCCAATACGTCGTAAATATTCTTTCCTTTATACTTAACTTCCAAAGTCTCCCTATTGTACCTCTTGCCTCCGCAGACTTCACATGGCACATATACATCCGGCAAAAAGTGCATTTCAATCTTGATAATGCCGTCGCCGCTGCATGCCTCGCAGCGTCCGCCTTTTACATTAAAGCTGAATCTGCCCTTGTTATATCCTCTTGCCTTGGCATCCATCGTGGATGCGAAAAGGTCTCTGATCTGATCAAAAACGCCCGTATAAGTAGCCGGATTAGAACGCGGTGTCCTTCCAATCGGCGACTGATCTATATTAATAACCTTATCCAGCTGTTTTACTCCCAGTATATTCTGATGCCTGCCCGGTATGGTTCTTGCTCTGTTCAAATCCCTCGCCAGACGCTTATATAGAATCTCATTTATTAAAGAGCTTTTTCCGGAACCCGAAACTCCGGTCACACAGGTCAAAACTCCCAGAGGAATCTCAACGTCTACCTTCTTCAGATTATTTTCTTCCGCTCCTTTTATAGTGAGGTGTCCGACTGCCTTTCTTCTGCTCTTTGGCACCGGAATCTGCAGTTTACCGCTTAGATACTGTCCTGTTACGGACTCTTCAACCCGCATGATTTCCTCTGCCGTACCTTCCGCGACCACCTCGCCGCCATGCGAACCTGCTCCCGGACCGATATCCACGATATGATCCGCCGCCAGCATGGTATCCTCATCATGTTCTACCACGACCAGAGTATTTCCCATGTCCTTCAAATTCTTTAAAGCAGCTATGAGCTTGTCGTTATCTCTTTGATGCAGACCTATGCTCGGTTCATCCAGAATATAGCATACTCCTACAAGCCCCGAACCAATCTGGGTTGCCAGTCTGATTCTCTGCGCCTCACCTCCTGACAAAGATGCAGTCGCTCTGGACAAAGCAAGGTAATCCAGTCCCACTTCGATAAGAAAACCCACTCTTGCTCTTATTTCTTTCAAAATCTGCTTTCCTATCAGTTCCTGCTGCTTAGTCAGATTCATGTTCCCGACAAACTCATGCAGGTTTTTAATAGACATCGAAGTAATCTCATATATATTCCTATCGCATACGGTTACCGCAAGCGATTCTTTCTTAAGCCTCATTCCCTTGCACTCTCTGCAAGGCGTAATGCGCATAAATTCTTCATATTCCTGTTTCATGATTTCCGAGCCGGTCTCCCTGTACTTACGCTCAACATTCTTAATCAGTCCTTCGAAAGCAACCGGATACACGCCTTCTCCACGCTGTCCCTTATAATGTACCTCCACCTTCCTGCCGTTCGTTCCGTGAATAATGATCTGCTGCACTGACTCCGCCAGTTCTTCAAAAGGAGTATCAAGGCTGAACTTATATTCTTTGGCAAGAGCCTGTAATATTGCATTGGTAAAACTGCCCTCGCTGCCGCTGGACTGCCAGCCCATCGCAACAATGGCGCCGTCTTTAATACTCACACTTTTATCCGGAATCATCAAATCTACGTCAAATTCCATCTTATATCCTAAACCGAAACATTCCGGACATGCGCCGAACGGATTGTTAAAAGAAAAGCTTCTCGGCTCAATCTCTCCAATGCTGATGCCGCAGTCCGGGCAGGAAAAGCTTTCACTGAATGTAATCGGCTCACCGTCAATTACATCCAAAATCATCAATCCTTCTGACAGTTTCAGTACATTTTCTATGGAGTCGGTCAGACGTCTCTCTATTCCCTCTTTTACAACCAGTCTGTCTACGATAATTTCTATATTATGTTTAATATTTTTATCAAGTTTTATTTCCTCCGACAGCTCATATAGATTTCCGTCTACCCTGATTCTGACATAACCGCTTTTCTTCGCTCTTTCAAATACTTTGGAATGCTCGCCCTTTCGGCCTCTGACCACCGGTGCCAGCAGCTGAATTTTGGTGCCCTGAGACATAGAAAGGATCTGATCCACCATCTGGTCTACGCTCTGTTTCTTAATTTCCCTGCCGCAGTTCGGACAGTGCGGAGTTCCGATTCTGGCATAAAGAAGACGAAAATAATCATAGATTTCCGTAACGGTACCCACTGTGGAACGCGGATTCCTATTCGTAGATTTCTGGTCTATGGAAATTGCAGGAGAAAGCCCTTCTATTTTCTCTACATTTGGTTTCTCCATCTGCCCTAAGAACTGCCTCGCATAAGACGAAAGCGATTCCATATACCTTCTCTGCCCTTCTGCATATATGGTATCAAATGCCAGGGAAGATTTACCCGAACCCGAAAGTCCTGTAAGAACTATGAATTCATTACGCGGAATATCCACATCAATATGCTTCAGATTATGCTCGCTTGCTCCCCTTATCTTTATATACTCCCTCGGCCGCATTTTTACTGTGTCAGTCATTTTCATTTCTCCTCTTACTTGTTTTTTTGCTGCTATTCCATATCTCTCAGTATCTTCTTAAGTTCCACCATCTTGTCACGCAGTTCTGCCGCCGCTTCGAAATTCAGGTCTGCCGCCGCCTTCTTCATCTTCTTCTCCACATCCTTAACCAGTTTTTCCAATTCCTGACGGCTCATTGATTCAGGATCTTTCTCAAACCTGACCTCTTCTTTGGCGATAACTTTGGAAATGCTGATCAGATCCCTGACAGCTTTCCTTACGGACTGCGGCGTAATTCCATGTTCTTCGTTGTATTTTTTCTGGATTTCACGTCTTCTGTCAGTCTCCGAAATGGCATTCTTCATAGAATCCGTCATCCTGTCGGCGTACATGATAACATGTCCATCCACGTTTCTTGCAGCGCGCCCTATCGTCTGTATCAGGGAGGTTTCCGAACGCAGAAATCCCTCTTTATCCGCATCCAGAATCGCCACAAGGGAAATCTCCGGAATATCCAATCCTTCTCTGAGCAGATTGATTCCCACAAGAACATCAAATACATTCAGCCTCATATCCCGAATAATTTCCGCACGCTCCAGGGCATCAATATCGGAATGCAGATATTTCACACGGATTCCCACATCGTTCATATACTCTGTCAGGTCTTCCGCCATACGCTTTGTCAGGGTAGTTACCAGAACTTTGTTTTTCTTCTCTACCTCTTTATTAATCTCTGTCACCAAATCGTCAATCTGTCCTTCTACAGGTCTCACATCCACCTCCGGATCAAGCAGCCCGGTAGGTCTGATAATCTGTTCCGTGCGCATCAGCTCATGCTCCGCCTCATAATCAGACGGCGTTGCCGATACAAACATCATCTGGTCGATATGCTGCTCAAATTCTCCAAAATTAAGCGGTCTGTTATCCAGTGCCGATGGCAGACGGAAGCCATAGTCTACAAGTGTTGTTTTCCGTGCACGGTCGCCCGCGTACATTCCACGTATCTGCGGAACAGTCATATGCGATTCATCTATTATAATAAGAAAGTCATCTTTGAAATAATCCATCAGAGTAAAAGGTGTTGCACCCGGAGGCATGCCGTTCAAATGCCTGGAATAGTTCTCAATTCCGGAACAAAAGCCCGTTTCCCGCAGCATTTCAATATCAAAGTTCGTGCGTTCTGCTATACGCTGGGCTTCAAGCAATTTATCTTCTCCCTTGAAATATTTTACCCTCTCTTCCATTTCTATTTCAATATTTTTGCATGCCTCATTTATTTTTTCCTGAGGCACAACATAATGGGATGCAGGAAAAATAGCAATGTGCTCTAAAGTTGCATGAACCTGTCCTGTCAAAGGGTCAGTCTGCGCAATCCGGTCTATCTCGTCTCCGAAAAACTCAATCCTTACCAGATAATCGCCGCCCTCTGCCGGATATACCTCCACCACGTCACCACGCACGCGGAAACAACCGCGCTCCATATCCATATCGTTCCTGTTATACTGTATATTTATCAGTTCCCGGATTACCTGATCCCTGTCCTTCGTCATACCGGGCCGAAGGGATACAATCATTTCCTCATAGTCATCCGGGCTTCCCAAGCCATATATACATGAAACGCTGGCTACCACGACAACATCTCTCCGCTCTGCCAAAGAAGCCGTAGCGGACAGTCTGAGCTTATCGATTTCATCATTAATGGAAGAGTCTTTTGCAATATAAGTATCCGTAGACGGAACATACGCTTCCGGCTGATAATAATCATAATAGCTTACGAAATATTCTACGGCATTCTCAGGGAAAAATTCCCTGAACTCACCATATAATTGAGCCGCCAGCGTTTTATTGTGCGCTATTACCAAAGTCGGTTTCTGAAGCTGTTGAATAACATTTGCCATCGTGAATGTCTTGCCGGAACCTGTAACACCCAGCAGCGTCTGGAATTGGTTCCCTTCTTTAAAACCCTTTACCAGCTCAGCAATAGCCTGTGGCTGGTCACCGGTGGGTTGGTATTCACTATGAAGTTTAAAAGGTTTTGATTCATTTTTCGCAGAAAAATTTTGCACTAAAGATCACCTCCATAAACAGTATTAATCATATCACAAGTCTGCTCGTTTGTACAGTCTTATGCAAACATTTGTTCTGTTTATTTAATAGTGATACAAAAAGGAGCGCTCCTATAATCGGAACACTCCCCAAAAATAAATATCATTCTATTTTTACGACTTCTAATTTCTAATCATTTTTTCAATCTCTTCTATAGCCCGCTCTTTTTGATTATCAACGCCGTCGTCATAATACGCATCCGCATCAAATACACATTCGATATCCGGCTCGATACCTATATTATGAATATTGTTGCCCTTCGGTGTGTAGTATGCGCTGACAGTAAGCTTCAATGCCGTTCCGTCGGAAAGCGGAAGCAGTCTCTGCACAATACCTTTACCAAAAGTAGTCGTACCGATAAGCACTCCTTTGTCATAATCCTTGATAGCGCCTGCAAGGATTTCCGAAGCGCTGGCGGAATTGCCGTTCACTAATACAACCAAAGGTATCTGTAATTCATTTTTTCCATCGCAGCTATATTCCGTACGATTTCCTTCACGGTCTTCCGTATATACAACCAGTCCCTTCGGCAGAATCTGTCTTGCAATATCCACCACTACGGAAAGGCTTCCGCCCGGATTGCTGCGTAAATCGAGAATCAGTCCTCTGGCGTCAGATTCTTTTATAGCAGTCAGAGCCTCAACGAACTGATCATAAGTCACGTCATCAAATTCCGTAATCTGGATGTAGCCTACTCCATTATACAGCATTTCATAGCTGACGGTAGGAGATTCAATCTTTCTTCTGACGACATCTATCTCCAGATAATCAGATTCCCCTTCCCTGTAAATGGTAAGATGTACGGTCGTTCCTTCCTCTCCCTTAATCCTCGCAACGATTTCTGACAATTCAAGTCCGTATGCCGATTCACCGTCTACCTCATAAATAATGTCATTCTCTCTCAAACCGGCTTCCTGTGCAGGAGTATTGGCTATAACACCGCTGATTTTACCGTATCCGGTCACTTCATCCAGACTCACGTATGCACCGATGCCATAATAAATACCTTCCGTATCCTTCATCAGCTCTTCCCATTCTTCCGCGGTATAATAAACGGAATACGGGTCGCCTAATGAGGCTACCATTCCGGCATACATGCCCTCTATCATCTCATCGGTATTGATGTCTTCTTCGTTATAATAATATTTATCTATGACCTCTTCAATTGATTCCAGCTTTGCAATCGTCTCATCACCAGTGAGGCCGTCCGTTGATTTTCTTTCCGTGACTGCCGGTTCTGCGCTTGTAAGTTTAAAAGCACCATCCGCTTTGACTCCGACATATATGCAGCTTGCCGTAAGCGCGCTTGCCAGTATACCCGTCAGCAATCCTACAATAAACATTCCTTTTGTCTGATGAGATTCCCGCTGCACTCTCTGCGGATTTTGTGGGTTTTGCTGATTCTGTGGTCCATTAGGATACAAATTATTCGCCGCTCCCTGATTCATTTGATTATTATTACTATATCCATAATTATCCAAAATCATTCATCTCCATTTACTTTATTATTATACTTATATATAGTTATACATTACAACCGGAAAAAATTTCATTTGCTGCCATCAGAAATCCTCACTTCAAATAGTTCCATGGATTCACATAATTTCCATTCAGGCGTACGCTGAAATGCAAATGGTTACCTGTAGAGCGTCCCGTACTTCCTACCGCTGCAATCGACTGCCCTTTATAAACGCTCTGTCCTTTCGATACATACAAAGCTGAAGCATGCATGTAAATGGTATATAAACCGTCCCCATGGTCTATCATAATGTAATTCCCCATGGAAGAACTATATGATGCCGCTACCACATCCCCATCATATGCCGCATAAATAGCAGAACCATATGGTGCCGCCATGTCAAGCCCATTATGGAATTGCTGAGTTCCGAGTATAGGGTGTATGCGATTTCCGTACTCGTCTGAAATTCTGGTGTAAGAAGGGCAGGGCCATGAAAACATACCGCCGTCATAAACTCTCGCATTAGCGTTTTCCGCCGCCAATCTTGCCTTTTCCTCTGCGACCGCCTTTTCCAGCGCCTTTATTTCCTCATTCTCCTGAGCTATCAGAGCTTCATATTCTTTGATTTTCGCAGCATTAGTGGATATATCGGCGTTCACCGAGGTAAGCTGCGTATTCTTCTCGGCGATCAATTCATTGACTGCCGCCTCTTCATCTTCGACGGCAATCTTTGCTTCTTCCAAAGTCTCTTTCTCAACTTCCAGCTCCTCTTTACAAAGGGCTATCATTTCGGTGGTTCTTATATATTCATCTAACTGGTTTCTGTCATATGCAGATAACGCTTCGATATAATCAGCCTTATTCATCATGTCCACGAAATTGTCCGCTGAAAAAAGAAGCTCCATATAAAGCGTATCACCACATTCATACATGAACTTGATGCGTGCCTTCATCGCCTCATACTGTTCTTCCTGTTTCGTGGTGGCTGCTTCTAATTCTACGGTCGTCTCTTCAATTTCAGTCTCTTTATCCGTAATCAGCGTTTTGTATTCATCAATTTTATCCTGAATATTGGAAAGCTCCGTATCAAGCTGTGTTACATATGCCGTAAGATCGCTCTTGGATTTCTCCAATTCCTTTTTGAGCGCCTCTACATCGGTCATACTACTCTTCAGCTTGCCAACCTCTTGTCTGGCCGCCTCAATCTCCGCCTCTTTTTCCTTAATAATATCATTGGTAACCGCCTCCACAGGCTTCGTCGGAAAAAGAAAGACTATACAGATACACATTATAATACATAGTATTTTTTTTAAATGTTTTATCATACGTTCACTGCCTCTCATCCATCCCATAAGTCCGACATTACCACACAAATTTTTGCACTAAACCCTTAAATGTTTTTTGACGGTAACAAAACTGCCCAAAAATCCGATTCCTATACCGATTCCCAAAGAAACAGGCATAAGTACATGGAAAACTTCACCAACCGTCAGGAAACTAAGCAGTCCGCCAAGCATGGAAAATCTCTCCATTATATATTCCATGATCTTATTGTATAAAAAGTAAATAGTACCCAAAGGAATTGCGGCTCCTATCAAACCGATCAGCATGCCCTCTATAACGAACGGAGACCTGACAAAAAAATCCGTTGCACCGATATATTTCATAATGTTTATTTCTTCTTTCCTTACAGAAATTCCGATCGTTACGGTATTGCCAATCAGGAATATTGCAACTGCCAGCAGGATCGCAATAATTCCAACCGAAGTATAAGCGATTAGCGCATTGATTCCCGTCAGAGTTGTCGATAATACTTCAAAGCGGTTTACTTTTCTGACTCCCTGAACAGACAGCAAATATGTTACCAGTGCAGACTGCATTGAAACATCACTTAAATAAACCCGATAATTGTCAGAATTGGCAAGCGGATTCTCTGTAAATCCATCTGAATATTCTTTCAGCCAATCTGCCTTAAACTCTTCCCATGCTTCATCTGCGGATACATAATGAATCTCTGACACTTCAGTCCGCCGTGCAATCATTTCTCCGATTTCCTGTTTCCTGACATCTTCCACACCTTCATCAAAGAAAACAGTAACGTACACTTTCTGCTCAGCGTTTTTTACAATATATTGAAAGTTAGCAATTATCGAATAGAACAATCCAAATAGGAACAAACAGGCTCCTATTGTCGCGATAGATGCAAGCGTGAACGATTTATTTCTGAAAATGTTACGAAATCCCTGCCGGATTGTATAGAAAAGCGTACTAATCCTCATCAATATATCCTCCCTTTTCCTCGTCGCTCACAATAACTCCACGCTTCAAAGTAACTACCCGCTTCTGCATGGCATTAACAATTTCTTTGTTATGGGTAACGACAAGTACAGTCGTACCGTTTTCATTTATCTGCTCAAGCAGTCTCATAATTTCCAATGAATTCTTGGGATCAAGATTTCCGGTTGGCTCATCCGCCAGCAGAATAGCCGGTTCATTAACCAGCGCCCTTGCCAGAGCGACACGCTGCTGTTCACCACCGGACAACTGCCTCGGTTTGGCTTTGTATTTTCCTGCGAGTCCTACCACAGCAAGAATACTTGGTACATTCCTTCTGATTTCCTTGTTGGATTTCTGTATGATTCTCTGCGCAAAGGCCACGTTTTCATACACATTTCTGTCTTTCAGCAGGCGAAAGTCCTGAAATACAATACCGATATTACGCCTGAATTTCGGTATCTTTCTATGCCTTATTCTGGCAAGGTCATAGCCCATGACTTTAATCTCTCCGCTCGTAATCGTAAGTTCACGCATAAGCAGTTTGATCAATGTAGATTTTCCCGAACCGCTGTCACCAACAATAAAAACAAATTCCCCTTTGCTGATATGAAGATTAACCTCCTTCAATGCCGGTGCTCCGGTTGAATAGGCTTTACTGACATTCGTAAGTGAAATGATTTCGCTATTCCTGCTCTCAGACGCTGTCCTTTTTCTTCTCCTTCTTACAGACGAATCCATTATAAACCTGCTCCTCTCAAATTAAATCATCTAATACTCCAAACTCTCCATATATTTCATGTACTTAACAACCATAAGCGCTATTTTGAAAGTAATCGCATCTTCAAACACCCTTAAATCCAGACCGGTGTTCTTCTGCAGCTTATCAAGCCGATATACAAGCGTATTCCTATGTATGAAAAGCTGTCTGGAGGTTTCCGATACATTCAGGCTGTTTTCAAAAAACTTACTAATGGTCATCAGGGTTTCCTCATCGAAATCATCCGGACTTCTGCCATCGAAGATTTCCTTGATGAACATTTTGCAAAGCGGAATCGGCAGCTGATATATCAAACGCCCTATGCCCAGTTCGTTATATGCTATTACATCCCTTTCCTCAAAAAAGATTTTCCCGACATCCAATGCCATCCTCGCTTCTTTATAGGAACGGCTCACTTCCTTGATTTCATTAACTGCCGTACCGTAAGCGATCCTTACGTTCCTCAAATGTTCTTTCTCTAAAAAAGCTGCTATTCCAGCCGCTGCCTTCCCGATTTCCCTGTTATTCTCACCTTCAGACAGGCTTTTTACAACAATTACATTATTTTCATCCACGGCTGTAGCAAAGTCCATACTGCTGCTGACAAAATAACCACGCAGGATTTCCAGCACATTGTTTTCCTTAGCATTGTCTGTTTCAATAATCAGCACCACTCTTCTGTCATTCGTCGGAATATGTAATTTCTTAGCCCGGCTGTATATATCTACAAGAAGCATATTGTCCAAAAGGAGATTCTTTATAAAATTGTCCTTATCAAACCTTTCTTTATATGCCACTATAAGATTTTGAATCTGGAAAGACGACATTTTGCCTACCATGTAAACATCCTCGCCGGTTCCGCCTGCAATCAGAATATATTCCAGCTTCTGATCTTCGAAAATCTTAAAAAACTGATATCCCTGAATCTCCTGAGAGTCCGCAGGTGATTTAGCAAACTCCGCCGCCAGATTTGCACATTTCTCCATCTCGTTTGTAGTCATGACAACGACTTTTCCGTCAATATCCGTTATGCAAAGTTCAACACGCGATATAGCTTTCAATCCATCGATAGTACTCTGTAAAATCTGATTTGAAATCATTGTGTAACCGCCCCTCCAAAATGTATAAAAACTTCCATTAGTACATTTTTAGCACATTTTTACAATACTAAAACCGTTTAATTTCTACAAAAAATTGCATCTGTTCTCTATTTTAATCTATTTTACCAAAAAAATCTACCCTATACCACTATTTTTTTGTGTAATTTTAATTATTTTTACTAATTTTCGCGTAAAAATAATTTGGAAAAATATACAAAAAAGTAGAGGACTAATCCGCTCTACTTTTTATACTTATTGACTCTCCTGTTAAACCATAGATTTAAAATCCACCTTCCTATTTTGGCTGCCGGCATTTCTCTCTTCCACGCACATCTGAACCCATCCGGAAGGCCTACCCAGATTTCCGTATTTATATACTGCCTGCTTCGCGCAAGCCATTTCTGCTGCATTGAAAACGGCATTCTTACAAAAATGACCGTCGGCGCTATCATATTAATTTCATTAATAATATCTTCGTGTTTCTCTTCCATATCCGGAATCGCCATAGTTCCGGCTACCGTAATGCCTTCCTGTATCTCCGAAAGTTCCTTTTTCAGTACTTCCGCGTGCTCCTGTGTATCCGAAAGCACAATTACGGGCATATGCGCTTTAGCTATCCTGTACAGAAAAGCTTTTATAAACTCCTTCTCCTGTACTTCACGATATCTTGCCTTCGCTGTTACGTCTGCCGCCTTAAGAATTTCCGTATCTCCCCATAATGTCAGGTCGGCTGATTCAATCAGCGTTTTCATATCTTCATTTTTAACCGCTTCCATAAGAACGGGCGCCGTCAGATATAATATCGTATGAGCAGCACCCTCCTGCAGGAGTTCCTCAGTCAGCGTAAGCGATTCCTTCACATAGCGGTCTTTCAGTTTTATTCCCAGCAGATTAATGTTTTTCATATAACGTTCTCACCGTTAATGTAAATTTTTTTCTCTATTTATATAATATCTTATTTGGAATTACTTGTAAAGAAAACGAATATATGATACTATAGTAACAGTTCAGTCAGGTCTGCGCATTTACTGCGCTGACCGTGCCAAAGAGCAGTGGTTGAAAGCATCTGGGCAAAAGCGAAGCGTTTTAAGATAACCGGATGCAGTAACAGTGAAGCAAGGCTGAACTGTTACGTACTATATGTGTAGATTTACAGGTGAATCAGAAGGAGGTGGCCATTATGGATATTGCCAAATTATCAATGTCAATGTCGGCAGCACAGACAAATACTGCTTATGGTGTAGCGATGCTCAGCAAGTCTTTAGATGCCGCTTCATCCACCGGAGAACAGCTTGTCAACATGATGGACGCTGCCGCAATGGAGCGCTCAGTCAATCCGGCTGTTGGCTCTAACTTTGACACGTATATCTAAACGACGCGATATAAAACGCCACTGTTGACCGGTGGCGTTTTATATTATCCTAACATTTGCTGTAACCACGCATTAAAAAGATTTATTAAAACCGTGACAATCATGTAAACAAAACTTAATACTAAAGCAACGATAAGCGGAATGCTTACTATACGTCCTTTATTCTCTTTGCGGCATGCCCATATATTCCTAAAATACTCTGACCTGTTCTCATTTTTAGCAATCCAGACCAGTACACAGGCTGCCAACGCCACCCCAATTACCGCTATAAACAGCTCCGGCCCTATTAAAGCAATTAAATCCTCATTAGTCAGCGCTTTTTCCGCATTTCCATCAGAATAATAGCCCGGTTGGAAGAACTCAGCCAGATACATCATGCACACAGACGGGGTATTAAATACCATGTGCACAATAACCGACGCCCACAAGCTCCCGCTTGCTTCCACTATTAACGCGCACATAATTCCCATAGCAATTGCATAAGCTGCCTGATTGAAATTCAAATGCATTACCCCAAACAGAATAGCCGACCAGATAACCGCCTGCAGCACTGAACCAGAGTTCTTATAACCCCTGAATATGATTCCGCGAAATATAAACTCCTCACTGAACGGTGCAAAAATTCCAATCATAAACAGCATTACCGGAAACGGCATCTTCAAAACATCATCACTGATAGCATTGACTGCATTATCCACAAAAAGCATAGATATAGAATTGATAGCCGACGTCAGTGGCATGACCAGGAAAGTAAACAGAACCACCATTAAAGATGTAGATATTTTAATCTTGTGAAAACCCAGCAGTTCATTAAAGTCCACTGCCCCGGAGCCCATATATGAGGCAATTGCAAAAATAAGCGCAGGCGCCAGCATAATTGCCTGAGAGATAAAAAGATTTGCAACAATTCCAATATTAAGCACTTTGCCCAGAAATGCCAAAACTACTATCATCAGCAACAAAGCATAATTAGCAAGTATTATACATAAAAAAAGCCAATTTACCTTTTTATTATTCATGCGAAACACTATCCCTCATACCGTACATACGATATGTTCCTTTCCTTAGTTTATCATATTCTATAGATTGTCTTTTCTCCAATTGATATCTTTCTTTCCTTTAAAAGATGCCCTACAGCCCTCTTAAATTCATTCTTGCTCATCTGTGTTACCTTTTTAATGACCTCCGGAGATGCCTTATCCGTAAAAGGTAGTACACCGTCATAGTTGTCGATTATACTCAGTAGTTTCTCCGCATCCGGCTCAATCTGCATATATGCTTTTTCACGGATACTTAAGCTAAGCTTACCGTCTTCTTTAACATTAATGACTCTCGCCGACACAGAGCCCCCAAGCCTGACATTTCCATACATTTCTTTCTTGGAAATCAAACCTGAATACATATCATCCACTGCCACAAAAGCCCCAAAATTATCGCTGATTTCGTATACCGTTCCGGTTACCTTGTCATCCTTACCGTATGGGCTGTTCTGACGCAGATAAGGATAAATGTGCATGGTGGCACAGAGTCTGTTACTTTTATCAACATAAAGCGCCACCAGATATTCTCCGCCCTCTCTCACCTGTCCTATCTGTTCCTTAAACGGAAGCAGCAAATCTTTCTCTAAGCCCCAATTCAAAAAGGCTCCGTTTCTACCCATCTGAGCTACCCGCAGTTTCGCGACCTGACCTAAAGTAAGCATCGGTTTATTGGTAGTAGCTATCGGACGGTCTTTAGAATCCCTGTAAACAAATACTTCAACGGTACTGCCCGGTTCCGCATCATGAGGCACCTGCTTTGCAGGCAGGAGAATTTTTTCCTCCGGCAGTTCTTTATCCGCCAGATAGACACCAAAATCCACTTTTTTTACTATTGTCAACGTCTGTATTTCCCCTAACGTTATCATCCAATAACCATACCTTTCTAAAGATGCTATGCTTCTTTCTTACCTGTAAATTCAACAATACTGTAATGTGCACCGTCCTCTGCACCCAAAAGGACAGTATAGAGTGTTTCCTGCGCATCAACCGATACAACCGGAATTATAACATCACCTAACAGCGCCTGTTTCTTATACTCTGCACGCATCTGCGCTATATAAAAGTTCTTGGGAATATATTGCATAGCCATCCGTACATGCTGTCCGTTATTCATATGCCCGTTTGTATCCAGATTGTGAACTCCGACCTGAACAGCTTCATTTTGTACGCCGCCCTCCGGAACTGCTATTTTTCTCGGTGCATAGTCCATCGGCAGCCTCTCCGACAATACATAGCCCTCTATCATTTCTTTCGGCGGTTTAGCAGGAATCATCTTTTCCATATCCATCAGGCTCCATATTGAATTGGCATAAGCAAGGCGTTCTCCCGATTCTGTCTGCATCAGGAAATTCCTGTATCCCATAAACGCCTTGAATTCATAGGGTGAAGTACCTATTATCACGTTCTCACATAAATTTGGATAACGCTCTACCACTATCTGCCATGAAGACAACAGCCACGCCATATTCCTTTCCTTCAGATAGTCCACGCCCAGCCCGATATCTTCCGAGTGAAAGGTGGAGCAGTCCTGAAAATAATCAAGTAAGGATTCCAATGTCAGACTTCCGTCCGTTCCTACCTCGCTGTAACGTATTCTGCTTTGAAATGTATACATTTAATTATCCTCTTTTTGATTACAAATTATCAAAACCTGATTAATATATATTATGAAAAAACCTCAGCGAATCACTTCACTGAGGCTGCTTTAGCTGGGCTACAAGGATTCGAACCTTGAAATGACGGAGTCAGAGTCCGTTGCCTTACCGTTTGGCGATAGCCCATCAGCGTTACAACATGAAATTATACATCATGTTTGTCAGGTTTGCAAGTACTATTTTTAATATTGTATAACTTTTTTCTTTTTTTGTTTTGAAATATTCCAAAAAGCGCTCCCCCAAAATTGCAGGGGGAGTTTTTACTGTAACTTAACCATAATTAAGGTCTCATATAAAGTCCGTTACCGTAATTATAAACCGTCATGCCTACTATTGACTTCCAGCTATTTCCATCGGACGAATATAGTATTACCAAAGAATCAATCCCATCAAACGTTTTGGATAAATTCGCCAGCTTCTGACTAACATCCGGTTTATCCGACGTTGCCTGCATAGCTCTTGCCTCGTATGAAGTCATCCTGTGATATGCCTTTTGTGAAAGATCATACATACGTGGTGCAACGCATACTTCCACTCCGCTGATTTTACCATTCAGGGTTAACCGGGTGAGAGACTGCTGACCCGCTTTAGTAATTGCAGTCACTTTGGTATCCAGTCTCAATGATGCTTTATCAAAACCTTCCTCACCTGTAGTATCACCTGAAATATTAGTAAGCGTCACAGCTTTATCCGCGATAATTTCTACATCTCCCGATACACACAGATTCTGTACAACAAAGTTACCCTTGGTGTATATATTCTCATTTTTGAGTGTCAAAATGCCTTTGGCCGCACTTGCAGATGCAAACACCATATCCGCTTCCTTCTCATCTGCTCCCGCATCCGGATTCTGCATGGTAGAAACATTCTCAAACGTAACATTTACATTCCCCAATACCGGCGTAATCTGATAGGCTGGAGCAAATACGTCTTTCTTCAGCGTACCTTCTGTCAGGTCAAGATTTTCAAATGTCGTCGGGCAGTTCGGCTTCAGTGTTCCGGTATAACATAAATAAGTATTTACAGTATCTTTTTCCGATACAGCTCCCCGGAGGGTAACTCCGGCTGCCTTTTTCGGCAATGTTAAAGCTCCATATATGTCTCCGCCTTTTCCGGTCCGGATTTCTCCCTCCTGTAAAAATTCTATCTCATAGAAAGCTTTTGGCTCATTCGTATTGTTGATAATCGTAACTGCATCCAGATAACACTTCGCATAAGTGTCAACATATGCCATATCTACGCTATTTGTTTCGGTAAACTTAACTGCCATTTCATTGATATCTCCGCAAATGACAAAGTTTGCAGTATCTTTATAATATACTCTGTTATCAGGCTCAATCCAACTGTTTTCTGCTCCTTTCCGGCTTTCCGTCCAGAGAACCGTAAGTTTTCCTGCCGCCTCTTTTGGCATTTTTGCCAGTTTCGTATCTTTGTAAGAATCTACATATTTAATCGCTGTCACAGATTCAGAAGCTGCTATCACTTTACAGGTCACTTTCTTTTCCACCCTGCCCTTGATGGTAAGCTGCGGCTGTAACGTCTTAGCCGCTTGTTTCGCAGCCAGATAACAGTTATCCCCGCTTCCCGCAAAATGCGTCACGTTTGTAATCGTGGTCACACCTAATGCATCCCAGCCGGAACCATCCATAGATAAGTTATTTACAGCGGCAGTCTTGCATGTAATCAAACGGGTGTTATTATTCAGGTACAGCTCATTTACGTTGGTCAGTCCGGTCTTCAAACGCAGATTAGTGTCTTTAATCATTACATTAGTCACATTCTTTGTGCCTGAAATCAGGTTGATAAATCCTGTCTTTTCAGCCGATGTATTCCGATAACTCCAATCCCATTCTTCGTCAGCGGCAGTCTGTACACGGTCTAAAGTCAGGGATGCTCCGCTTTGAGCATTACCCGTAACAGAAATGTTGAAATCTGCCGATTCGTTATTGGAAATACCCTTCATTGGATTCAAAGTCAGCTTTTCCATGGTTATATTGCCGTATGCTGTAATATTTCCGCTGAAAGTTAAAACCGGAGTATCTTCTCCATCCGGCTCTCCCTTCAGGGTCACGCTTCCTGCCTTGCCATTACCGGGCATGGTCAGCGCACTGTAGGAATTGGCATCCGTCACATTAGCATCTGCACAATCTCCCTTCAAAATCAACGTATAATTTGCGGCTCCATCTGCCAATGTGTTAATCTCGCTTACTGCCTGGTTCAGGTCCAGACATCGGACGGATGTTCCGTTCTCCGTCTCCAGTATCACCATATCGCCTGCCACATTAACACCTGTCAAATACAAACCCTTATTTGCTTTCACAAGTCTCTCTGCTGCAATCGTAGTACTTGAAGAATTATAACCGATGCAGAATTCAAAATCATCAGTAGATACCTTTGGAAGCGCCGCCAACTTCTTCATATCATTCAATGCAACCCGGAAACCGCCCATATTCAACGGTTCCTGTGTCAATTCATAATTTGCCTGATTTTTATCTTCCGGAAGCAGCATTTTCAGTTTCAAAAGCTGTTCTTTTCCTTCAGCATTGATAATTTCTCCATTCACTGTGAGGTTTGGAACATCCTTCATCGTCCTGCTATAAGCCAGCGTATTCTGGCCGTCTTCATTTTCAATATCCGTAACGACGACTGCTCCCTTTACCGTAAACTCAATGCCGCCATGAAGCTTCAACGTATTCGCTTTGACAGCGTTGTCTACTGCAGTGTCCTTTTCTATTGTGAGCGTAGTTACTCCATTTAAACTGCCGGACAGGCTCAACCCTTCACTATTCAAAGTTACAGAAGCCTTACTGTTTCCATTGATACTATTCAGTTTCCCACCGTTCTCACTAATTTTAACATTTTCCAGATTCAAAGAAGATGCATCCTTCACTCCGTTTATGGATAAATTGAAATTCACAGGCTCTGAGCTGTCAATATTCTTTACTGCACACAATTCCAGATTTTTCAGTGATACATTTCCATATGCTGTAATATTTCCACTGAAAATCACAACCGGAACACTCTTTCCGCTTCCAGTCAGTATTATAGACTCTGCTTTATTATTAGCAGGGAATGTCATTGTTCCAAAAGTGCCATCCTTTCCTGTCTTAAGCCCGGACTGTAGAAATTCAATCCTATAAGATGCCTTTGAATCATTCAGGTTATTTATAATCGTAACTGCATCCTGATAGCATTTTGCATAAGTCTCAGCAAATTCAATGCCCTCTCCGTTTGTACCGGTAAGCTTTATTACCATATCCTTGCTATCGCCGCAAAGGACATAGTTTGCAGTATCTTTATAATATACCCTGTGATCAGGCACAATCCACAAGCTTTCTGCTTCTTTTGGGATTTCCCCCCAGAGAACCGTAAGTTTTCCGGCGGCCTCCTTTGGAAGTTTTGCCAGTTTCACATCTTTGTAAGAATCTACATACTTAATCTCTGTCACTGAGGCAGACGCTTCTATCACTTTACAGGTTACTACATCTTCCGCCCTTCCATTAATAGTAAGCTGCGGCAGTAAAGTCTTAGCTGCCTGTTTCGCAGCCAGATAACCGATATCTCCGTCTCCTGCAAAATTCGTCACATTTGTAATTGCAGTCACACCCAATGCATCCCAGCTTGAACCATTCATAGATAAATCATTTACTGCAGATGTTTTACATGTGATCAATCGTACACTGTACATGGACAATTCATTCACATTGTTTATACCGGTTTTCAAACGTAGCTTGGAATCTCTAATCGTTACATTTGTCAAATTTCTAATTCCGGAAATCCGATTGATAAATCCGGTCTCTTCAACCGCCATCTCCTGATTATTCCAATCCCATTTTTCGTCAGCGGCAGTCTTTACATTTTCCAGCGTCAGGGATGCCCCGCTTTGAACATTGCCCGTAACGGAAATGTTGAAATCTGCCTGCATACCGTTGGAAATGCCCTTTACCGGATTCAAACACAAATCTTTTATCGTCAGGTTCCCATTGGCAGTAAGATTTCCGCTAAATGTCAGAACCGCATTATATGATTCGCCGATTTCATTACTTCCTGTCAATGTCACGGATTTCGCCTTACCGCTGCCCGGCATGGCTAAACCACCATAAGGATTATTGTCCGTAATATTCGTATCGTCAAAGTCACCCAGCAAATATAGCGTATAATCTGCCGTCCCATCTGCCAGCGTATTAATTTCGTTCATTGCCTGAGTCGGATCCAAACATAAATTTATACCTTCTTTGGCTGATGATTTAACTCTAACCGTATAGACCGCCACATCATCATCCACAAGATAAAGTCCCTTATCCGCCTTGACAATATGTTCCTCAAAATCCTTGAAATCCTCATCATCCTCAAAATCCTCAGGCTTCATATAATCAAAACATAAGATAAAATCTGCGGTCGATACCTTTGGCATTACCGCCAGCTTATTCGCATCACTCAGTACAGCCCGATTAACTCCTTTAACTTCACTAAAATTCAACTCGTAATCATACCATTCATTACTCTCCGGAATAGACATCTGCAACTGCAGAAGATTATCTGACCCAATATTTGTAATTGTTCCATTAATCGTCAGGTTTGTCTGATTCTTCGCTGTTCTGCCATAAACCAGCGTATTCTGCCCATCACCATTCTCAATATTGGTAACTGTAATTGCCCCTTTTGCCGTAAATTTAACGTCGTCTTTAAGTATCAAAGTATCTGCCTTGACAGCACCGGTGACTATGGCATTCTCTTGTACTGTAAGAACTTTTACGCCACTGATTCCGCCACTAAGCGTCAGTCCTTCCGACACCAGCGTCACAGAACCTTTGCCTTTTCCGGTAATGTCTTTCAGACTCATGCCGTCTTCTTCATCATTCACCTGAATGTCTCGTAAAATCAAAGCAAAATTATTCACTGAGAAGCCAAGCGACATCCCTGAGCCATTTGCTGCTGCAGGAGCCAGTTCTACATTGGCAAATTCCATATTTGTGCCAAGAGTCAGATTATTACGGTAGAAAATACTATTGCTTTTACCATCTGCCATATCGACACTTGCCACATAAACCATCTCTGCTTTGGATGGCATGGAAAGACTTAAAGGCGCATCCTGCGTACCAATATCTTTTAAAAGGAGCATTGTATAGGTTTCAGTTTGCTGATTCAATGTATTAAGAGCTGCAACTGCCTCCTGCCATCCCGGATAATAATTAATAACCTCTGCATTTTCCAAATTACGATTGCTTACTATGCCTTTGCAGAGCGCCACAACTACATGCTCTGAATCATAAGCATAGATGTTACTGCCATTCTTCACAAGCATGTATCCATTTTTATTTTCCGGTCCATAAGCTCCCGCATTGTTTACATTTTTCGGATCTGCGGCAAAACATTCCACACCTGCATTCTTAGCCGTTAAAAGCTGGGCAGATGCCAGAGGAGCATTCTGCAACTTTACCATTTCTTCAATCGCACAATCATTCGGACGCACACCGATTGTAATCTGCTCTCCGGCTTCAGTCACCATCTTGCCCGTAATATTCAGATATGGCATCTGGGCATTTCCCTTTACCTCCGGTTTCTGTCTGGTGTAAAGTTCTGCATTAGTCCCAAGATTTGTCAGTGTTCCACTTATAGTAAAATCACGATCCGCAGAGATTTCCGACTTATCTCCTCCCAGTGTCACATTAGTAAGAACAGCTTTACCAGCCTTCTCACCGGTCACTGTAAGTTTTCCGCCATTCAGAATAAGTTCCCGAATCGCAGCATTTCCATTATCCACTGTCAGGTTTCCACCGACTGTCATGCCCGTCACGTTTAAAATGGCTGCGGTATAAGTTATTCCCTTTGCGGACTTGGTTCCGTATTGGCAAATTCGTACACTCTGCCCCTCTGCAATATCAAAGTTCTTAAATTTCTGCACTGAACCAACGATTATACTATCTGAGATGTTGTCTGCATCAGCCGCTATCTTGTTTGTTTCCGTAATCAGAGAAGCACCTTTAGCAATAGTAAAGATTCCCGCATTCGCACCATTCAGGTTCAGTGGTGTATTAAACCGCACTTGTCCCTCAACGGTCAACCCAAATCCTCCGGTGGACAACGTTACAGGCGCCGGATAATCATCTTTATTTTTATCCGCATATACATATTCCTTTCCTACCTTCACCATCTGACATAATTCCACATCTTTCAGTACTGTATCAGCTGTCATTGTCAGATTTCCCAGATAATACAAAATAATTGTATTCGAAGAATCCGCTTCAATACGCAGCTCCGATATATAATTTTTATTGGGCATAGTAAGAGCCGCCGGAGCATTTTGTGAAATATCTTCTGCTTTTTTCTGTACTTGAATCGTATAAGACTGTTTAGTCTTCAAATTGTTAATCTCTGCCACGGCATCTGCAAACGTCACACAAGGAATCTGTGTCTGGTTCTCCCCTGAACCATAACTCAATATCACACTGTATTCCGTTCCCTCAAACCAGAGCAGATATCCATTCTTCTTAGTAAGTGTTCCGTTCTGTATTCCATTCCCTGTGGAAACTTTAAAATCCTCCGGATGCGCATACACTGCCTTTATCAGCTGAATCCCTTTCGTACGGATTTGTTCGCCGGCAGTTCCCGAAAAATCAATCATCTCATAGGAAACTGCCTTATTTACCGTAACCTTTTCCTGCAAGCCAACGGTAACCGGTTTGTCTATGGAAATCTGACCGCTAACGGTAATCTGAGGAGTGACAGCGGTAATAATTCCGCTTTTATCTCTTTTTATTGTTGCAAGCCCGATCAACTCGCCGCCCTTTTCGGAACGCAGTTCGCCTACGGTCAGCGCACCTCTGACTTCCACTTTGGAATCATTCAACACAAGCACTGATGTCGCATTTCCTTTGATAGCGCCAAATGTCCCACAGGCGCCTTTTGAAAATGTCAAACTCTTCCCATTCAGTGTAACTACACTATGATAGTCCACGTTATTTTTCTTTGCTCTCAGCTCAATGTTAGAGAATTCTACATTAGTCGTCAGGTTCAAATCTCCGGTATAAGTCAAAATGTTCGTTCTGATACTTCCGGCATCTTCGCCCGACATGTCAGTTCCCCGAATCACAAGCCCTGCCGATTTAGCCGGCAATGTTAAGCCCTGCTCTATATCCAGATCATCCAAAATATCCACAATATAAATCAGGTTGGGATTGGATAAATCTGACAAATAGGTCACCGCATCCGTCCAGCGCATGAAGCTCTTCAAATGCTGTTCGTCGCTATCGCCGTCCTTATCTGCGTCTAGCTTTCTTGCCGAAATTACAATCCACTCTCTTCCAACCAGAATATTCTGTCCAATCTGATACACCATCGTATAAGAAGAATCTCTATCCGGCTGAAGCGCTCTCACATATACTGACGGGAAAACGGAAATCCTTGTTGAGAATAACTTAGTCTGCGGTGCAAGTTCTTCTACGCTGACATTTTCGTTTCCATCCTTCAACAGATTCTCAAGAGTACTTTCTGTAATAATACCATATCTCAATCCAATCCCATCATCAGGCATCGCTTCCGTTGTCAGAGTTACTTTCCCTTCAAAAGCCGTATTACAGCCATCCGGTTGATAGAAATATGCACCGCCTAACTCTATATTATACAGAACAGCTTTCTCCCTTACAGCCATGACAGATCCTGATTCAAGCCGGCTGCTGCCGTTACTTGCCTGATTAAAAGTATTACAAACAAGAACTGCATTCTCTGCATTCACAAAGGACTTGATATTACTGATGGTATCCATCTGAGCCGTGCCATAATTATAAAAAGTTCCAACGGACATCTGTAAAGTCCCCGCCTGAAAATATCCGGCGTTCTCAATGGTATATCCATTAGCTGCTGACTCTGCATTATAGAGTGTCTTCACTTGAATTGTATCCGCTTGCAGCTCACCGCCCGGTTTCACATCCAGCTTTGTATTTGTCAGAGTAACCGTATTATCTATAATACTGCTTCCGCTAATATCTGCCATACTATTCGTCAAAGTTAGTGCTGACTGTTTCACTTTCGTGCTCTGAGACACACTGTATCCCGACGATATTGTCACGGTTCCCAGAACCCAATCCCCGTTTTTCACACAGAACTCTTTTGCTGAAATGTTGGAATTCAGAACGGCAGAACCTTCTGCCCGCAGAACAATCACACCTTTATCTACAGAAATATCTACTCCGTCAATCATTCTCCTGCTGTCCGGCACTTCACCCAGTTCTTTTCCAATTGCATTGATCCATTTCACATCACCATTCAGTGTCTCCACCTGAAAATCCTGACCATCGACGGCTGTTCCCGTCAGGAGCAGCTTACCATTCTTTCCGCTGCTGATGATCCCGAGACCCTCATACAGCTTCACCGCGGCAGATGTGCTAAGCGTATATCCTTTCATATCCAGATTTGCAAACAAATGCTTGTTGTCCTGTTTTTCAGAC
This sequence comes from uncultured Bacteroides sp., assembly GCA_964600805.1. Taxonomy (GTDB): domain Bacteria; phylum Bacillota; class Clostridia; order Lachnospirales; family Lachnospiraceae; genus UBA3282. The sequence continues at coordinate 74,723 of CAZRKN010000008.1, read as the reverse complement.
GTCCTTAACTCCAGCGTCTGTACCATAGCCGGCAATGTAATATTTTTTGTAAAACTCGTATCAGACAGGAAAGTAAATATATAATTACCGTACTTATTGCTAAAATCCGATGCCATTCGGGAAACAGCCTCATCAATGGAAATATACTTCTGTGCTCCTGTCTGCCCCTTCAGGCTGACCTCCAGCACAGCTCCCTTTACTTTCAGAAAATTTCCTTCCCGCACCAGACACAGCTCTCTTCCATAAGTATCTTCCGGAATCCGGAAATAACCGGTGGGAATCTCGCTCTCCTTACCGGTTATCGTAGCTATGATATCTTCCGGCATAAAAGGGTCAATCTCCATCATATCTTCGTTACCCTGTACCGCCCTCATTCTTTGCAGTTCTACTGCATATTCCGCATCGGAATCTTTTGCCAAAGCACCGGTAAATTTCACCGCACCGGCGCTGATTTCACTATCGTGTTCATCCACTATCTTTAGCAGCTTAATTAAAAACAACTTCTTTTCATCGCTATTCTGAACAGTCACTTCCCCAAAATCAGCATTGCCTTTCACATTCAATTCAAAGCCACCATTTACAACAGTTTCGCCACTCACTGTCAAATCCCTGACCGTCAAGCTTGACGAACCTGTCCCAACTGTCTCAAATGTTTTTGCAGTAAGATTTCCATCAAATACTGCATTTACAGAGGCTCCATCTACTTCTAATGTACCAATCGTAAAGCCGGACTCGGAATCCATGGTAATATTACTGCCAACCAAAAGATCCGGTGTCCCCGTGACATTCACTTGTATCAATGTAAGCGGATTGTCCGCAGAACTACTCTCCAGAGTTAATTTACCGGATTGGGAGGCATCATCAAAACTGATGGTAAGATTGCTCACAATCGTCTTGCTTCCTCTTGTATTCAAAATCAGGGACTGGTTTTCAGACATCTTAACCATACCTTTACCGCTATTGCCGCCGTAAAGGTCTGCATTAATAACAGCGCCCCCTTCTTTTCCCTGAATGCGCGGCACGCTCAGTGTGTATCCGTTTAAATCCAGCTCACATTCAATATTCTCAAAATCCAGCTCATCACCCGTAAGCAGAGCTGCATTACCCATCAGACGGATACGGTAATTTTCTCCCTCTTTCATTTGCTCTTTAGCGTCTTTAAAAGTCCTATATCTGTCAATATACTTTTCTTCTTCCCTGTCATCATTTATTTCAAGCTGGTAAAGTTCTATGATTTCGACCATCTCCGGTAATTCTGCCGTTATCCTTGTCGGAATATTACTAGGATGTTGCGATACAGCCAGCATAAGCTTGTCGTCACACACACGTGTTCCGTAAATATATCCGTCACCGCCGGTATACTCATAAATCTCTTCAGCCATAAAATTAGATAACGATATCCGGTAAACATGGAGTCTGTCATTACAATACAGAAAATTACCAACACGCGATAAGCCTGTATAAACACCGATCCAGTAACTGCCGCCCTCCCAAACATACCATTTATTATCTGTCAATTCATACACATTTTTCTCACTGCCATCACCGGAACGTTCCACAATATTCCCCGTACTCGACATGTAATAACAGGTAGTACCCTGATAAATCACGGCAGTCTTCAGATTATTCCAGAATTTGCCTGATGCGTAACTGTCATCCGTACAGGTCACATCATCAATACCTGTCACCCAGGCATAGTGACCTGATCCTGTATCTGCAATGCCGCTGTCGCTGCGCAAAAAATTACTATGCCCTACTCTTCCTGTGTAATCCGGCACCGGATCATCCCATGTCACGTCAACATGATACCAGACACCATCCAGTTCAACCAAATTCCATATATGATTCATTGCATCACTGGTTGCATAAGAAACGCCAATCCCCGCTCTCTGCAGCAGTTCCGTATAAGCTAACGTATACCCCTGACAGACAGCTTCTCCGGTCACAAGTGCGTCATAAGCGTTATATTTCTTATAATTACCTTTTCCGTCATTTTCATAAGCACAGCACATCGCCAGATAATCATGCAGCGCAAGCGCCTTCTCTATATCGCTCATCTTATCATTAACTGATTCCAGCGCTTTCCGTACAGCTTCCTCAAATCTCTCAGAAGAGGATTTATCATACCCATCCAGATAAACCGGTACTACAGAAGTAATCTTCCCACCTGATGTATAATAGCTCCATGCAGACTGTACATAAAAAAGGCTTGGATTATTATTCAGCGCCTTAACATAAACCTTTTTCAATGTAGCAGCTGTCAATCCATAGCTGCTAATATCAATCTCGCTCTTTCTGGCTTTGAGTCCCGCAACAATGGCTGCTTCCGCACGCTCCTCCTGTGTTGAGAACAGCGCAGAGCCATCCTCTTCTTCTGTCTCCGGCAGGCGGCCGTTTCCGCCGGCCTGCAGCACATACTCGCCGGCGTCTTCTTCACCTTCTGTGACTTCTGTATTCTCTAACAAAAGCTCTTCTTTTGTATCTTCATCTTCTTCCGGGGTTTCATCTTCTCCTGAATTTTCATCTTCCTCCGGGGTTTCATCTTCTCCTGAATTTTCATCTCCTCCCGGATTTTCATCTTCTCCTGAATTTTCATCCTCTCCGGGATTTTCATCTTCTCCCAAAGGTTCATCTTCTTCTGGATTTTCATCTTCTTCAACACTCGTCTCAGGCTTATTCTCCAAATCATCGGATTCATCTTCGGAGCCATCTCCCGTTTCTTCTTTATTCTCCGATTCAACCTCATTATCAAAATTTCCTTCTTCGTATATGCTACTTTCCTGAACCACATTCCCCTTATTAATCGGTTCAGTCGCAAATACAGGCGTAACATCTCCAAATATCATGGCAGCTGCCATCATAAATGCAATAATACGCTTTCTGATTATACGCCTTGCTCTCATACGCTCTCTCCTCCGCATAGATTCCAGCCTTCGTGATTTTTAAGTATAGCATTTTTACTGTTTGATTGCAAGAAAGCCGTTGAGTCTGTTTATTCCAGCCTATTTGTGCTATTTATAATGTTATTTATATTGAAAAATGAGAACTACGGTTAAAAAGTCGTAGCTCGGCAGCGACGATTCAGAGAATGCTTCGCATTCTCAATGGAATGATTTATGCTGCGGCGTAATTTCCTATAAGACAAGAAAAATTGACGCCTCATATAATGAAGCGCCAATTTTATATATTTTCTGCTCTTTCTGTCTCTATGTTAAATTTCAAACATCAACTCACCGTAAGTAGGAATCGGCCAGATTTCCTTATCAACAATCATTTCAAGCTCATCAGCGGGTACGCGAAGTTCTTCCATAGCTGCTTTTACGGTATCTTTGTAGAAGAAAGCCTGCGCTTTCACATCTTCCATAGCAGATGCCTCTTCTTCAAGTTTCTTTAACCTGGCAAGAGCTGTCTGCATAGCCACTAACTTAGTGCTAACCGTTTTCAGGAGTTCAAGCTGCATAGACGCATCTGCGCCCGCTTCCTCAACCGCATTCACGGTATCAGCAAGCGATTTTGTATATTTAACAACAGCCGGAATTATCTGCTTGCCTGCCATGTCAATCATAGTCAGTGCTTCGATGTTGATCGTCTTAGCATAAGTCTCATAGATAATCTCCTCACGGGATTCCAGCTCAACCTTTGTAAAGATACCAAACTTCTCAAACAGCTTTACTGCCTTATCAGTTGTAATAGTACCTGCTGCTTCTATCATTGACTTAATATTTGGAAGTCCTCTCTTCTCTGCCTCTTCAACCCATTCATCAGCATAACCATTACCGTTAAAAATGATTCTCTGATGTTTAGTCAGATACTCCTTAATCAAATCATGAATCGCTTCCTCGAGGTCATCTGCTTTCTCAAGTCTGTCTGCCGCTTCACAGAAAGCTTCCGCAACAATAGCATTCAATGTAGTATTAGGACTTGCGATAGAGTCTGCGGAACCAACCATACGGAACTCAAATTTATTTCCGGTGAACGCAAACGGTGAAGTTCTGTTTCTGTCAGTAGCATCCTTCTGGAAATCAGGCAGTGTCGAAACACCGGTCAGAAGCTTTCCGCCCTCTTTAACGGTGGTAGCCGCACCGGTTTCAATAAGCTGGTTTACAACATCTTCCAACTGTTCTCCAAGGAAAACAGAGATAATTGCCGGAGGTGCTTCATTAGCACCCAGTCTGTGGTCGTTGCCGACGTCTGACGCAGACTGCCTGAGCAGGTCAGCATGTGTGTCAACCGCTTTAAGTATGCATGCAAGTACCAACAGGAACTGTATATTTTCATTCGGCGTATCGCCGGGATCGAGAAGGTTCACGCCATTATCCGTGGTGATAGACCAGTTATTATGCTTGCCGGAACCATTAACGCCTGCGTATGGTTTCTCATGGAGCAGACACCTCATGCCATGTGATACGGCAACTCTTTTCATTGTTTCCATTACAATCTGGTTGTGGTCTACAGCAATATTAGCCGTCTCATAGATTGGCGCCAATTCATGCTGTGCAGGCGCAACTTCGTTATGCTGCGTTTTAGCTGTAACGCCCAGCTTCCAAAGTTCTTTGTTCACGTCTTTCATAAACCCGCCGACACGTTCCCTGATTACACCGAAATAATGATCCTCCATTTCCTGACCCTTCGGTGCAGGCGCGCCGAAAAGGGTACGTCCTGCGAACATTAAATCCGTTCTTTTCATGTATAAGCCTTCATCTACAAGAAAATATTCCTGTTCAGGCCCTACGCTTGATACGACTTTGGTAGCTTCCGTATTTCCAAATAAACGGACAATACGAAGCGCCTGCTGGCTCAACGCCTCCATAGAACGCAGAAGCGGTGTCTTTTTATCCAGCGCCTCACCTGTATAAGAACAGAATGCGGTAGGAATACAAAGGACAGGTCCGCATGATGACTCTTTCAGGAATGCAGGGGAGGTAATATCCCATGCCGTATATCCTCTCGCCTCAAAAGTTGCACGAAGTCCGCCCGAAGGGAAAGATGAGGCATCCGGCTCACCCTTGATAAGCTCTTTTCCGGAAAATTCTGTCAACATATTACCAACCTCATCCGGATGTGTTACAAAAGCATCATGTTTCTCAGCCGTAATACCCGTTAAAGGCTGGAACCAGTGTGTATAGTGCGTCGCACCGTTTTCCACAGCCCAGTCCTTCATAGCTTTCGCAACGACATTCGCAATGTCCATGGACAGCTCGCCACCCTCATTCATAACCCTTACCACTTCTTTGTAAGCACCCTTTGTAAGCCGTTCTCTCATCTTGGTAAGTGTAAACAAGTTCTTTGCAAAAATTTCTTCCACATTAAAAACTTCACTCATTCTTAACACCCTTCCCTTCCGGTATTACAGTAAAAAAATGCTCCAAAAAAACTTTGGAACATCTTCGTTCAAAATACCATATGTTTATTTATTATTTAATTTATATGTGGTCATTGACCCTTTCTTTAAGATACTCTTGTTTTCCTGAAAATGCAATACCCATATTAGAACTTTGTAAAATTTGCAAAAAATGAAACTGTTTGTATGAAATCATATGTTAATAATATACAAAAAATATTATATGGCTTCACCCTGATACAATATCCTGACATGAATAAATAATAATAATTACACATCTATTCATTCTTCATCCTCAAAATATCATACTTCTCCGGTGTCTGGGACAATTCAATATCAATTATCTGACCGGCATGAGGACAGCTTTCCACTTCCTCCCCCTCCTCATTATACATATGCAGCGCCTTAACCGGAATATTTCTGCCATCAGGTTTCATAATTTCAATTTCATCTCCCACGCAGAATTTATTCCGCTGGCTGAATCTGGCACGGCTTTTTTCATCTACGGAATCTACGATTCCCAGATAAACATATTCAATTACATAGGTGCTGTTATCATAAATCTGTGTCGTTTCATCCGGTCTGCCAAAATAAAAACCTGTCGAGAATTGGCGGTAGGTGCATTTGGATATTTCATCCTGATACCATTTCATATTAGCACGATACTTCTCCTCCGATTCCAGATAGTCGTCTATTGCCCTGCGGTATGTACGTGCAACAGTCGCAACATAGAGTGCAGTCTTCATCCTTCCCTCTATCTTAAAGCTGTCGATTCCCGCATCTATCATTTCCGGAATATGCTCTATCATACATAAGTCCTTGGAATTAAAAAGATATGTCCCTCTCTCATTTTCATAGACAGGCAGATACTCACCCGGACGGCTCTCCTCTACTACCGCATATTTCCATCGGCACGGATGTGTGCACGCACCCTGATTGGAATCTCTTCCGGTGAAATAATTACTCAAAAGGCAGCGTCCTGAATAGGAGATACACATTGAACCATGTATGAAACTTTCGATTTCCATCTCCTCCGGTATTTTCTCCCGAATTTCTTTAATCTCATAAAGAGACAGTTCTCTTGCGGATACGACTCTCTTCACGCCCTGTTTATACCAGAATCGGTAAGTCATATAGTTGGTGTTATTTGCCTGCGTAGATATATGGATATCTATTTCAGGGCAGATTTCCTTAGCCAGCATAAACATGCCGGGGTCCGCAATAATAAGCGCATCCGGTTTTATTTCTTTTATTTCTCTGAAATATTCCGCAGCACTTTCTATATCGTCATTATGTGCCAGAATATTAGCTGTTACATGCACGCGTACTCCGTACTTATGTGCAAAGGCAATTCCCTTTTGCATCTCCTCTTTCGTGAAATTTTTTGCCTTAGCACGCAGTCCGAAGACTTCTCCGCCAATATAAACCGCGTCGGCTCCGAATATGACCGCGGTCCTCAATACTTCCAGACTCCCCGCCGGAATCAGCAACTCCGGTTTTCTCATATCAATAACTATGCTCCCTTCTCATCCTATATCTTCACACTCACAGTAATACCATCTCCTATCGGCAGAACCGCTGTAGTAAGCTGCGGATGATGCTTCAGTTCATACAGATAATCCCGCATCCGGGTATGTATCGTTCTATTCCTTCTTGTCACCGCATATCTGGACTGAATGATATCCCCATCCTGCAGCACATTATCGGATAACAGAATCCCGCCTTCCGGCATCAGCCGCAGCACTTCCGGCAGGAAATTGATATACTGCCCCTTAGCGGCATCCATAAATACGAAATCATATACTCCTTCCAGCTTTGGCAGCAGTTCCAGCGCATCTCCTTCTAACAGAGTAATACAGTCTTCTTTTCCGGCACGCTTAAAGTTTTCCTTTGCAGCCGGAATTCTCTTTTCATATTTCTCTATAGTAGTTATCATGCAGCCTTCAGGGGCATACTCGCTCATTAATAATGCAGAAAAACCAATGGCGCATCCGACTTCCAGAATGGACATGGGCTTTTTCATTGCAAGCAGCAGTTTAATAAAGCTCTGCATCTCGGTACGAATTATCGGTACATTGGTTTTCCCGGCTTCTTTCTCTAATTCATTTAAAAAAGGGGTATTGCCCGGATCCAGAGAATTGATAAATGCCACCGTACGCTCATTTACTATCATCCTCTTCCTCCGTTTCTACATAATCCGCTGTCATAATCTCCAACATTTCTTCTACCTTCATAGAGGTATTTAAATCATAAATTCCCGGTTGAATTTTCCCGTGATATTCCGAAAGAAGCTCCTGTATAAAAAACAGGTTTGCATCCCTTATGAGGCCTTTTCCCTGAAGATTTTCGCCTATATCTTTCACGGAATCCTCATTTTTTACATAGATGCTTATTGTCCTGCCCTCTCCAAAAGTCATCGGTTCCTCTGCAAAGACTCTGTACCCGTAATCATACGCTTTGACAGCCGTATTATATACAAACGATATAATAAAGATTACAGCCACTATTTTGATGCAAGTTTCCACAAGTGAACCAATTAATTGCTTTATATCCATCTGAAACCTCCCCTCTGAATGCAATTCAGAGTTTTACTCAAAATCCAGCTTTGCCATAATCCGCACATTTGCTTCCTGCATCATACGGCAGAACGCCAGCTCTGCACTTAAGAAATTGTCTGCCAGCGGATTCTCTCTGAGTTTTTCAACCTCTCTCTCAACAGCCTCCAGCTTATCGAGCAGCTCATCACCCTGCGCATCTGCGGTCTGCATAGCAAAATTTTTCTGTCGGAATTCTCTTACTTTTTCAAACAGCTCCGGCTGCTCTTTCAGTTTATTTTTTTGAAAATCATATTCTCTGTAAGTATCTGTTTTCATAATTTCCTGAACAAAATTTTCAGTAGCTGCTGCTACTATACTATCTGCCATGATGCCTTCTCCCTTTCGTATCACTAGACTTCCATAATAATCGGTAAAATCATCGGACGACGCTGTGTTTTCTTCCATACAAAATCACTAAGTACATCTTTAATCGTAGACTTAAGCTTACCCCAGTCAGTCTGTCCTTTGCTTAAGCAGCCCTCAATCGCGTTGTCAACCAACAGCCTCGCTTCCTCCAGAAGCTCGTCAGATTCCCTGACATAAACAAATCCCCGGGATACGATATCCGGTCCCGATACAAGCTGGCTGCCATAGGAATCAAGCGCCATCACTACAATCATAATGCCGTCTTCCGCTAAGTGCTGTCTGTCTCTCAAAACGACATTTCCGACATCGCCTACTCCAAGACCATCTACCAGAATAGCGCCTACCGGCACTTTCCCTGTTACTTCAGCCTGCTCTTCGCTTATTTCCAACACATCTCCTGAATGTAAAATGAAAATATTTTCCTTATCTATACCAAGTTCGCGTGCGATTTTTGCCTGTGCCTTTAAATGTTTATATTCCCCATGTACCGGAATCGCATACTTAGGACGCAGTAACGTATACATCAGTTTAATTTCTTCCTGACATGCATGCCCCGAAACATGGACATCCTGAAAGATTACATCCGCCCCCTTCATCAATAGCTCATTAATTACATTCGTAACCGCTTTCTCATTTCCCGGTATGGGATTTGAAGAAAAAATAACCGTATCTCCCGGCACAATGGAAATCTTTCTGTGTATGCTGCCTGCCATACGGCTTAAAGCCGCCATGCTTTCCCCCTGACTGCCCGTAGTAATAATAACGGTCTTTTCATTTGGATAGTTTTTCAACTGTTCAACATCAATCAGGGTTTGATCCGGAATATTCAGATACCCCAGAGTAGATGCCGTTTCAATGATATTTACCATACTGCGGCCTTCTACGACAACTTTTCTTCCAAACTTATATGCTGAGTTAATAATCTGCTGCACCCTGTCTACATTAGATGCAAATGTTGCAATAATAATCCTTGTATCCTTATGTTCCGAAAAAAGTGTGTCAAAAGTCTTTCCCACTGTTTTCTCGGACGGCGTAAAGCCTTGCCGTTCTGCGTTCGTGCTGTCACACATAAGGGCGAGAACACCCTTTTTCCCAATCTCGGCGAAGCGCTGCAAGTCAATGGCATCACCAAATACCGGCGTATAGTCTACTTTAAAATCTCCCGTATGAACAACAACTCCCGCCGGAGAGTAAATAGCCAGTGCAGCTGCATCCACGATACTATGATTAGTCTTGATAAATTCAACTCTGAACTGCCCCAGATTAATTGACTGCCCGAACTTCACGACCTTGCGCTTCGTATTATTCATCAGTTCGTGCTCTTTCAATTTGTTTTCGATTATACCCATCGTCAGCTTCGTAGCGTAAACAGGTACATTTATTTCCTTCAATACATAAGGCAGCGCACCGATATGGTCCTCATGCCCATGTGTAATCATAAATCCTTTGACTTTTTCAATATTGTCCTTCAAATAAGTAATATCGGGAATTACCAAATCGATTCCCAGCATCTCATCTTCCGGAAACGATAATCCGCAATCCACGACAATAATACTGTCCTCATATTCAAAGGCAGTAATGTTCAACCCGATCTGCTCCAAACCTCCCAACGGAATAACCTTCAGATTTGAAGCCTTTACCTGTTCATTTTTTTTCAAACGATAACCATCCTCTCTTCTTTATTTACTTTCTCACGTTTTCTCTCATTTTAACGCATGCACGGCATTCCGATATATGCTTAAGATAACTCGACATCTTCCAGCATATTCCCGAACACTCCTGCAACTGCTTTAAGTTCATCATCATTTGTCACAATTTCATAAAGCGCCTCCGCTTCACCGGGCTGTGAGATATCCCGTAAAATCAACGCTTCTCCGTCATCCTCTTCTGTGTCCGTTACCAGAATATAGTCAACACCGCCTATTCTCGTCTGTTCCAGAACATAAAATTCTGCAGCTTCTTCGCCTTCCGGCCTGAAAACTATTTTCTCCATTAAAATCCCCCATATGTCTTTCTAACCTGCGAATTTGGGCAGCGCTATAAGCGCTTTAGCACCAAATATTTCATAGCACATGCAAGCATGTGTGAAAAATCCATTTTTCACACTATTCAAGCATTCTTTCTGTCTGCAAGATAGTCCAGATAACCCTGTAAGATCAGGACTGCGGCTATCTTATCCACATAGTCCTTCCGATGCTCACGCCTGATACCGGCTTCAATCATCGCCCTGTCCGCCGCAACAGTCGTCAGCCGCTCATCCCACATAGTTACAGGCAATCCCGTCCTTCGTTCCAGTTTCTCCTGAAATGCCAAGGAAAGCTCAGCTCTTTCACCTATCGTATCATTCATATTCTTGGGAAAGCCAAGAACAATTTCCCCCACCTCGTACTGAACGGCCAGCTCTTCAATACGTGCCAATGTCCGGCGTAGTTTATTTTCTTCTTTCCTCCTGATGATTTCAATGCCCTGCGCCGTCATCAAAAGGGGATCACTGACAGCCACTCCGACTGTCTTGGATCCATAATCCAAACCCATTATTCTCACAATAATCCCTCATGCTTACTCAACCTGCGAATTTGTGCCTTAAAGCACAAATTTGCGGGTGAAAAATTAATTTTTCACCCTACGTACTTAAAGCAAAGTCATTTCTTTTTAAGAGAGTTCTTAATGTACTCTTTCAGCATCTCTTCTACCAGTTCATCCCGCTCCACCTTCATAATGAGGCTTCTTGCATTCTTATGGCTTGTAATGTAAGTAGGGTCGCCTGACATAATGTAGCCTACAATCTGATTTACAGGGTTGTATCCCTTCTCCGTCAGCGCTTCATATACTGTTGAAAGGACAAGCTTTACACCCGTCTCAGGCTCTGTCTCCACCTTAAAAAATTGTGTATTTCCCATATCCTGCATCTTTGACCACTCCCCTTTTCATTTCCATTACGAAGATGATATACATAAGTACTATTTCTGTTATCATACTCTATCTGGAAATAAAATTCAATCATTCATTCCTAAATTTCGTAACAGCTCAGCCTTAATTCATACTTTACCGTATGTAAACTATGCCTATATTTCATCACACAGATTTATATTTACATGGTTATAAGTATGTCATCCTTTAAAAATTCCTTCATCTTTTCCTTAACTAAGCAATTACTCAGGTTATCCTGCGTTTCTTTTGCCACTTTCACATATTCCCTGGTATGCCCTATTTGATAAGTATGTCCGTCTATCTCTTTGGCTTCTTCAAACAACACTTCCACTTCTTCGCCGATATAACTTTGCCTGTATTCTTCGGACATCCGCTTTTCCAGCTGTATAAGCCTGTTGCTCCTCTCGGACTTGACTTCTTCGGGAACCTGATTTTTCATGGAAGCCGCCCTGGTGCCCTGTCTCTTGGAGTATTTGAAAATATGCATTTCATAAAAATGTACCCGGTCAAGAAAGCTTTCTGTACATGCAAATTCTTCTTCAGTCTCCCCCGGAAAGCCCACAATAACATCAGTTGTAATCGCAGGTCTACTGAAATATCTCCGTAATATATCCACTTTTTCCAAGTATTCCCCTGTAGTATAATGTCTATTCATACGGCGCAGCGTCTCATCACACCCGCTCTGCAGCGACAAATGAAAATGAGGACATATCTTTTGAAACGAACTTATTTTCCGCACGAATTCCTCTGTAATAATTCCCGGTTCCAGAGAACCCAGACGGATACGCTTCAATCCATCCACAGCATCCAGCTTGCTCAAAAGCTGCAATAACTCAGAGGCTCCTCTGTCCACCCCGTAGGAACTGATATGGATGCCCGTAAGAACTACTTCTTTACATCCCCTTTTTACAAGTTCCGACACTTCCATCAGGATATCTTCTTCCCGGCGGCTTCTTACTCTTCCTCTTGCATAGGGAATTATACAATAAGAGCAGAACTGATTACATCCATCCTGAATTTTCACATAAGCCCTCGTATGGGCTCCTGTCCAAGGTTTATCTGTGAATGTCGATATGACTGATGGCGTCAGCATCTCTTCATACTCTTTCGTATGATTGATATCAATAATAGTCCTGTGCTGCAAGCTCTTATCCGCTAATGCATCGCCCTTATTTCTGGCAGTCAGGTACTCTTCAAGAATAGACGCAACATCCTTCTTACGGTTATTGCCAATTACAAGATCAATGGCAGAGTCTTTCTCTATTGCATCTTCACCTGTCTGTACATAGCAACCTACCGCTACCACAATTGCCTTCGGATTCATCTTTTTGGCGCGATGAAGCATCTGCCTGCTCTTCCTGTCAGCAATATTTGTTACCGTGCAGGTATTGATAATATATATATCGGCTTTTTCATCAAATGATACAATTCTATAACCTTTTTCCTGCAGCATCTGCTGCATAATTTCCATTTCATAGCCGTTGACTTTACATCCCAGATTATGTAGCGCGATACTTTCCATAACTAAAATCCGAACTCCTTCTTAAATATGAGAATCAATAATTTTTCAACCTAATATCTAATTTTTGTATGGATTATCATTGACTTTTACTCCTCTAGCCTTTAGTATAATAGCAGAAAGTATTAAAAAGGAGGTAAGTATTGATGAAAACAGTTCAAATCTCTTTAAATTCTATCGACAAAGTTAAGTCTTTCGTAAACGATATTACAAAATTTGATTATGATTTCGATCTGGTGTCAGGCAGATACGTAATTGACGCAAAATCTATCATGGGCATCTTTAGTCTGGACCTGTCTAAGCCTATTGATTTGAATATCCATACAGAAGATAATGCCGAAGAGATACTGAATGCTTTGAAGCCTTATTTGATATAAGCTGCAATTTTCTGAAGAAGCAAACACAATGGTATCACAGGATAATAATTCATTATCATGTGATGCCATTTTTTATCTTATAGGAAATTACGCCGCAGCATAAATCATTCCATTGAGAATGCGAAGCATTCTTGGAATCGTCGCTGCTGAGCGACGATTTTTTATATCATAGGTAATTACGCCGTAACGTATATTATTCCAATGAGAATGCGAAGCATTCTCGCAATCGAGTGCGCTGGCACTCGATTTTTCTACGAAACAATAATCAGCTCGTCCGTATCAAGCGCGGCCTGCAACAGTTCTTCTATTCTTTCTTCCAGATTCTCTTCATGCCTTTTGATGATTTTCAGATTCGGTTTAGTAACAGGATGCTTTGCAACAAAAATCGTACAGCAGTCCTCATATGGGAGAATCGATGTTTCATAAGTATCAATTTTCTCCGAAATATCCACAATCTCCATTTTATCAAATCCTATTAAAGGTCTGTAAACGGGAAGCGTACACACCTCGTTGGTAGCCATCAGGGAATGCATAGTCTGGGAAGCCACCTGCCCAATGCTTTCACCCGTAATAAGCCCTAAGCATTCGGATTCCAAGGCAATATGTTCTGCTATCCGCATCATATATCTGCGCATAATAATCGTCAGCTCATCATGTGGGCACTTATCATAAATATATAACTGTATATCGGTAAAGTTTATAATATGCAGATAAATCGGTCCCGTATATTGCGCAACTTTTTTCGCCAAATCCACGACCTTCTGTTTCGCACGTTCACTCGTGTATGGAGGCGCATGAAAATACACTGCGTCTATCTTGACACCCCTCTTGGCAATCATATAACCTGCCACCGGAGAATCAATTCCACCGGACAATAATAACATTGCTTTGCCGCCGGTGCCTACCGGCATGCCACCCGGACCGGGAATGATTTCCGAATATATATAAATTTTATCCCTTATTTCAATATGAAGCATAATATCCGGCTTGTGTACGTCTACCGACATATCGGGAAAAGCATCCAGAATCACTCCGCCCAGCTCCGTATTTATCTCCATGGAATTCAGCGGATAATTCTTCCTTGCCCTTCTTGCAGCCACTTTAAATGTCTTGTTTTTGCACGGATACACTTTGTCCAGATATCTGACAACCTGCTCTCCAAGCTTTTCAAATCCTTCATCTTCTACCACAACTACAGGACATATTCCCGCAATGCCAAAAACTTTCTGCAAGTTTGACACAGTTTCTTCATAGTCAAAATCCGAAACCGCATCCACATATATCCTGCCATCCGTTTTACGCACCTGAAAATCTCCTTCACACTTTTTCAAAGCATGCTTAATCTGTTTTACAAGCGCGTCTTCAAAAAGATAACGGTTTTTTCCTTTTACGCCGATTTCTGCGTACTTTATTAAAAATGATGTAAACATTCTGACTCCTTTTATCGCTTTATCTGATTTAGTCATTTACAAAACCTGGTTGTACAATATAGACAATATCATAAGCAGGGTGCTATGGAGCCGTAGACCACTGAAAGTGGTCTTGTACTTTAGGTGCCGTATTTTGTCACCGTACATACCGCTACGAGCGGCAATGCAGCGCAAGCGTACCCTGCGTTAATTTGTCTATATTGTACAACGGTCGTCTTGAATACCTATTTTCATAACTTATTTAATGCCGCGTATATTTCCTTAATTCGGGAACAATCTCATGCAGCGTCTGTATCGTATATTGTATCTCTTCCTCAGTAGTAAAAACAGAAAAGCTGAAACGTATTGTTGAATTCAATAAATCCTTCTCTACGCCAATTGCTTTCAGGGTCGCTGACGGCTGCGGTTTATTTGAGGAGCAGGCGCTTCCTGCAGAAACATATATGTCTCTATCCTCCAATGCATGCAGCAGCACTTCACTTCTGATTCCGCTGATTGAAAGACTGACGATATGCGCGGCGCTTTCATCACCCATACAGCCATTAACCTTTACATTATCAATCTTTGAGACTCCCTGTATAAAAATATCTCTCAGCCCGTAAAGTCTATTCATATCCGCGTCCAAATTAGAATACATAATTTCTGCTGCCTTGGCAAGAGCCGCGATTCCCGGAACATTTTCCGTACCCGAACGCATACCTTTCTGTTGTCCTCCGCCATAAATAATCGGATTGATTTTGATTTTATCATTAATGTATAAGAAACCTACGCCTTTAGGTCCATGGATCTTATGCGCGCTGACCGAAAGCAGGTCAATATTCATTCTGGAAGGATAAATGCGGAATTTACCAAAACCCTGTACCGCATCTACATGAAATACGGTTGCCGGGTTGATTCTTTTAATCAGTTCTCCCGCTTCCGCAATCGGTTCAAGCGTTCCGATTTCATTATTTGTATGCATTATTGACACCAAAATTGTCTCTTTACAGATTGCTTCCTGCAAATCCTCCAGCCGAATTCTACCTTGTTTATCCACCGGAAGATAAGTCACTCTGAATCCCTGTGCTTCCAGATACTTCATTGTCTGTATAACTGCGGGATGCTCTATCTGTGTAGTAATCAGGTGTCGCCCGGTTCTATGATTCGCCATTGCCGTGCCGACTATGGCTATATTATCCGACTCGGTTCCGCCTGATGTAAAAAAGATTTCCTTTTCATTTACCTTTAGTATTTTAGCCAGAGTTTCTCTCGCATATCGTAAATAACGCTCCGCTTCAACGCCTTTATGATGCATGCTTGAAGGATTCCCATAATCTTCACAACTAATTTTCATCATAAGCTGCGCTACTTCGTCAAAGCATCTGGTCGTAGCCGAATTATCCAAATATACTTCCATACACAGCTCCTATTTCCGTCATATTAATAATCATCTGCAAATTTGTATGTGTGCTTTGTACACATTTCTCAAGCACAAATATTGCGCAACACATGCAGGCATGTGAAAAAATTTATTTTTCACCCTATACTTTCCGGACTGCGAATATATTATTTTATAATGTAATATATGACAAATTTATGCTTTTTGACATTCTATTTTTCAAAATGATACATCAACCATGACAGAACCGTAGAGCCTGCTGTTTCTGTACGGAGAATCCGCTTACCAAGGGTAATTGGAGCAAATCCTTTCTCAGCTGCAGCCCCAATTTCTTTTTCTTCAAATCCGCCTTCCGGTCCGATAAAAATACCTACCGATTCTCCGGCTTTAATATCTTCTATGATTTTCTTCGTTTTCTCCATATCCTCCGCCAATTCATAAGGAATCAGCTTCACGTCCAATGACTCGGCATAAACAAGGGCGTCTTTCATACTCATGACGCCTTTTACCTCAGGTATGACAGCCCTTCTGCTCTGCTTAGCCGCCGCTTCTGCTATTCCCTGCCACCTGATCATTCTGCTCTTTGCTTTTTTATCGTCAAATCGAACTATGGATCTTGCCGCTGAAACCGGAATAATTTCGAAAACTCCCAGCTCCACCGCTTTCTGCACTATCATTTCCATTTTATCTGATTTTGGTATGCCCTGAAACAGGTATATCTTAGAGGGAAGCTCCACATCAGCTTCCTTGATGAAACGCAGACCGCAAATGATTTCGCCTTCTTTAAATTCCTCTATGCCACATCGATATTCTTTCCCGTCAATGCCGTTACTGACGGCTATCTCTTCTCCGACTTTCATCCGGAGCACATTCTTAATATGATTAACATCATTTCCGGTTATGACGATTCTCGTACCTTGTATTTGTGACGGTTCCGCAAAGAAATGATACATTTTTTCACTCCTATAAAAATAAGCACTCCAAACACGGCGCCTGCGCTGTCTATCAAAACATCACCCAGTCTTCCCGCACGCCCCGGTACAAAGCGCTGATGCAGCTCGTCGCTGGCAGCATAAAGCGCCGTTAAAACAACTGCATGCTTCCATTTCCCAAGCCATATATATATTAAAACAGACAGAACCGCATATTCTGTCATATGTGCCGCTTTTCTGACCGGCGTTTCAATAGCATCCGCTATCCGGCGTAACTCTTCATCATTCAGATTCAGATGAAAAAATCTTCCTACGCCGCTTACTATCTGCTGGCTGAAAGCCCCGCTCACTTCACTTGATTCCTCACTCTCCTGTGCGGAAAATGCAAAAATCATGCACATCCACAACAGAGCAAGGACTCCTGCAATTACTCTTCTTTTTTCCATTATTCCTTCATGGCTGTTACCGATACCCACTCACCCTGGCGGGTGACCTCAAGTACTTTAAGCCCTGCCTCTCCGACTGCTTTTACAACCACTTCTTCTTTCTCTTGAATAATTCCGGAGGTTATATAAATACCGCCTTTTTTTAACTGCTGCGTAATAACGGGCGTGAGCATAAGCAGTACATCCGCCAGAATATTAGCCACCACGATATCATAACACGCATACCCGACCTTATCCTGCACGTCTTTCTCCGTAATGATATTTCCAATCATCATTGAGAAATCTTCTGCTTTGATACCGTTTACTTCCATATTCTGTCTGACGGCTTCAACTGCGCAAGGATCAATGTCTGTTCCGACTGCCTTTTTTGCACCATACATCAGAGATATAATTGACAAAATACCGCTTCCGCATCCCACATCAAGAAGCACTGTTTCAGGCGTCAGAAACTTCTTGATCTGGCGGATGCAAAGCTGTGTTGTTTCATGCATTCCGGTTCCAAAAGCCGTTCCCGGATCAATATGCAGAATTTTTTTATTCTTATCTGCCTCATTTACTTCTTCCCATGAGGGAATAACCAATAAATCATCAATATAAAACTGGTGAAAAAATTGTTTCCAGTTGTTAATCCAATCAATATCTTCAGTCTCCTCAATGCTGATGGTTCCTTCTCCGATATCCATGAACATCCGCAAGTCTGCAAGTTCCTGCTCTATCTGCTTCAGAACAGTTTCCTTATCGGTAGTTTCACCGTTTACTTCCAGACTTCCGTCTTCTTTTTTTTCTACAAAGAAGCTAAGATAAGCAATTCCGTCATCTACGGCACTTATCGGAGGAATATCTACGAACATCTGCTCTTTCTCCAATGCGGTAAGCGGTACTTTATCTTCTATCTGCGCCCCTTCCAATCCGATATCGTACAGGGTGCTGATAATAATATCTTCCGCATCTGTCAATGTTTTTATTTTGAATTTCAGCCATTTCATATTAACAGCCATATTCCTTTCTTAGATGCCTATGCTTCTTTAACAGAATTACCGAATCTTATTCGTATTCTACAAACTCACTATATTCTTTCCAGATATTACATATCCAAGTCTTACCCTGATTTAAAACAACCTCTTCTCCGTTCTCATCATAGTATACCGGAGGTTCAAAATCAGCGCTGCGTGACCATGTTCCTTTAATTACTTTACCGTTAGTAAAAATAATCGCTGTATCTTCCGGGCTGTGAACCTGAAATGCAAGATAGTCGTGAGCATCTCTAACCTCACCATGGCAGTATTGGAATATAACATTAGTAACCGCAAGCTGCTCGTTATTGTATTCGTCTATCTGCTTTTTACCATCCTGATAACGATAGTAAAGATGGTCGTCTTCATGATATTCAAAGTAAGGATGATATGCGCCGTAACCGCTTGAGTTATTACCGGACTTTCCGCCGGGATAAATCATTGTAGCGCTTTCATTATCAGGATAATCTTTAATCTTATCATTGGCGAACAGGAACGGACGAACATGGAAAGAATCATAGTTCCAGTCATATCCCAGCCTGTCCACAGCCTTCTTCAGACCTTCTATTTTCAGATATCCTGTAAATTCCAGTGCATAACCATCGCCACGACTGACTCTGTAAAACGCTTCATCCGCCGGATTATGGATACCTTCTACTGCTGCGCTGACATTATATACTGTATCACGATTAATCAATTCCTCCACGTAAGGAACTGCAAGTCCCCAGTTACAATAAATTGCTTCAAATCCCATCGCCGTATAAACATAATAATCCCTACTGCTTCTGACGGGTCCGATTCTCTCCAAATCGTCAAAGTTCTCAAAGATTGGCATCAGTCTGGTGATACGCCCTTCTACCGGAGCTTCATAGATGACGCCTGCCAGTGAAAGTCCGTATTGCGGCATAGCAGGTCTGTTGTTGGGAACCATGACTGCGATTGGTCTTCTGTTAGCGATTTCCTCGCTTGTCCATTCGCCTGTCAGATAGCTCTGGATTTCCCCGTTAACTACTGTTCTGTCTTCAATAACATCACCATTCGTTGCAGGACCTTCAGGCTCCTCATCTTCCACAGGCGTTTCCACAACTTCCGGTTCTTTAACCGCCGGTTCTTCAATAACTTCCGGTTCTGCTATTTCTACCTTTCCCTGCGTATTGCCGCAGGCAGTAAGACAACCAAGCGCTAATAATCCGGAAGCTGCAAGTAATGAAATTTTCTTTCTTTTCATAATCAGTCCTCTTTTCTGCATGTTAAAATAAATTATTTCTTATTATACCTGAAAATCGTCAATTTGTATATCATATAATTTGGTTTTGTGTAAAATCTTAATGATTCTACACCTTGTTTTTATGATGATACCAAAAGATTGCTCCTTACGGATTTGTTTCACTGTTCATATACAATGGACATCCGGTTGTCTGCCCCATTGCTGTGACTGTCGTTCCTACACAGTCCTTATTATCCAGCCATGACACGGCTGCAACTCCATAATATAAATCATATCCGTCAATATCCAGCTCTATGTAGCGATCTCCATACATCCGCCATGTTCCCGTTATGCTTCCGCCGATGCTTCCGTCCGTATTCAATGTTACATAAACCGCTTCCGTAGTTACATAAGGGTCTCCGGCAAGAACCAGCTGGAATTCATTATTTTCCGCAAAGGATAAAAATTCCTCCTGTGTTATCGACCGGGCCGCTTCATTGGCGTAACGGTTGGCATTGATGACGATATCCCCAACTGAATTCAAATAATATTGATGTGCCTGCATCATATACTTATTGCTGGACGCTGCAAGAGGATAACCATTATCACACTCCGCGGTCTTATCATGCTGCAAGGCCAAAGTCCTGACCATCAGCATGGCAATATCCACACCATCGCTTGTCGTATACAAATCACCATGTCCGGGCGCATGGATATCAAAATCATAATCCGCCCATTTGAATGAAGACATTGCTATGTATTCTGTACTTCCTTCAATCACATCCGCCGTCGTAACGTATCCCTCTCTGTCTAAATCACTGCGGTATCCTGAAAGAGGCGGGAACAAACCGGTTACCAGTTCTTTACCAATCCAGCCTGACGCCATCGGATCTCCGCTCAAATTCGTAAAAGAATCAATCCTGTCACTCTTTGCTGTAAAAAGCACATAATTTCTGGACAACACGCCAAGACAAGTCATCAGATAATAATAATCATCATAAGTTTCAATTATCTCACCATCTTCCGATACCATTTTCACATCATACTGATGGGATATGACGCTTCCCTCTGCACAATAAGTCAGATGCTTACCGTAATAAGGATGGCTATTGCCGATTGCCGTTGACCTTGCTTCTTTCATATAGCTATTAATAGTATCCTCATCCAGCCACTCCGTCTGTCCGTCTTTACGAAGACCTGTCTCACTGTCCAACTCAAGCATATAAATACCCGCGCCAAAAGAGCCATAGGTCAGATACATATTTCCGGCTGCATCATATACCACCTGAGGGTCAAGCGCTACGATATTATAATATAGTGCATCCTGCGCATAATCGCTGATAGACTGCAATATACAGCCTACATATTGGAAAGATTTCGCTTCCAGCGTCGGTGTCCATGCCAAAGCAATACATACCCTGTCATGTTTCTCCTCATCATAAGCAGAATTCACAAGACAAGTATACAGCCAGTAACCACCGTAAGAGGCAGGAATCAAATCAGCCGCCCAAAACTGGCAGTTTGCTACATCCTTTAACATCCAGTCATTTACCTGTGTCCAACCGCTTGCCTGTGTATCGGCGGCAGTTGTCTTCCCAAGGTATTCCCAATGCATCAAGTCTTTGGAACGGCGTATTATATTACCGCCTTCCCAGCCGGTCTGTACCATATAATAATATCTGGTTCCATCAATCTCTACTTCCGTAAGCGACGGGTCATGTACGTTACAGTTCTCGTCAGTCTCTCCATCCGAATTACTATCCCATAAAAATTCAAATTCTCCATTTGCTACGGTTTCCGTATTGAAATCATAGTTTGGATTCTCAGGATATGCAGATACTACCCGTACATTCACGGTATATACGACTTCACCGCCGCTTATCAGATCAAGGAAAACCGTACCGTTCTGTTTCGCCTCCTGATTCGCTGTCAGCGTGTTATTCTCACTATCCCAATCTGCCAAATCTTCCACTGCAATAGAATTGTAATCTCCGTCAACCGCTGACAGCTCTATACTATCTACCTCGTTCTCTTCCACAAGCTCCAGCGTATAGGTAATATCCGTCTCTGTTAAATATCCCAGAGAAAGATTGTCATAACAGATGGTAGACGCAACATCGCTGTTAACGTACTTTTTGCTTCCATCCTCATTCCGATTTGCCAGTACTTTCGCATCATAATCTACCGCCTTCAAATCAGATGCTACCGGAATGAATTCGTAATTACTCACTGCTGCCATATCCCGGGTCTCTTCATGTTCCTCATTTTGTGTACTATCCTGCACAACATCCGCATTTTCTTCCGATACAACGTCGCCAACCGTATCCGTGCTGCCCATATCCTGTCTGCCGCAGGCAACAGTCTGTAACAGAAGGAAACTGCTTAATGCTATGCATTGCAGACTTTTGGCTACCTTCTTTTTCATGATTCTGCTCCTTTCTGAGTAGGAAATTCCTCATAACCATTTTATAAAAAAAATTGGGATTTTACCAGTCTTTTGTATAATCTTTCCGAGCATTCAATTCCTGCGCTATCCTCTTGTGTTTCTTCCGTAGGTATCTCCATTTTTCCATGCTATGATCCTTATATTTCAATATCCTGTTATACCAGTCGCCTAAGCCGCCACATTCTGTTCCCGCTGCTCCAAATACAATTTCTGTATACCCATCATTATCCAAATCTGCGCCGAATACATATAAATTATATCCAAAAGCAAAACATATTTTACATTCTAAAGCAATTTTGCATCATTTTTGCATCATATCTGGTACAAATCCATTACAAAAATAAAATCGCTGCCCGGTTCTCATTCAAGACTTCACAGCGATTTTAATTATTTAATATCAAATCTATTTCCTGAATCTCTTTTTGCCCTTAGGTTCTTCTGAGCCGGAACCTGCCTGTTTTGCAGCGTTTAACGTATTCCCGCTTTGTTCATCGAACTGTTTTAGAAGATCCTTCGCTTCACGCGACAACTTGTCGGGTACCTGAACCACCAATGTGACATAGTGGTCTCCCCTTATGTCTTTACTTCTAAGAGACGGCACACCTTTGCCTTTCAGACGGACCTTGGTGTCTGTCTGCGTACCCGGCTTAACATCATAAATAACTTTACCGTCTACCGTATCTATTATGATTTCACCGCCAAGCGCCGCTATTGCAAACGACATAGGTACTGTGGAATAAATATTGGTATCCTGTCTTTGGAAAATCGGATGGCGTCCTACGATTACCTCTACGAGTAAATCTCCTCTCGGTCCTCCATTAGTTCCCGGCTCACCCTTATCACGGATTCTTACGCTCTGACCATTGTCAATTCCTGCCGGAATGGATACCTGTATTTTCTTCTTATTGGCAATATATCCCGTTCCATGACAGTCAAGACACTTCTCTTTAATAATCTTTCCTGTTCCGTGACAATCCGGACAGGCCTGAACGTTTCTAACCGTTCCGAAGAAGGACTGTTGCGTAAATACAACCTGACCTTTTCCGCCGCATTTGGGACAAGTCTCCGGACTGGTGCCGGGTTTAGCGCCGCTGCCATGGCAGGTAGTACACTCATCTTTCAGCGTGAGCTCTATTTCTTTTTCAACACCGAATACTGCCTCTTCAAAGGTAATCCGCACGCTGGTGCGGATATTGGCGCCTTTCATAGGTCCGTTGCTTCTCCCTCCGCCGCGACGTCCTCCTCCAAAGAAATCTCCGAAAATATCCCCGAAAATATCTCCGAAATCCATGCTGTTGAAATCAAATCCACCGAAGCCTCCACCTGCGCCTGGTTCAAAGGCGGCATGACCATACTGGTCATACTGCCGTCTCTTCTCAGGGTCGCTTAATACAGCATACGCCTCAGACGCCTCTTTGAATTTTTTCTCAGCTTCCGCATCTCCGGGATTCATATCGGGATGGTACTTCTTAGCCAGAACTCTGTATGCTTTTTTAAGCGCCGCTTCGTCAGCGCTCTTATCTACACCGAGAACTTCGTAATAATCTCTTTTCTGCTCCGCCATGTTTATAATCCTCCAAGCCTATTTCCGTTCGGAAGGTTAGACTTCTCTGTAGTCACCATCTACAACGTCATCTGCTGCATCTGTTGCGCCCATATCGGGAGCTCCCTGTGCACCTGCCGCACCCATGTCAGGACCACCCTGTGCCTGCTGCATGTTCTCATACATCTTAGTAAACAGGGACTGTGCAGAATTCGTAAGTTTTTCCTTAGCAGCCTTCAGCTCATCTATCTGGCTGTCTGACATTTCCTGATCTTTTGTCTTTTCCAGAATATCCTTAACAGCCTGCAAGTCAGCTTCAACACCTGCTTTTTCCGATGCGTCAATCTTATCGCCTACTTCACCTAAAGCTTTCTCTGTCTGGAATACGAAAGAGTCGGCATCATTCCTTGTATCGACAGCTTCTTTTCTCTTCTTATCCTGTGCTTCGTATTCAGCTGCTTCCTTAACTGCTCTGTCGATTTCATCATCGGACATATTGGAGCCTGCCGTAATAGTAATATGCTGTTCCTTACCTGTTCCCAGATCTTTAGCCGATACGTTAACGATACCGTTTGCATCAATATCAAAGGTTACCTCGATCTGCGGAACCCCACGCATTGCCGGAGGAATGCCATCCAGCCTGAACTGTCCGAGTGATTTATTATCCTTAGCAAACTGTCTCTCACCCTGTACTACATTGATATCAACTGCAGTCTGATTATCTGCTGCCGTTGAGAAAATCTGGCTGTGTTTAGTAGGGATTGTCGTATTTCTTTCAATCAGTCTTGTAGCAACGCCGCCCATTGTCTCGATAGAAAGAGAAAGCGGAGTTACATCCAGAAGCAGAATCTCTCCTGCACCTGCATCACCTGCCAATTTACCACCCTGAATAGAAGCGCCCAGTGCAACACATTCATCAGGGTTCAGGCTCTTATTCGGCTCATGTCCTGTCAACTGTTTTACTTTTTCCTGTACCGCCGGAACACGTGTAGAACCGCCGACTAACAATACTTTACCCAAATCAGAGTTGGTAAGCCCTGCATCTTTCATCGCATTCTGCACGGGGATTGCGGTTTTCTCAATCAAGTCGTGTATTAATTCTTCAAATTTAGCCCTTGTCAGGTTCATATCGAAGTGAAGCGGTCCGTTTGCATTCATGCTGATGAACGGCAGATTAATATTGGTCGTAGTTGCGGAAGAAAGTTCTTTCTTTGCTTTTTCCGCTGCTTCTTTTAATCTCTGAAGAGCCATCTTATCCTGAGACAGATCAACACCGTTTGCATTCTTAAATTCTTTTACCATCCAGTCGATTATCTTCTGGTCGAAGTCATCACCACCAAGACGGGTATCACCGTTGGTTGCCAGTACTTCGATAACGCCTTCCCCGATTTCAATGATGGAAACATCAAATGTTCCTCCGCCAAGGTCGTATACCATAATCTTCTGCTCTTTTTCATTGTCCAGACCATAAGCAAGAGCTGCCGCCGTGGGCTCGTTTATAATACGTTTTACATCAAGCCCTGCAATCTTTCCGGCATCCTTGGTTGCCTGTCTCTGTGCATCATTAAAGTAAGCCGGCACTGTAATAACTGCTTCGTCAACCTTTTCGCCCAGATAGTTCTCTGCATCGGCTTTAAGCTTCTGCAGGATCATTGCGGAAATCTGCTGAGGTGAATATTTCTTTCCTTCAATAGTACGTCCATGGTCTGTACCCATATCCCTCTTAATGGATGCGATTGTATTGTCAGCATTAGTTACTGCCTGACGTTTTGCAGGCTCACCTACTAATCTTTCTCCTGTCTTAGTAAATGCCACAACAGAGGGTGTAGTTCTTGCGCCTTCCGTATTGGCGATAACTGTTGGCTTACCGCCTTCCATAACTGCTACGCAACTGTTTGTTGTTCCTAAATCAATACCAATAATTTTACTCATATTTAACTCCTCCTATAAATAATATGATTTTTAATTTAATATGATATTTTACTTGTTTAGCCTTGTACGACCGCTACCATGCTGTGTCTTACGACGCTGCCGCGGTAGGTGTAACCCTTTTGCAGTTCCTGTGCAACCATTCCGGCTTCATATTCCTCACTTTCTACCTGCATGACTGCGTTGTGAAATTCCGGGTTAAATTCCTGTCCGACTGCTTCAATAGGCTTCACATCTATTGCATCAAGTTCAGTCATAAGCTGCTTGTAAATCATCTCCATGCCCTGTTCAAACGCACTGCCCTTTTCTTCCTCCGGAACGGATGCTAATCCTCTTTCAAAGTTATCAACAATCGGCAGGATTTTTTCAATTACGCTCTTTGCGCCGGTCTCGAACATTGCCGATTTCTCTTTTTCGGTACGTTTGCGGAAATTATCGAATTCAGCCATCTGCCGTCTGGCTCTGTCCTCAAGCTCGTCGATTTTTTCTTTCAGCGCTTCATGTTTTTTGTCAATTTTTTCCTTTTTCTTCTTATCTTTTTTAGCCTCTTTAGAAGTATCCTTTTCCTCCGGTTCCTTTTCAGAACTGCTTTCTTCTTCGGAGCTCTTTTCTTCCTCAGAAGCTTCTTCCAATTCTTCCAGAATTTCTTCTAATACTTCTTCCTTCTGTTCCTTCTGATTTTCGTTTTCCGCCACAATTCTCATTCCTTTCATATTTATATCGTTATTTCTTATATAAATCATCAAGCTGATTTTTCAGCATTTTCAAACTGCTTACTACTTTCTCATAATCCATGCGTTTGGGACCTATGATTCCGATGGTTCCCTTCATGCCTTCATCCAGCTCATATGTCGCCGTCACCACGCTGCAGTCTCTCATGCTCCGAATAGGAGTCTCATCTCCGATATAAACCTGAATACCGGTATTTTCATCAGAGAGGTTTTCCTGAACAAGTTCGCTCAGAATCTGTTTTTCTTCAAATGTAGTAATCAGCTCGCTGGCTCTCTGATGGTCGGCAAGTTCAGGATACTTGAAGAAGTTTTTCGCTCCGCTCGTGTAGATTTCCAAATCCTCATCCGCCTTAATCGCGTCGGCTACGGCGTCAATCACATCCGCTACAATCTCGCTGTGAATTCCTGCCTGCTGCTTCATCGCAGCTATCATGCCCAAATTTATTTCTTCCATTGACAACCCGTTCAAATGCGTATTCAGAAGTATATTAAGTTTAAGAATGGTCTCATCATTCAGTTCCTCAGAAACGGAAAGTATGGAGTTCTTAATTACATTCCCTTCTACCACGATGACTGCCAGAAGCTGGTTTGCATCCACTCTGGAAAGCTGTATGAATTTCAGTTTATTTCTGTGGTACTGCGGAGCTGATATCATGGCCGCATATTCTGTGTTGTTCGCCAGAAGCTTAGCTGCCTGCTTTAGGAGATGTTCCATCTTATCTTCTTTTTCAAGAAGCATCTCCTTCATCTCTTCTACTTCCCGCTCCTTCTTTTCCATCATTTTGTCAACATATAATCTATATCCCTTATCTGATGGAATACGTCCCGCGGAAGTATGAGGTTGCAGAATATACCCCAGTTCTTCCAAATCCGCCATTTCATTACGAATGGTCGCAGAACTCAGATTAAGATCCGTATATTTGGAAATTGTCCTGCTTCCTACCGGCTCTCCTGTCTCTAAGTAGTTCCGAATGATGGCTTGCAATATTTTATATTTTCTTTCATCTAACTGCATACCATTTCTCCTATTGTTAGCACTCATCAAGCAAGAGTGCTAACACCTTCTAGTGATAAGTTATCACTTCACTATTTAATTGTCAACATATATTATAGAAAAAATTATGAAAAAAAAATAAAAAAGCGAATAAGTACGCCTTTTGATTCCATGTCCATCTGAAAATGGACATTTCTATAACGAAAAAAACAGTTAATCCAAGTAATAGTATTACTTAAATTAACTGTCTTTATTGTTTGTAACTTTTTCTGTTTAGATACCGAAGCTTCCCTGAACTTCGTCATTGATAACGTAGTAAACAAGCTGCTCTTCCATTTTAACATAAAGCTTAACCGTTTTAAAATCATCCGGATTACGGCTCCAGTCATACTGCCATACATCTTTTGCAATGCTTACAAGTCTTTCTGTTGTATATTCGTTTCCTGCATATTGTATTACAACTTCTGCCTCAGCAGCCTTTTTAGCTCTGGTCTTAGGTGTCTTCTCAACAGCTGCCTTCTTGGATTCTTTTTTGGTTGTCTTCTTAGCTGCTGATTTCTTTGTTTCTGCCTTAGGAGCTTCTTTTACCGCTTCTGTTTTTGTTTCTTCCTTAACTTCTGCTGCCTTTGCAGCTACTGCTTTTGCGGCCGGTTTTACAACTGCCGTCTTCTTTGTTTCTGCCATGAATATTCTCCTCCCATGTATCCATAGTTAATTTAACAAGCAATAATAATCTAGTAACAGTTTTATTATAATCCATTGATTATAGAAAGATTTTACCCTAACTGTTTTTTAATGTCAATTAAAAACTGCCCAAATATGCTGTTATTTCCGCTCATTATATATGCGAATTGCTTAAAAATCATACGCGGATACCAATAAAATATGCCAGAACTATTATTCCCAAAATAATGCGGTACCATCCAAACACTTTAAAATCATGCTTTTTAATATATCCCATAAGGAACCGAATCACTATTACAGATACAACAAAAGCCACCACCATTCCGACGAAGAGAATAGTCAGCTCTGTCCCCGTAAAGGAAAAACCAAACTTGACAAGTTTCAGAAGACTTGCCCCAAGCATTACAGGTATCGCCAGAACAAAGGTAAATTCCGCCGCTGCCGTTCGTGATACTCCAATCAGGAGTGCGCCTATAATAGTAGCTCCGGAGCGGGACGTACCCGGAAAGATTGCGGCAATCAGCTGAAACACGCCTATCATCAATGCTGTTTTATAAGTAATCTGTTCCAGACTCATAACGTGCGGATGCATATTCTTATTATGGTTTTCAATTGCAATGAATGCCACGCCAAATACAATCAGCGCAGCCGCTACACACCACGGATTGTAGAACAGTGCATCAAATACATCATCGAATGCAAGCCCTATTACTGCTGCCGGAACGCACGCTGTCAGAATCTTGAACCAAAGTATAAAAATGTCTTTTTTGATAATCGGCTTATGCTTCATATCAAATGGGAAAATTTTGTCCCAAAAAAGCAACAATACTGCCAGAATCGCACCTAACTGAATAACCACCAGAAACATCTCCCAGAACTCTTCCGATACATTCAGGGTTACGAACTCATTAAGCAGAATCATATGTCCGGTACTGCTTATGGGAAGCCATTCCGTAATACCTTCCACGATTCCGAATAATATCGCTTTCAGAATTTCCAACATATCCATTTTAATACCCTTGCTCCTTTCTCAAAACACATCAGAAAAAATGCATCATTTATATTCCGTTTTAACGAATTTTCTGAATGCATCTAATGAGCGCTCTACCTTCTCAGTATCAATGCAATATGCAATACG
This sequence comes from uncultured Bacteroides sp., assembly GCA_964600805.1. Taxonomy (GTDB): domain Bacteria; phylum Bacillota; class Clostridia; order Lachnospirales; family Lachnospiraceae; genus UBA3282. Next base: position 45,721 of record CAZRKN010000008.1, on the reverse strand, counting down.
GAAATATCCCTCTACTCCGAAGCTGTCACTCGGCACCAGAATCAGATCATATTTCTTGGCTTTCTCACAGAACGCTATAGCATCTTCCTCCAACGCCTTAGGGAACATATAGAAAGTTCCGCCCGGTTTTATACATTCAAATCCAAGAGAGGTAAGCTCTTTATATAATATGTTCATATTCGTTTCATATACCGATAAATCTGCGGTCAGATCCAGCACCTCCGCCACAGCCAGCTGAATAATGGACGGCGGACAGTTATGACCTGTACCTCTTGAAATCTGTCCGCACATATTTGTGATATACTCCGCGTCAGTGCATGCCGGATTAACTGCTACATAACCGATTCTTTCTCCCGGAAGAGACAAAGATTTGGAATAGGAATAGCAGGAGAGGGAGTTGGGATAAAACGTCGATACATAAGGCGCATCAATACCCTCAAATATAATTTCCCTGTAAGGTTCATCAGAAATCAGGAAAATATCATGTCCATATTCTTTTTCTTTCGCAGACATCATATCCGCCAGCTTTTTAAGAGTTTCCGCAGTATATACCATACCTGACGGATTATTCGGCGTATTTATAAGAACCGCCATAACTTTATCGGTAAGCATCTCTTCAAATGCTTCAAAGTTAATCTGGAAATTCTCCACATTTGCCGGAACTACCTTAAGAACCGCTCCGCTTAAATTTATATAAGGCTGATACTCCGGAAAATATGGCGCAAACGTAAGGATTTCATCTCCCGGCTGCGAAACGCATCTGATTGCATGCGCGATGGCGCCCGCCGCTCCTGTCGTCATAAATATATGATTTCCTGTATAATCCATGCCAAAACGTTTGTTTAGCGACTGTGCGATTTTCTCACGAACAGACGGAATTCCCAGACTCTGGCTGTAACCATGCAGTTCCATAGGATCGCGGTTCTGCAGCATGTCTGTCATTACGTCGGTGAATTTCTGCGGTACTGGAACAGACGGATTTCCAAGACTAAAATCAAATACATTTTCATACCCGATTTCCGCACCTCTGGCAGTGGCGAATTCCGAAAGCTGCCTGATAACTGATTTTTTGCCCAGCATATCTTTATATTTTTGTACTATCATATTTACATCCCTTCCTTCTCAACGAAATGAATTAATCTTGCCCTGAAATCTCCCCAGAGCGGGGGTATATTAATCCCGGCATAATGCAGGGTTTCTCCTGTATATTCAATCTGCCTGATTTCCGGCCAGTCTTCCGGATTGGCAATTACATAAGTCCTCTCAGGTGCAAGCCCCGGTATATGAATCCGTCTGCTGTGATAATTAGGTCTGTTCAACACCTGAACATAAGTAACGAGCGCCTCCGATTTATCTTTGGAAACCACCTCATAGCAGTCATAAAAATGATTCTCTGCGTAAGAAGCAATTCGGTAATAATCGCCTTCCCTGACGAGGTCGCTATATTTATGGTACATCGCTACCTGCTCCGGAATCATCCTTCTGTCTTCTTCCTGAATCTTCGTTACATCCAGTTCATATCCAAACGTTCCAGCCAATGCCACATATCCCCTTGTTTCAAAAGGAGTTACTCTTCCTACCGCGTGATTAGGGCAGTCAGATACATGTGCACCCATGGCAGAGAGCGGATATATCATCGCCGTACCTTCCTGAATCGCCAACCGCTCAACGGCATCCGTGTCATCAGAACACCATATCTGCGGACTGTAATACAGCATTCCAGGATCGAATCTGGCGCCGCCTCCGGAGCAGTTCTCCAGTAAAATATGCGGAAAATCTTTCGTTAATCGCTCCTGCAATTCATATACAGCCAATACCTGTCTATGGAAAATTTCTCCCTGTCTGTCTTCAGGCAGACCATAGCTGCCTATATCGCTTAACTGCCTGTTCATATCCCACTTTACATACTCAATTTTTGCACTGCGCAGTACTTCAGAAATCATGTTATAAATATGATCCCTTACTTCCTTACGTGTCAGATCCAGTACATACTGGTTGCGGGAAAGGCTTCCGGTCCTTCCCGGAATAGCAATCGCCCAGTCGGGATGCGCCTTGTATAATTCCGAATCCGGCGATATCATTTCAGGCTCCATCCAGATGCCAAACTTCATTCCCAGTTTATTGACTTCATCCACCAGATATTTCAAGCCGCCTTTAAGCTTCTCTTCATTGACTACCCAATCACCTAAACTGCTGTTGTCATCGTTCCTGTGCCCGAACCAGCCGTCATCCATGACCAACATCTCTATGCCAAGTTTGGAAGCCTGCCGTGCAATATCCAGAAGCTTCTCTGTATCAAATTCAAAATATGTTGCTTCCCAGTTATTAATCAGAATCGGGCGCTTTTTATTCCTATATTCACCTCTGATCAAATGCTTCCTGTATAAGTCATGCAGCGTTCTGCTCATGCCGCCGATACCGTCAGAGGAATAAACGCAGACAACTTCCGGAGCCTGAAAGCTTTCATTTTTTTCAAGCTTCCAACAGAAATTCTCCGGGTTAATTCCCATCATGGCACGCATACTGTCGAACTGATTTAATTCTATCTGTGCCATGAAATTACCCGAATATATGAAATGCATTCCGTATACATCGCCGCTTTCCTGTGTAGCTGTGCGCGCTTTCCACGCCATAAACGGATGCACCTGATGTCCTGATTCTCCACGATTTGAAGAAACGCCCTGTTTTCCTTTCATAACGGGACGGCACTGGATGGCGCGTTCCCTTGCCCATGAACCATGCAGAGTAATCATTTCATACTCTTCATTATCCATATCAATGCATGCTGATAAAACTTTTGTCAGATAGACAGCGTTTTCTCCTTTATTTATAACTTTAACGCTTCTTGTTATGACATCATTATCACGAAAAACAGTGTAAAGCAAAATGATCTGCAGTTTCAGGACAGAATCTTCACACAAAACTTCCAGCGTCTTGCATTCTCCTTCCGTTCCATATGTAGCAGGCAGTCCGTCAAGCGTAGGCTTTCCTTCATAAATCTTATGGGAAACATAGTTTAAGGAAACTCCTGTATGACCGCCCATAGTCCTGACGCTTAAGGTCCCTTCCCTGTAATCTCCCAGTCCGCTTCCCGTGTATTCCATCGGAAAAGAATCCAGAAAGGAAGCTCTGTCCCTGTTATTACGAGACGGAACGAAAGGCGCTTCTTCTGTACGCATCAGATATGCCAGATTATCATTTGCAAGCTTTCTTCCGTAATAAATATGACCTAAAAAGTTCTCCTCATCCACAATTCCGATGCAATAACTTGTATGCGCAGTATCAAGTTTGAATATACGCCTCTTCTCATTAAAAATAATGTCCATGCCGTTTCCTCTGCTTTCCTTATTATATATAATCACTATTCCAGCCCTGCAACATCATCAACAGGTAAAGAGAGTACGAATCCCTGAGCTTCGCTCTGCATTCCGCATTTCTGTCCTATTGCCTGCATAATTGCCAGCTTATTCTCATTCCGTGCAAGTATGATAACCACTTCCTTCTCCTGCTGCACGCTGATCTTCCAGAATTTCATCGCCTCTTCACTTCCAAGCTGTCTGCTGTGAAATACGGTTCCTCCGGATGCTCCCACAGGTCTGGCTGCTTCCATTACCTCACCGCTGTAGCCCTGATTTACAAATGCCATGATCATATAATATTCTCTTTCCTTCATATTCGAATCTTCTCCCTTTAATAATGTTCGATTAATCTCCGGCTGTAAAGTTTCCATTAACTGCACGATATGTCCGCTGCTGCCTGACATAACAACGGAAAACGCGATTCCTGTATTCGGCATTCCGAGATGCAGCTTCTTTTGCAGTTTGGAAATCATTTCATCTGCATATGCTCTTGGCATCATACACACTGTTATGACTTTATCTACTCCGTCAAGTCCAAGCATATCCATGATTTCGCTTGAGGCGGTACCCTGAGCATGAAAAGTATATTGCACCGGTATTTCTGCCTGTTTATACAGGTCCATCGCTTTTTTGGTCAGCTTCGGCGCTGCAATCAGAAACAGAATACGAAAAGCTGTTTTCTTGTAATTTTCTGCCATAACTCAAGCCTCCTCAAATTCAAATATTTCATCCACAATATCCGGGTACACTGTTTCCGGCACCGTTGCTTTGTCTGCCCTGTTAAGCTTGTATTGATATACCATTCCCATTATCTGAACGGCAATAAGCGGAGTCAGCGCCACCAGCGCCACAACTCCAAATGCATCTGCCATGATATTGCCGCCTACCGCATTACAGGCTCCGATACTGAACGGAATCAGGAATGTAGTCGTCATAGGACCGCTGGCAACACCGCCGGAGTCAAATGCGATACCGACGAACATCTTGGGAACGAATCTTGAAAGAACCAGTGCAATAATATATCCGGGTATAACAATATAGTATATGGGCAGACCTGTCAGCACACGCATCATCGCAAGACCCACACTGACAGAGACGCCGATTGACAGACACTTATTCATTGATCCGGCGGAAACCGCGCCATCAGTCACATCCTGAACCTGACGATTAAGAACCTGTATCGCCGGTTCCGCTTTTACGATATAATAACCAATCAGCATACCTATCGGTATCAACAGCCATTTCCAGCCGCCGGAAGCGATTTCATTTCCCATGGATGAACCTACCGGTGCAAATCCTGCATTGACCCCGCATAAGAAAAGAACGAGCCCGATATATGTATAGGCAAGACCTACCGAAATACGCTTAATCTGGCGTCGTTTATAACGCCGGCTGAACAACTGAAAAATGACAAATACTGCTGCCACAGGAAGCAGTGAAACCATAACTTCCTTAATGTATGGCGGAATTCCTTTTAAAAACTCCAGGACCACATCTCTGGTCGTCACGACATCCGCCACCTCTGTCACGGAATATGCCGCCTCAGTCGGATTATAGAAGCATCCCAGTATCAGCACCGCCAAGACCGGCCCAACACTGGAAAGGGCTACCAGACCGAAACTGTCGCTTGAGGCATTTTTATCGCCTCTGACCGAAGCCAGACCGACACCCATCGCCATGATAAAAGGCACCGTCATAGGCCCCGTCGTTACTCCGCCTGAATCAAAAGCAACCGCCAGAAAGCCCTGTGGAGCCAGAAAAGAGATGCCTATCAGTACTATGTAAAACCCGATTAAAATAGTTGAAAGATTTATCTGGAATAAAATTCTCACGATTGCCATCGCCAGAAAAATTCCGACTCCGACCGCCACCGTCAAAATCAGAATGTAATTGGGAATGGACGGAACCTGACCGGCCAATACCTGCAAATCCGGTTCGGAAATTGTAATAATTGTTCCCATCGAAAATCCAATCAGCAAAATCAATATAATATTACGTGTCTTTGATATCTGAACGCCTATACCTTCGCCCAGAGGTGTCATGGCCATCTCCGCACCCAGCTGGAAAAATCCCATTCCAACCACAAGCATAACCGCACCGCATATAAACATAACCATAGTACCTAATTCCACAGGGACCAGTAATATGCTGAGCAGCATGACGATTCCTGTTATAGGCAGTACTGCTGAAAGAGATTCCAATATTTTTTCTTTTAGTTTTTGATTCATTTATAACCACCTCTTTTAATATGCCTATGCCGAAATTATATCATACAATTATCTGCTCGTGTAGATAGTGTAAAAAATAAATTTTTATATATTACACAAAAGCCTTCAAATCTATTTCAGACCTGAAGGCTATATCTAATATCATTGCTTCTTTCTCAACCTGCGAATTTGTATATGCGCTCTGCACATATTTCCCAAGACATCTGCGATGACTGCACAAATATTGCACAACACATGTAAACATGTGTGAAAAAATTATTTTTCACATTTTATTTATTAAACTGTATAGGTGCCACTTCCTCGCTCAGCGGTTTCATCTCATATTCCGGAAGTCCGTCCAACATCCGCTCCAGGCATATTCCCGTAGTATATACGACATCATGTGCCAGCATCACTACTTTTTTGCGTCCAAGGGTGCTTTCCAAACCGTTTGCAATCAATTTTTCAGACTCCGGATTTTTCACCGCATCCTCCATACTGGCATTCCAATCGAAATAAATATATCCCCTCTCTGTCATTTCTTCTATGATTGCTTCTCTTACTCCTTTATTATATGCGTTGACGCTTCCTCCCGGAAACCGAAAGAGTTTAGTATCTACACCTGTCACCTCGTACACGGTTTGTCTTGCTGTTTCAAAATCCTGTATATAACTTTCCGCGCTTTTGTAGATTTCTCCATAATCATGATTGTCACAATGAATCCCTATTGTATGTCCCTCTGCAGCAATCCGCTGCGCCATCTCAGGATGATTCCTCACATTTTCCCCTATCAGGAAAAATGTTGCTTTGATTCCTCTCTCTTTCAGAATATCCAGAACCCGCGCCGTATTTTCTTCGGAAGGACCGTCGTCGAATGTCAGATACATGGTCTTGGGGTGAAAATAATATTCTATTCCCTGTACTATTCCGGCTGCTATCTGTTTCTGATATTCCGGCGTAGCAAGCTTCAAACGTTCATCTGTATTGGACAAAAATCCACATTCAACGAGACATGCCGGCATTGCAGTTTTTCCTGTCACATGAAAATCAGCATCCCCTCTTAGTTCCCGCATATCAGTTCCCGTGCTTTTCATCGTCTGCTGCCACATAAGCTGCGCCAGGCGTTTACTGTCTCTGCCTGTGTCCGTTCCGTCATACCAGACTTCTATGCCGCTTGCACCATTAATTTCAGAGGCATTTTGGTGAATACTTACATAAATATCTGCCTGCACTTGATTGGCTGCCACTACCCGATCTTCCTTTGCAATATATGTATCGTCTTCCCGTGCCATCACGACCTCGTATCCAAGCTCTTCCAGCCTCGCCTGCACTAACTTCGCAATCGCCAGATTTATCACTTTTTCCTGAACGCCCTCTCTCGCGCAGCCCTCATCTTCACCGCCATGTCCGGCATCCACAAAAACAACCGGTGTTTCCGGCTCCACTATAGTTTCCGTTTCAGCCGGATTTTCAGCTATTTCTTCCACCACTACAGACTCACCGGCGTTAATATCCTGAATAATTTCATCCGCTGTTATCACATCTTCATTCATTGCCTCTATATCATCCGCTGCCATCCATGCGCGTAACTTTGGTATTTCCGGTGCAACAGCCGCGGCTGAACCGATAATCGTCGCTGCCAAAGTTAAGGCTAACAGGCGCCTCCCCGCCTTTACCTTTTTTTCTCTCCTTAGATATTGACAATAATACCGCGAATAATTTGCTTCTCTTGCGTACATTCTTTGACACCTCTTTCTTATAATTTCAGCAACCGGACTTGTACTCATCTGCATAAAAAATCGTCGCTCAGCAGCGACGATTCAAAGAATGCTTCGCATTCTCATTGGAATGATTTATGCTGTGGCGTAATTTCCTATAAGATAAAAAACTCTTGTGTTATTCTGTTATTTACAGATTACACAAGAGCTGCATCAAAGTTTCATCATTTTTGTATCAAAGTTCCATATTTTTTGCATCAGATTCCCATAATTTTTGCATCATTTTTGCATCATCTTTATTTTAAAGCTTATCCTAATGTTTTATGGGCAGGTATTGCTATGAGATTTTCAGAAATATTTCATTTATCCCTTCATAATAACCTACGGTAACAATTGTTCTTTCATCTCCCATTCCCGGAAATACATACTTTTTGTAATAAGGGGTCGTCTCCAACAATGGGTTATCGGATTCATACGGTGAGGGACTCCCCAATCCCATGTACCCGCTCCATGCTTTTATGATTTTATCCGTATCGATATCTTCCCATAGAAGAGAGGTTCTTGCATAGAATTCATATATTTTTCCATCCTCCGCACCGATATAAGCGTCTATCAGGCGATTACCCTTATCGGCATTCACCTGACTGTTTGACAGGCTCAGCTTCCAGACCGCGATATTGTTCCTCGGCTCCAATATGTCTATTGCAGAATAAAGAGTTGCGTCATAGGATTCCGGCACCACCTCCCTGATTTCTTCCGGCAGTATACCAAGTTCCTTCAAAGTCTCTATGGCATTGTTACAAGTCTCATAAATCTGCTCATCTGAGATTTCCTGGTCGGAAGGAGTTCTGTAATTCGCCACAAATGCATATGAACCTTCCAGTTCCTGATAGAGTCCCGAATCTTCCAGATATGCCATTGCACTTCCATCGCTTCCCGGAAGGGTCTGTGCACTCAGGCATCGGGAAAGAATATACAGCTTTTCATTGGCATTCAGCTTATAGCGATACCCCTCTCCTGCCGTTTCCACCTCTTCTGCATGGATTTTATTAAGCATTCCTTTATCCTGATATTTCGTCAGGGCTTCCGGTCCCCAGATAGATACCGCAAATGCGCCTACTGCCAAAAGAAGAAATATTGTTATTTTTAGTTTATACAACATTTAATATTCCCTCCTTTCAGCCGTATCCGAATTCTCCGTATTGGATTCGCTTATCTCATAAGGCAGTACAAAGCTGAAGCGTGAGCCTTTGCCCTCCTCACTTTCTATCTCCAGCTTACTGTTATGTATTTTTAATATCTCCGCACAGAGAGCAAGACCAAGTCCCGCCCCGTTCTTACTTCTGGCACGGGATTTGTCCACCATATAAAACGCCTGCGTTATCTTACGCTGTTCTTCCTCCGGAATGCCTATACCGTAATCCCTGACCGAGAACATATAACCTTCCTCCAAAGCAGTACCGCTTACCTCAATACGGCTGCCTGTTTCCGATGCTTTACAGGCATTGTCAATCAGATTTACCAACAGTGATTTAATGAGATTGACTTCCGCCAGAATCTCACCCTCATCATACTGAAAATGAAAATCCATTTCCCTGCTGCCCACAAACATTTCCTGCAAATATTCAAACATTAGCTTTGCCGAATACTTTTGAAGCTGCGCCTCCGTCTTTCCGGCAACGATGATATCCAAAAGGCGCAAAGACATGGCCTCAAGCCGCTTTCCTTCCGTATAAATATAATTGGCTGACATGAAACTCTGTTCTTCATCCATTTTGTGGGAGCGGAGCATATCCGCATAGCCTATTATTGCGGTCAGCGGCGTTTTCAACTCATGGGCAAATGCCCCCATAAATTCTTCTTTTGCCTCGATTTCCTCTTCCAGTTTTTCGATATTTTTTTCAAGGGCCTCCGCCATACTGTTAAAGTCTCTGGTCAGTTGCCCCAGCTCATCATGACTGACCTGTTTGGCACGATAATAATAATCTCCTGCAGCCATACGCTTCGTCGCCCTTGTCAGCAGCCTTACAGGTTTCGTCAGGAACGAAGAAATAAAATGCATGATTACCGTACCTGCCAACAGCATGATCAGTGTCACTCGCCGGTACAAGGAAAATCCCATTTCACGCTCTGTAAAAACTTCCGAAACATCTCTCAGAGTTTCCAGATATATGACTCTGTTCAGTGCCTTCACTGCTGTTCCGGTATGAATATAATACTTATCTTCCACCCGGACAACCTGATAAGCTTTAATATTTTCGTCTATCTGCGAAATCAGTTCATAGTCTTCTTTCAAACCATAGTCCGCATAACTCTCGAAGCCGACACTTGCATACAAAAGACTTCTCTCTTCATCTGAAATACGTATCAGCCTGCCGCCGCCCTGTCCGCTTTTTTCCAGATTGGCGGCAATCTCCTCCACCGTCGTATCCGGAAGATAACTGTATTTCGCCGGTACACTAAGCGCTGCCGTCTCAAAAGCAAATCCGAGAATGCTGCTTTCATCCAATGCCTGACCCACTTCACGCTCCAGAGAAGTTTCAAACACATAATTCACAAAATAGTAGCCGCTGAACCCCAATGCCAAGGCCATGACAATGACCATCCACAGCAGTATTTTATATGAAAATTTCATTCGCTATACCTCCAAACGGTATCCGACTTTATACACTGCTACCAGATTATTCTCCCAACCAAGTTTTTTTCTCAGACGCTGCACATGCAAATCTAAAGTCCTGCTATCCCCAAAGTATTCTTCTTCCCAGACTTTTTCATATAGCATTTCCCTAAACAGCGCCACATTTTTATTTTTGATAAAAAGTACTAAAAGACCGAATTCTTTATTGGTCAATTCTATCAGTCTTCCCGCCTTAGTAACCCTGTGTGCATCCACATCTACTGTAATATCTCCCGCAGTCAGTTTCTGTTCCGCTTTATTGTACCGGCGCAGCACCGCCTCCACTCTTGCTACAAGCTCAACCACGTCGAAGGGCTTCACCAGATAATCATCAGCCCCCAGCTTAAGTCCTTTTACCCTGTCCTTTACCTCATGTTTAGCCGTAATAAATATAACCGGGACTCCAAGGGGACGTATGTACTCCATAATATCATAGCCATCCGCCCCCGGCAGCATGATGTCCAATAAAATCAAATCATAAGTATTATTTTCGATTTTTTCAATCGCTTCCAGTCCGTCCTGCACCGCAGTACACTGATAACCCGCAGATGAAAGATTCAAGTCTATTAAATCGCAAATCGGTTTTTCATCATCCACAATAAGTATCTTAATCACTATTAACCCTGCTCCTTCCTCAATTCGTAGATTCCCAGCCCCAATAGGCGCGTGCCTTCTCTACCAGCAACTCCATAGTATCGCCATCTCCGCAGCGATACCTTTTCTTCATATCCGTATCCGCCGAAAAGCCGCCTGTTCTCTGATAATATATGGAATAATCACTCTCCACGGCAATCCGACCGCCTTCACCCTCATAACTGTACCTTGCCAGTACGATAATGTCCTTGAGCCCGTCTCCGTCAATATCCCGACAGCTGATTCCTTTCAGCGCATACAGATTATCATAATTACTCATTGGCTGCAGACTGGATACAATATCACCCTGTTCATTCACCAGATATATCATAAAAACATCATAGTTTGAAATCCTATAGGTCCCCGGTACGACCTGTAATTTTCCCAGCTTTCCAAAAGTTCTGGTATAACATTGCTCCTGAATAATCTGCATGTCATTTGAAAGCAGTTCGTCCAAAGTTTCTGCAGTATATAGAAATTCCGTAGAAAAGCCATCCCTGACAAATGCCGTGATAAATTCCGCACTTTTGTTCATACCGAATCTGTTTATCTTGTCCGAAATACGATAGTCACGATAAAAACCCGCAGCCTGCCTGTTCTGAAACAATACATCGCCTACTTTATTTGTTTTCACGCCATATGACCCGCTTGTATCGGTACATGAAGTAATCAGGATGATATCCATACGTCCGTCCTTATCCAGATCCCTGAATCCTATGGCAGCAATATTGCTTTTGGGCTGCTTCATCTGCCCAAGCACACGATTATTTGTTTCAAGCTGGTCAGTCTTATAGATAATTTTTCCATCCGCCTCTGTCAAAAACAACGCCAGCCGATTATATTTTTCATCATAAGCAGGGATAAGAAATACCTCGTCTTCTCCATATCCGTATATTTCTATCGGAAAAACCTGATCTTCCACAATCTTATATCCGTTCTCTGATATATCGGCTCTGTATTCGATAGAATCCAGACGTTTCCGGTATTCCTGATATTGGGTAAGCACGTCATCTGTCTTAATATAATTCGTTTCAGCCGCAGAAACAGTCAGCAAAGCGGAAATGCCGCCGATTCCTGAAAAAGGTGAAAGACATAAAAATATTACCGATAAAAAAACAGCCAATGTATTCTTCATGTTCTTTATGTATTTAGAAGATTTTACGGATTTCAATTTTCCGCCTCCAAATCCTGTTAAGCTTTTGTTTACGATATTTATTTTGATTATACATAAAAAAATGATAAACCGCAAGGCGGCATAATCTTCATTTACTCAAATAAATACCGGTATTTCCGTCGCTTAAGTCTGAGCAGTTCTCTGACTCTTTCCTTTATGTCCGGAGAGTATTCCTGCTCATTCTCCAGAATCTTTTCTACATCTGCATTTGTAAACCTAAATTTTAAATGCTGTCCATACAGCTTTTCCGCCATGTTCAACTGTTCATCAAAATCCTTGCAAAAGGTTTTCGCCTTTGGCTTTTCATATAGTTTGTCCATAGGTACATCCATTGGATAATCCATTGTCGTATCTGCCAGCAGCGAAGCGCCGTGGTCAAAGAACGGACAGTAGTGATACTTCCCAAGCTCATCCATAAGAACTGCTATATTATGAGTATGCCTGTCTTCATTTAAAAAGAAAGCATCTATAGTCAAAAGAATGCTTATATACCTTCCAAACTCTTGCAATCCTGTCAGCTTTTCCACTTGTTCTACTAAAAATAATTCCCTGTTTTCTATATCATTAATTCTAAAAACACTTTGATAAAGACTTTCACCGAAATGCTGCCAGAACAGTCTCTCCAATGTTATCATCTGCCAGTTTGGCGGTAGAAAGTTATTACTTTGACAGCCCTGATATATTGTCTCATTATATTTAATTTTAACAGTGTCATACATAAGAAACTCCTCGGCGCTTAGCGTTGAAAGACGCAAAAGATGAGACACCACATACTCTGCAAGTCCCTCATAGCCTGTGTAATCAGCTTTATACCATTTTCCTCCGTTGTACCATTTCAATTGATTTCCTTTAGAAGACTGCCTGTTTTCCTGTCGAATATCCTGCTCGAACAATATTACCATTGCTACCTCCTCTCCGCCTTAAGCCAGAAATCATCATCAGCCATTCTTCCCTGCGTCTTTTCAATAATCATAAGCGGGTCATAAAAAGGCAAATCCAATTCTTCCAGCATAAGCTTCATTTTATCCCGACTTTTTGGAAAACAGCGCGATTCCAAAAAAGCCTCGTATTGCTCATAGGTAGGACTTTCTATTTTACCAAATGCACGGCGCATGACATCATGCGTATAATTATAAATTATCACTTTTCTCTGTTGTGGCGAAACATCAATAATCGTGTATGTTTCCTCACCCCGCCCGTACTTAAGTCGAAGCGGCCCTCTCCATTCAGGCACCCGAAAACGCTCCACGCAATCCATGTCCTCTCGTATTAATCTGCACAGGGTAACGATTTCACCTTTAATTGGAGTTTTCTGTATTTCCCATCGCTCTATGGTTTTTACTGATACGTTGACAAAAGACGCAAATTCAGCTTGTGTCAATCCCAGACTTTTTCTAAGAATCTTTATCTCATCACCGCTGATTGAATTTGCAAACACATATTTATTTTCCATGGCAGCGTTCCTCTTTCCGGCTATCTTATTTAAGTAATTCACGTCAGTTACTTATAAAGATATAATAAGTCTATCCTCAAATTATGCTTTTCATCATTGTATTTACTGTAATATAAAAATAGCATATAAAAACCCTTAAATCAAGTAGTTTCTAATATGATTTACTACTCAAATTGAGGGTTTCATTAATCTTTTTTTAAAATTCTTATTTCCGTTTTTTTAACATGACAAGCAGCGCTATGGTAACCAGCACGACCACCGCCACCAGCACAATCACAACCACGATGATTCTATGATTTGTCTGCGGCTTAATCCGCTCCGTATTCAGATTTTCCACTGTCTGATTTTCTCCGTTTTGAATTTCTTCACTTTGACTTTCTTCTTTGATTTCATCATTATCTTTCATTTCAACCTGCAACGCGCCGTTAGGATATAGTTCCTCATATTCCGCTGTCGGATTATCCAGGCATATCCATACGCCTCTGTAACCATAAAAATATCCGACATATCCCCAACTACGTCCTTCTTCATCTGTATAAACTGAACTATAATCAGGCGTATACTCCCAATCCTGCATATTTATGCTGCCGCCATCAGCCGAACCGGGATATTTCCAGTAATAAACTATATCATCTTTATAGCTTTCATCCAGGCGCCCACTTTGCTCTTCTATCCGGTTTCTATGCTCCTCCATAAACGAAATCGAGTCATATACGACTTTCATGTATTCCATCGGTACCCAGCCGCTCTTCTCTTCCCACCCGGAAGGAAATCCCCACACGATTCCCTGCCCATCTTCATAGGTAAAACTAATCCATGTCTGATATCCGTTTTCCCATGTCGCTACTTCCTTATCCGATTCCGGACTTTTATACAAAATTACCACACCGTCCGGTCCGGCGGCAATGAACTGCCTGTTTACATGTGTGCATTCAGACCTGTGATTTTCATAAAAATCATCCTCCGGTTCCCAAATCACATCCGCACGTACCGATATCGTACAGAATAAAAAGCAGGTCATCATTCCCAATAAACAAATAATTTTTTTCATAAGCTCCTCCTTTATATTAAGATATTTCTCAATTCCATCAGCGCATTTCCGCATAACCATGAACAAATATTCGCCATGCACGACAGTATGACCGGATTACGTATATCCCATTGTTTCTCCTTAGCAAATATATGGTAAACCCATGCCTCCACTATTACTACTGCTGCCTCTGTCAAAATCTGTACTATCATCGCCTGCACATTTCCCAGATACAGACCTGCAATCCAACATATTAAAACCGCAGGTGGATTTGTCAACACATTGACAAGAACCACCAGAAAAACGCCTTGCTTCTTATGTATGAATGACATGGAACGACTTATCCGCGAAAACAGACATATCGCTACAAGCTCTATGGCAATCGTCATTATTAATGAAACCAAAAACATCTCAAGCAGATATTTTATCACCGCATCCTCCTTTTCCAAAGTTTATTAGGCTATTTCGAAACTGTTGAGTAAAGCCACGAGTTTAACCATTATATACAAAATAAGTGTCTCACCGCAAGCGAAATCGCCCCATTTTTGTTTATAATGGCTAAAACTCTGTGTATTGGAGTGAGTTTCGCAAATGCCTGCAAATCTTATATAAAAGATACGAATTAGTAAGAATGTTTTAATGGTGATATTTTAATATTTTTTAAATTTTATAAATTATTTAAATTATTTTTTAAATTTTAGTTATTTTGTTCAAATCGTAAGGAAACTTTATAAGACCCACGGAAATCAGCAGCAGCGAAAGTATACTGCCCACGCATCCGATAACGTTTCCGCCTATCGCAATTTCAATTCCCATATACTTGGGAAGAAATCCCAAAAACAATGCAAAAGTTAAAATTCCGAACGCAAAACCCGGCATCTGTGGGAATGCACATATCACCCAATATAGCGTAATCGGCATGGTCATGTTAAACAAAAAAAGCGCCGCCAAACCAACCGGCATAACGGAAGAAAATAAATAGCACACTGCCGCCAGCATCAAAGAAACTGCCGCAGTCTTATATAAACCGTACCGTGCCGCCAAAAAACCGCCGGCCGTTTTTCCACATGCCAAAGCAAGTACGGCAAACAGCCCTGCCGCTATTCCTGTTTTCCATGAAAAACCTACTGTCATACCGATATATGAGCGTAAAATTACAACAATCAAACAGACTGCCATAATTACATATCTATCCCCTACAATGACGGAATCTGAACTTGTTGTCAAGTCTGTAGCTGCATCTTTTTCATCTGTAACCGTATCTACTGCTGCATACTCTTCATCTGTAACTATATCTGCAACTACATACTCTTCATCTGTAACTGTATCTACTGCTGCATACTCTTCACCTGTAACTGTATCTGCAACAACATACTCTTCGCTTGTAACTGTCTCTACAACTGCATACTCTTCATCTGTACCCATCTTACGCCCATGTGCCAGAACAAACCATGACACAATTACACATATCAGCATACCTAAACTTGTCCACAGTATTTTTTCATTCGACATGCCTGCTTTGGCAAGCAACGTTCCCAAATACAATCCTATTGCGCCCGGTGCTACAAATATTCCAAGTCTTATGATCAGTCTGTTATCTACTATTCCCTTTTCTGCACCAAAGTTGCCGTGAATTGTTCCCACACCGCCGCCTATATGAAAAAGCGCATTCCCGATTCCTAATATAACCGGATTTGTATAAGCTCCCATAACAGTGCATATCACACCAATAACAGCGGTAAGAAAACCAAAGTCGTATTTTTTCCTTTCATCTCCTGCAATCAATGCATCCAACAACACGCCGAATGGCATCTGTAGTGCAAACGCACAAAAATTGTAAATAAGTATAGAAAAATAGCCATCTTCATTTGAAATATATTTTCCAAACATTGCTATAGCGCACATACCGTCAACTAATAAGTGCCATACAGAGTACAACGCAGTCATTCACAATTTCCTCTTTCCTGTTTTGCGTCCATGCCTTTTCTAAACTTGCGTGTTTGGGCCATCAGGCACAACCTTCACACTCCTATCGATACAGTACATAATCCTGCATTTCTTTCATGAAACCCGCATCTGCCAGCGCATCCCTTGCAGTATCAGGGTATTCTTTCACCACAATACGTTTCATTGCAGGGAAAAGCCTTCCTTTTTTATATTCCTCCGCAAAAAGCTTAAGGCATTCTGTCTTCAGTCTATCTTCAAACACACGCAGCGTCTTTCCCTGCCGTTCCAGCACTACCGCAGGAATACCGCCGCAGCATGCCACCACAGTACCCGGAACACTCATGAAGCTCCGGCCTTCCATATGGGGTAATACCTTTCCCCAACACTGCGCAGGATCTGCCGCATTTATCCAGACAGTTTTTTTCTCCGGTTTCTGAAGCATGCGCACTACTGTCATGAAATCTTTTTCCCTGATAAACTGTGTGCCTGACATGCCTTCCACAAAATACCCTCTTCTGGCACGGCCGGTATACTCCCATATGCGCAGTACCGATAATGCCTCCTGCCATGAAAGCCCCCATTGAGCCGCCGTTTCCCTGCAAATAATCAGACTGCGTTCAAAGCAGCTTTCCAATCGTTCCTCAATGGACTGCTCCCTGGTATTGCGTATCACATCCCACCTGCCGGCATTCAATGCCTTTATACGCACATTCACTCTCTGCCTGACTGCAGCATTTCTGGTTTTTTCCCTGTTCAGCCACTGTCTCACAGGAATGTAGCTGTCTGCGCATACCAATCCCTTTTCCAGCAAAGATAATAACGTATCATAAGGGGATTCGCCGGAAAGCAGATTATTTAACGCCTGCATAAAACTTGCGCCACGCTTCAAAAGAGCCTCGTATATAATCTGCTCCTTTTCAGTAAGCCCTTCCATCCGTTCACTCATATCAGCGTCCCAATCAATGTTCTCCTGATAGTCAAAGCACAGCTTGCCATCTGACTCCATACGCCAGAACAGCTCTCCCTCAGCGAGAAAGGCGTCCAGCATAGCTTCCCGATAATTCTTAACCCGTCCAGGAAGCAGAATCCCCTCCCAGTATGATGCCGGAAACACTGCTCCTGCATATCTCTTTAAAGTATTACGCAGGCATTCGTCGCCCGGTGCGCTTGATTCTATTCCGGAAAGCAGTAACGCTGCATACGCTTCTCCGGAACAAGTACTAATCTCTTCCCGGCGGTTTTTCAGTGTGCGGACTCTGGCACGGCGGTATAACACTGCATGATAATATATTGCATCCTGTTTTACTGCTTCTTCCCGGCGACACAGCTCTTCCAAAATCTCTTCTGCTCTATCAACCGGCCATCCGTAACGCTCTGCTGTCTGCTCTGCATTCGCTGCCCCTCTGTAACGAAGCATGCGCCTGACTATGTGAAGGCAGGCTTCATTTGGCGGCATATTGTTTTTACCGCTTTTACTATCATGTTTTTCCGTCCGTCCGGCTACCGCTTCATATTCTCCTAAAGCTTCCGCATACTCTTCTTCCTGTTCAGCAGCAATCCATAATCCTTGTTCAAGATACAACACCCTGCCGTCTTTCGCCAGACCATCCAGCCAATCTGCCGGAATATCCAGTTCTCCTGCCGCCAAATCGCCTTCTGTCATCAAAAGAGAATGAAGCTGGTGCATATCCTTAGGAAGCTTTTCCCGCTTCTGCACCTGCATGAGCTCCTGAGCATCCGGCTGCAGCAGTTCTTTTTGCTTCTTTAATTCCTCCTCCACAGCCCCATGGATTCCCCGGGGCGTGGGTGAATATTCATACATTACCGCTGCTTCCTGCACCCACTGCAGCGGAAGCGACATCGGGGATGGCACATCAGTATAAACCTCTCTTACCTCCACGGCGCCGGAACGGATATCGTATAAAAGATTCATCATACCCTCGGCGTCCCATAGTTCCTGCATACATTCCCGCGTAGTCTCACGAATCAGGGGGTGCTCTTTTTCTTTTACCACCTGTTCAAGCATCTCAGCGCTCCGCAGCCGCTGCATCCATAATGGGTGTCGTCCGCTATTCTTGACTCCCATCATCAACGCACGTCCGCTGTTATAGCGGAACGCCATATTAAAGAGCGGTGTTGCCGGCAGTAAAATCTCCAACAATCTGCTGCCGGTATCAGGTTCCACTCTTTGTAATATTCCTTCCGGCAATGCCCTATTCCCATAGGAATACAATAAAATTCCGTCTTCCTCATCCACGCATCCGATTTCCATATCAAGCTGCTCTCTCGCTGCATTTGCCGCAAGGAGCGCCAAAGGTGCATTAATCCGCCTTCCGAAAACAGAGTGTATCATTAACTGACTGTTTCCTGATGAATCTCTGAAATGCTCTACTATAATAGTCCTGTGATCCGGCAGGCTCCCGGTTGATTTAATCTGCCGCTCCAGATATCCGCCGGCAAGATGAGCCGCAGCTTCATCCAGCCCCAGCTCTCCCAAAGCCTCCAATAATCTTCCGTCTTCATATGCTTCCTGCAAAGAGTGAAGAATGCGCCCGAACGACTCCCCGGTCCGCTTATCACGTCCCTTGATTTCTCCATGCCAGAAAGGAAGTCTGGCTCCCTCTGTCGGCGCCTGAGTTACGGTTACCGTATCGCGGCTGATATTCAATACTCTCCATGCGAAAGCACCCAGAATAAACCTGTCACCTTTTCTGGATTCATAGACAAATTCCTCATCTACCTCACCTAGTTTTACTCCTTCTTCTGTCTTCACGGAAAACAAACCCTTGTCGGGAATGGTTCCTCCTGCCGAAACGGCAAGCATCCTGCTGTAGCCGTCTCCTTCTACTCTTTCATGTATTCTGTCATACAAAATTCTGGGGCGCGCCGGAATATCCCTGTCATGCTCATAATCCCCTGCCAGCATACCAAGAATCGCTTTGACGTCCTCTTTGCCAAGATTACGGAAAGACCATGCACGCGGCAAAATTTCCATTACCTCACTCAACTCATAGCTCCTGAATGCAGCCATGGAAACCAAGTGTTGAGCAAGAACATCCAGACATTCAGAAGGCGGATTCAAATGCTCCACACCACCCTGCCTTGCAAGTTGTGCAGTCATACCGCAAGATACACATTCCGATGCGGTTCTGGGAAAAAGATACATTACGCTTGTCCGCCCCGGATTGTGTCCGGCACGTCCCAGTCTCTGCATCGTTCCCGATATCGTGCGCGGGCAGCCGACCTGCAGTACTTGGTCTATCTCACCCACATCTATCCCTAACTCCATTGAGGAAGTGGCGCACAGCAATCTGAGCCGCCCTTCCCTCAGAGCCAGCTCTGTCTCATGCCGCTGTTCCTTTGACAGGCTTCCGTGATGTACTCTGGCAAAACCGTCTCCGCCTAATAGGTTTACATAATACGAAAGTTTTTCCGCGTACCTTCTCCCCTCTACGAAAGCGATTACACTGCGGTTTCCCTGACAATACTTATATACCAGTTTTCCAAGTTCTTCCCATATTGGATCTTTTTGCCTGCCCTTAGCTGCGTCCGCATATGGACTGAGTATATTCAACTCCACCTTTTTATTCATTGCAGGAGCCGCAATTTCCACCTCTTCCGGAGCCAGATATTCCGCCGCCATATCCAGCGGTTCAATAGTAGCAGACAAACCTATACGCTGCAGAGGCTGTCCGCACAACAAATCGAGGCGCGCAATAGAAAGCATCAGATGCGCACCTCTTTTAGTATCAATCAGGGCATGCAGCTCATCCAGAATGACAGCCTTAGCCGTTGCCAAGACATTCTGCCCTGTCTTGCTTGTCAACATTAAATATAGGGATTCCGGCGTAATAATCAAAATATGGGGCGGTTTTCTCACCATCCTCTGTCTTTCTGAAGCAGTTGTATCACCTGTTCTGATTCCTACCGTAATCTCATTATCAGCATTTATTCCTGTTAAGGGACGGTTTAGATTCTCTCGTATATCAGCCGCTAAAGATTTAAGCGGGGAAACATAAATCAGCTGAAGTTCCTGCTTCAAAGTCCCTTCCTCCGCCTGCCGCTTCATACGGTCTAAAAATACAAGAAATGCTGAAAGTGTTTTACCTGTTCCCGTAGGCGCCGATACCAATGTATGCTTTCCGGCCGCAATAAGCGGCCACGCCTCCTTCTGTACCGGAGTCGGCTCTCCAAGCGTATTCTGAAACCACTCAGCCGTCTCTTTCCGAAACAGACTTAACACATTTTCCATCACTTACATATTCCCTTCCGCTAATTAGTTTTCAGTTCCTGCCCCTATACTGTGTCTGATATCCATGATTCTCACCCGGCCGTAAATCATTTGGAAACTGAGTATCTGCATAAATATCAGTCTGTAATTGTTTAACCATGGCAAATACCTGCTGATAGTCCGGAATATCGCAAATTGTCAATCCATGGGATGAATGGGAATGTGAACTATTGGAGCTGTATCCTGTATGCGAACATACTGTTACTACATCACCCACTCCCAGCCACTGGTCAAAAATCCCTCTGTGTATATTGATATGAGAAAGGTCTGTAAACGGTTTCATCTCATATTTATAAGCAAATATTCCACCGGAAACATAGATTCCTTTATCAGTAATAATATATTCCGTATTCCTATGCTTTCTAAAAGACATAATTACTCCGCCGATATAAATCCAGACCGGCATCAAATGCAGCAGCATAAACGGTATTATAAACATGAGCATTCCGCCGCTTGCGCCAAATGTAATACCAATAACTGACAAATCAACTATCGCCCAGAACAATGCAAAAGGAAGCATCGGATTAAATATACTTTCCAGTATAAAGCATTTTTTATCCGGCCTGCCTCTCCACAGTATTGATTCATTCATTCCTACCATTGCTTCCAAATCCGATTTGTACATTAATAATTACCTCCATAGTAAAAATCATTAATTACTTATTAATAAGCTTATCAAAAATCATGCAAATAAGCAATATCTCCATCAAAATGAAAGGCTGAAATCCTTTGATTTTCGGATTTCAGCCTTATTTTATACTTTATTCCAATGGTCAGCCCTTAACTCCTCCGGCTGCCAGACCATTCTGAATAAACCTCTGCAAAAACATAAATACAACCATTACAGGCAGAGATGAAATGACGGCAGCAGCAGAAAACAATGTCCAATGCGCAGCAAACTGATCACTTATAAAGGACTGCAGCCCCAATGCCAGCGTCATCTTTCCCGGCGTCTGCAGGAATATGGAAGTAATCACATATTCGCTGTATGTAGCTATAAAAGAAAACAGAAACAGTACTGCCAGCTGAGGCATTGCCAACGGAAGAACTATCCTGTAAAAGACCTGAAACTGATTCGCCCCATCCACCATTGCCGCTTCATCAAGTTCAATAGGAATCCCGTCAATATATGATTTTAGAAGCCATATATTAAATGCGCTTCCTCCGGCCAGAACAAAAATAAGTGCAATATTACTGTCAACAAGACCAAACTTATAGATAAGAATGTAATAACCGGCAACTGCCATGCTGTTAGGAAACACCTGAAGTACGAGCAGTGACATAAGACCATACTTCCTTCCGGTAAACCGAAGCCTTGCAAACGCATATGCCGCCAGAGAGGTAAGCGTCAGTTGGATAAACGCCACAATCAGGCAAAGCTTCAATGAATTCCATACCCAAACCATATAATTGGTTTCCTTGAATAACTTAACGTAATGCTCCGTACTCAATTTTTCCGGAAACAATGAAGATAAAAAGAAACTGTCTCCGGCAGAAAAAGATGACATGACAATCCACAATACCGGAAAAACAACAACAATCATAGTAAACCAGATTACCACCCGGCTTGCCCATAAACTCCTGATATCAGAAGGAGACAATTTTTCCCTGCATTTCATATCAATACCTATACCTTTCCGTAACCTGTAAACTTTGGGTCACAGGCACAAATTATTGCGTAAACCGAACAAGTTCGGTTGAAAATCTTTGATTTTCAACCTAGTCCACCTCCTTGAAAGAACCGGATAAATGCATATTAATCAGCGTGAATGTACCTACTATGATAAAAATCAGCACACTGAAGGTTGCTGAAAGCTCATACCTGTTCGACCATGTGGTCATCTTGTATGTCGTACTTGCAAGAATGTCCGTATAACCTGCAAACTGGTTATCCACTCTCGCAGGCCCGCCTTGCGTAATCATGTATATGTTGCCGAAATTATTAAAATTCGATGCAAATGTCGATATCACAAGCGGTATGGAAAGCCTTGTCACCATAGGCAAAGTGATACTTTTAAAACACTGGAATTTTGACGCACCATCCATCCTTGCGGCTTCATAGTAGTCAGAAGAAATCGCCTGCAGCCCTCCAAGGCACACGTTCATCATGTAAGGAAAGCCAAGCCACACATTGACGATTATTATTCCGGTGCGCGCCCAGAATGCATTTGTAAGCCACGGAACATTCCATGCAATCCCTAAAACATGAAGCAGGTTATTGATTCCTCCATATTGTTCATTTAACAAACCCTGCCATGCAAGTATTGCAATAGTGGACGGCAGCGCCCATGGAACAATAAGCACCGCCCTGTAAATTCTTGACTCCTTCATATGCGGGTTATTTAAAAGAATTGCCAGAATAAGTCCCATTGTGTATGAACCGGCCGTACTAAGGATAGCAAAACATACTGTCCAGCCAAGCACCGGAAAAAAGACATTCTTAATACTACCGGTAAATACCGTAATGTAGTTATACAATCCAACGAATGTGAAGTTGTTCAGGTGATACATATTGTAATTTGTAAAAGAAATCACAATTGTATATATGATTGGCAGACACGTCACGACAAGTATGGATATCAATGCGGGCATAAGATAAGCGTACGCCCTTGGATTATTCTTTTTTTTCATATTAACAACCATGCTCCTTTCTCAACCTGCGAGTTTGAGCGCAAGCGCAAACTATTGCGCAAACCGAACAAGTTCGGTTGAAAAATCTCTGATTTTTCAACCTATCATTACTTTCCGGAATTCATCAGCTCGACTGCTTCTTCAAGCTGCCTTACCATATTCTCTGCTGCTTCCTGTGGAGTAAGTTCTCCCGTCCACATAGATCTGATATTGTTCGTGTGTATACCCCAGAGCTGTCCCATCTCTGACACTGTAGGCATTGGTTCGCCATTATTTATCTGTGCAATAAATGTTTTTGAATTTTCATTACTTTGAATTTCTGCATTTTCCTGATCGGATAGTTTTGCAGGAATTCTATCTCCTGCCTCATACATTCCCATAGCCCCATTATCAATCAGGTACATAATGAATTCCCATGCCTTATCCTGATTGCTGCTCTTATTGCTCACAAAGCTCACCTGTGTCCCCACCGGAGTGACAAAGGGCTGCCCATTAAACGTCGGCATCTCCACTATGGCAAAAGGCGTTCCCGCGGATGTAAAACCGTCGATATCCCATGGACCTCCAATATAATATGCGGTCTGACCGTTTTGAAAGTTACTTCTGGCTATATCTGCCGTAACGTCTGCCGAAAGCAGGTTGTATTGACTATACAAGTCATTTATAAAGTTATATGCCTGTTTTGCGCCAGTGTTTGCCAATCCGATATCTGTAACATCATATGCGCCATTTTCATACTTGAAAATATATCCTCCGCATGCCCTTACAAATCCAAGGTCATAATAAATACTTGTTGCATCAAACTGTAAACCGCCGTCTGTTTCCGCATGCTCGACAAGTTCCTCCCATGTGGCAGGAACCTCGGATACCAGTTCCGTATTATAGAATAACGCGGTCGTCTCAACGGAAAGCGGCACCGCATATCTGGCACCTTCTACATAGCACGCCTGAATTGCCGCGTCAGAAAAATCACTGTCACTATAAAGATTATCAGGCACCTCCGCGGTCAGACCGGCATTGACATAATCGGCAAGCTGGTCGTTGGGTATCCCGACAACCGCATCCGGACCGTCATTACTGTTTATTGCCTGTGCAAACTGCTGCACTGACGGAGACTGATGGACGACTTCTACCTCATATCCATTTGCCGCTCCCCATTCATCAGCATACTTTTGGATAGTATCTGCCTCTACATTCATATTGGTCCATATGATGAGCTTCGTATCCGCCCCTTTGGATGAACCGCATCCTGAGAGAACGGAAACGACAGACATGCACACCATCAGCACTGCTGTTATTTTCTTTTTCATTATGCAACCTCCTTACATTTCTTTTAAATTTAATAAAGCTATGTTTACATTTCCATTAGCATCAAATAATGACTGGTTTGCCATTGAATTCCCTGCTTCTGCCTTATCGTTCATATATACGCAGCCATTCCGGTTTGCCCATGTACAATCGGGAATGGGAATCCATGCAGGCTCCCAGTAAAAGACACCCATTCCTCTGTTATTATTCACGCTCCTGACGGTGTCATATAAATCCCTGAGAAATGCTTCCTGTCCTTCTGCCGTTGCCGGATATCCGGTAGCTTTTTCCTCTTCTTTAGAAAAAACAACCCCACGGCATCCCAGCGTATCAGTAGTATACCCAATTGAAGTTTCAAGGACAAGCACATCTTTATCATATCTGCCGCTCACATCGTTCATATTATCCAGAAGAAGGGCCAGACTGCCGTTCCAGTGCGGATAATACGACATCCCAATCATATCGAAATCCAGATCAAAAGGTTCTACATTGTCAAACCACTGCCTATACATCTTATTATCTGTCCCAAAATCAAGATGGAGTATTACTTTTGCATCAGGACACTCTTCCCTGACGCCTTTTATTCCTGCTTTTAAGAGCGCTGCCATTGATTCTGTGTTGTCAGTATGCCCATCAGGCCAAAGCAGCCCTTTTGTAATCTCGTTCCCAACCTGTACCATTTTCGGGAGAAGCTTTCGGTTTTTTAAAGCTTTTAAGGTATCCACCGTATGTAAATAAACTGCTGTCTCTAAATTTTTTCCTTCCAGATTCTTCCACGCCTTGGGTTTCACCTGTTTGGCGGGGTCTGCCCAGAAATCACTATAATGAAAATCCAACAGGTACGACAACCCACTGTCCACCGCACGCCCGGCTAGTTCGATTGTTGTCTGCAAATCGTTTACCCCGCCGCCGTAAGGCTCTCCGCCCTCATCATATGGGTCAGGCCATATCCGAAGCCTGATCATGTTGACTCCGCATTTTTTAAGAATATGGAACAGATCTTCTTTCCGACCGCCTATATAATAGGATGCTCCATAAGATTCCAAGGCTTTTATCATGGATATATCCATTCCCTTAATAAACTGCATTAATTACTCCTTTACCAATGTAATGTCGTCAATCGTTCCCCAACCGCCGGGGGCTATCGTAACGCTTACGCCAATGGTGATTTCCCCATCTGTCACATTAAGCCCCGGCAATTCCGCTGTATACCAATTCACATAACCATTCAGTGAAGCATCTGCCTTAATTTCCTCTCCGTCAACAATTGCATAAAAGTAAATTGAAGCATTTTCATCTCCGACTGCATCCCCCTGAATATGACCTGTCAGTTTGTATGACCCTTCATCCAATCCGGAAATTGCCTGTTCTGCGGTAAAATTAATATCATTTGAACCTGAGTAGAAATGAAGCGACTGGACTCCTTCATAGCAGTCGGTATCACGCGTGTAGATGTCAAGCTCCTCTGTAACGTTATCTATGTTTGTGACATTCCATCCCGTAAAATCAGCCTCTTCAAAACTTCCGTTTACAACATAGTTCCCATTTTCATCAGCCTGTGCCTTTGTCGTGGAAGCGCTGCCTGAACTTGCGTTTTCTGAATTCCCACATCCTGCAAGCGCTACTGTCATACACATCGCCAGTAATAATGATATCATTTTCTTTTTCATAGTTTTGTTCTCCTTTACTTGTTTGCATGGTTAATTATTTATTTATTAAAAGATA
Organism: uncultured Bacteroides sp.; assembly: GCA_964600805.1. Classification (GTDB taxonomy): domain Bacteria; phylum Bacillota; class Clostridia; order Lachnospirales; family Lachnospiraceae; genus UBA3282. Next base: position 19,568 of record CAZRKN010000008.1, on the reverse strand, counting down.
AATAATTTACTATGTGTGAATTGTATCATTTTATAACAGATATGTCAATAACACATATTTTTTCGCTATAGGAAAGATTTGCCAAACTCATTTTGCTTAATTTTACGTACAAAAAATTGTCGCTCAGCAGCGACGATTCCAAGAATGCTTCGCATTCTCATTGGAATGATTTATGTTACGGCGTAATTTCCTATAAGACAAAAAAAATGCAGTAAATAATTACTGCACTTTCTATATCATTCGTTTTCCGTTAATATTAGCAGCTCTTTCGGAAAACAGCGCTCCCATTAACAAATACGGATTTTGTTACGCTTCCGCCATTAAGCACCCTATTCCTTAATAATTCCAGCGCGGTTTCACAGAGAATCGAAATGTCAATGTGAATCGTTGTAAGCGGCGGCGAAAGATATTTTGCAACGCTTGAATCATTGATGCTGAATACTGCAACCTGATCCGGTATCTGTATCCCCTCTTCATTTAACGCCTGCAATACCCCTACTGCAAGCGTATCGCTTGCTATGCAGAGCGCAGTGGGAAATTCTTTCATTTGAACCATTTTCCTTCCTAACCGGTACCCCTCAGATACTGTGAATTTTTCTGAAATCAGAATGAAATCTTCGTTAAGGCATTGATAATAAGCTGTGCTCTGCCTGAATGCCCATTCCCTGACATCCATCGACAGTTTTCCCGTATCAATATTCCGGTCGGATCCCCCGATAAATCCAATTGTTTTATGCCCCTTCTCCATAAAATAATCCACTATCTGCGTAACAAAAGAACTCATATTAGGCCTGACTGCATCAAAGAGTTTTTCGTCAGGGGATGTTCCTATAAAGACTCCTTTCTGACATATTTTATATAAATCATTGATTTCTTTCCTGTTCAGCCACCCAATGGCAACAAAGGCATTGATGTCTCTGGGTATGGCGTCCATCCCGTCTTTTCTTGTAAACACGCTTAAATGAATATTCATCTTTTCAGCCTGAGTCAGAAGCTCGTCCTTAACATTCTGATAAAAAATGTCCTCCAGTTCATCCTCATGCTCTGTAAAATACAACAATGAAACATTACTTATTTTGGGATAAATCACACGTTTTTTATAACCGATTTCTTCAGCGGCAGCAAAGATTGCGGCCCTCGTCTCCGGACTGACTGATATTCCTTCATCATAATTGAGCACCCTTGATACAGCAGCGCTTGAAACGCCAACCATCTCAGCAATTTCTTTTATCGTAGCCATAAACAACCTCCCATCTAGTAATATTTTACCTAAATATTTTACTATGTCAAATAAATTCTTTATTTAGATAAATGAGTCATCTACTTAACAATACAAACTTATCAGACATTAATTCAATGAGCTATACATAAAAATTTTAAAAAAGGATTGAGATTCTTAATCCTCAATCCTTTAGTATCTGCCACGGTGAACACGCATCCTTAATTGTCTTTTCCACTTCTTCGTCTATTACTACTCTTCCGTATTTGCCGGTAAAACGAAATGATACATTAATTTTGATACATTACAGCATGGGAATATATGCCACAACTTTATTATCATATACAACTGCTGCCGCCAAATCGTTATAGCCTATAGGTACACAGACAGTGATTGTTGCATTCATATAAGGACGACTATTAAATAATGATTGTATAATGCTTTTTCATCATACCCATATATCGCCTTCAGGACTGCGTTAGTATCCGCATAATATTTTGCATCAAATTTTATTATTTGCACAGTTCAGCGTCTTTAACCGCGTCAACGCAGACGTATCCAATGCCGTAATCCGGTTTTCGGAACAATTCAGGCTCTCTACATAGGTCAGAATCTGGATTCCCGTCATATCCGCAATTACAAGTTTACTCAGTTCAAGCGTATTAATCTGTTCCAGTTCCCGCAAAGTTAGACGGGTATCAAAATTTTTATCAAATCGCTGTGTATTCATCTCCATGAAGAATGCTTCGTCCGGAAACTCTTCCCGCGTCCTGTAGATTCCTACCTCTGTCTCAAATCCTATCTTGTTCACCCGGGTTAGTGCCGCACTCTCACCTTTTTCCACATAAATCTTAAGGCCCTGTTCATAGCAGAATGCCAGTTCACTCTGCGTTGTTTTGATAGTCGTCACACTGGACGGAATGAACAAATATTTTAATTCATGGCAATTATAGAATGCGTTTGTACCGATTGATGTTACACCATACGGAATTTCTAACTCCTCTAATGCCGTACATCCGGAAAAAGCCTTGTTGGGTATGGCTTGTATTTTGTTTCCGAACTTTATTGTTTTAAGAGATGTGCAGTTTTCAAAAACTCCTTCCCCCAGCTCCTGCTTATGGGTATAATAATTGTTTACTTCAAATTCTATCTTCTGCAGACTGGCACATGAAGAGAATGCCTTTTCTCCTAATGATAGCAGCTGTACTGAAAACTTCAATTCAGGAGATTCAACCGGATTACCTTCTTTGTCCCGGCTTCCCAGCTTAACATCTCCCCAAAAATCCTTTCTGCCTATACTTGTTATGCTGTCCGGTAATTCTATATATGTAAGATTCGGACAATTATAAAATGCCTCAATTCCAATTGTCGTTAACTGTGAATTCTCACCAATTAAAAAGTGCGTTATACTTCCCTGATTATAAAAAGCGTGTTCCTCAATTGATAACACAGACCCCGGTATTTTGATTGTCAGTTGATTTATTAAATTTCCCGCCGCATCCGTAGGTTCCTCTATTTCTTTCTCTATCTCCTGATCCGTTCCGGACTCTTCATCCGCATCCGTTTCCGTATCCGCATCAGGATCTTCTTCACAATCCGGAGTTTCATCAGATTCTTCATCCGGCAATTCCACTGTTTCCGCGTCGTCTTCCGGATTATTGTCTGTACTCTCTTCATTTTCTGAATCTTCTTTTCTCTCCGAGATCTCTCCTGAATTTTCCTCCGGTGTCTCTTCCGGTTTCTGATTCTCTTCGGTTTCTTCTTTAACAGGAGAGGTCTCCTCAGATGTTTCAGCCATCGTCTGAGGCGATTCTATCACCTTCACCTCACTGGCCAATGCAGTCTGAGGCACCGATAATATCACCGTCACGATTGCCATAAAAACTGAAAAAACTCTCATCGCTGCCATACCTTTACGCCTCATCTTCTTAATTCTCCTTCTTCCCTCATAATTTTTGCAAATTGCACACAGAGCATGAATCATTTAATCAGATACAATACCGATTTTTCTCCTACATAATTTCTCCTTGAATTTCTGATCCGGAATGTCCTTTATCACTGCATCCGCCGGTTCAAGCGGCTTAATCGTAAATGTGCACTCTATCTTTTCATTGTCTGAGGCCGCCGTCTCCCTGTACGCCTTCCAAATTACTTTTTGATTGTTATAAATGTCACGACCAGTCATCACATATTGATAATCATGGTGCCATTTACTATATCAAAATATGAATATATTGTCAATATTTAATATCAATACTTATAATATTCTTATTATGAATACACCTTTTCTGTCCCCCTTTCTCCACATTCTTATAATATTAATCTCTTTCAACTGCAAAACCCTCAAATTATTTATTATTTTTGATACTATAATGAATTCATATCTTATTGTTACTAATGATTCCGTGAATGACTAAAAATACTGTTTTTTATGATTGAATTAGATGATGAAAGAATAATTAAAGATGGTATAATTAATCTTGCTGCAGTTTGGCGAACTATAGAAAATACTTTTGCGCAAGCAGATGTTACCTTATATCATAGAGATGGAAATTTTTCGATATTGATGATGATACCAATGAAATTGAAACAGAGGAAGACCTAATAGAATACTGGGTTACAAGACCGGACAAGCCATAAATGAGCCCCAAAATAATAATTCGGCGAATTTGTATTAGTACTTTCTGATAGGGAATCCTTCTACAACTGTTTTCCCTCTTCTTCCCTATTCAGAAAAAGAAGCTTGCATGGCTGCGCTGCTATGAGGAAAATTGTTATTGTTTATAGAATCTCTATTCCGCAGGGAAAATTATTGGTGAAATCCATACTTCCAACTGTTTTTCCGTCTCGCATGCATCCACCTCCGCCACATACTGTCCATGTGCCTCATCCAAGAGCGCTTCCTTAACTATCGGTTCTTCATCTTCTGTATGCAAAATAACCATGAGCTTACATTGCAGCTCCTTATTGCATGTCTCCTCTGTTCCTGTCGCACTTTCTTTTCCCATATCTCCGGGAATTCTGAGTAAAAGCTTATCATCTGTTTTTTCAAGCGTCACCTGCTTCCCATGCTGCGAATCCGCCCCTCTCACCGCGCCTGCACTTCTTCGCATATCAGCCATGGAAAAAGTAAAGCGCTCTGCATAACCTTCCCGAATATGATTAATGAGCTCTGCAATCCTTGTCTGCTCCTGCATACGGCCCAAATGTGCAATCAGGATATTCCTTCGAATTTCCTCTTCATACTCCATCAGTTTAAGCCCTGCCGCCAGACCGTCTTCATCACAGACGCTATCCGCAGTCATCGCTCTATTCAGTTTCTCCTGACATAAATCGCATGACTGAATGTGCTCCGCCGTTTCTTCCATCCAGAGCAGATAGTCTTCAGATATATCTGATGTATCCATATATTTAATGATTTCCTCTGAAGTCAGATGTTTATCCCGCATATCTTTCATAGCACCTCGCATACTTCTTCCAGTAGTTCTTCCCGCATCTTCCGGCGCAGCCTAAGGCTCCAGTTCTCAAAATCCTTCACCTTAAAATGTTCTCCAAAAACCATATCGCTGATATAAATATCATTTTCCATTTCTTCCATTCCGTCCAAGAAAGCGTCCCCCCAATACAGATTAAGTCCGGGAAACCATTCATTCATCTCATTAATGAAATTATCGGCGCTTTCTTCCACCGTATCTTCTCTTACCGTCTCAAATGCCCATTTCGGAGAGCTTAATTCCTTCGAGCCGGGATTATGTCTGTGAAACAATACCATCGTATAGCAGCTTCCTACCGTCCGATATGGTTTGCCTTTCTGGTCTACTATTCTGCGCAGATACTTCTTCACCGCTTCAATCTGCTCCAGCCTCTGTTCCTGCATTATCAAGAGTTTCTCAGGATTACAACAATCTTCTTCACCACCGGCATGATAAAATTCTTTATCTTCCTCTTCACTATACGCACACAGACTGTATCTGCTTCTTCTCACATAGTCGAATGCCTTGTTCTTGGCAATCACGGTACAGAAAGTTGTAAATTTCGCCTCTTTTTTTTGAAAAGTATGTATCTTATCTGTCGCGATTGCCGCCATGGTTTCCTGAGTCACTTCATCCAACGCATTCTCGTCCAAATGCCCTGCGTTTTTCAGTATCATCGCTGTAAAGCCTTTCAGATACCGATATAGCTTTTCATACATGGCATCGAGATTCTTTCCCTCATCCAGACAATATGCGTCATATTCTGCCTCAATTTCATCAATTATACTGCTATTCATAGGATAACCCTCCTGATTTATCAAGCTGAACCGATATAAGCCATCCTGTGACGAAAAGAATTACGATCTCAGTTCATCAAGTCTGCGCTGCGCTTCTTCATCTCCCTGTTCAGCTGCAAGTCTATACCATTTCTTAGCCTGAATATAATCCGTCGGCACGCCGTCTCCCGCTTCATACATTCCGGCCAGATTACATTGCGCCGCTGCCATGCCTTTTTCAGCCGCCCTGCGATACCACCCGGCCGCCTGTGCAGAATCCTGTTCTACGCCCTTACCGTCATCATACATAATTCCCAGATAATATTGGGCTTCAGCATAACCATTTTCCGCATATGATTTCATCTGTGAAAATGTCTCTTTTCCCCAATCTCCTTTTAGTAAATCTAAGATTCTGTCATGTGCTTCTTCGTCAAAATATTTATATATTCTTCCTTTTTCACTCATTTTATTATCCCTCATATTTATATTTAATGCAATGAAAATCATTACTACAAATAATATTCATTTTATAAATCGCATAAATGAATATATTTTTAATATCAACTATTTATTTTTAATTATATATTTAATCGCTTCTGTATATCAAAACCCTCAACAAAAGAATCATAATTCAGTTATTGATATAATGTAAATCAGGCGACTTGCAGTATTGGATATAACAATGATAAAGATGACGAAATTATTGAGAAAATGTTGTAGAATATTACCTCATTTATACAAAACCGCCAGCGCGACGGCTAGCGGAGAAGATTAGATTTTATGCAATGGCGTTTTAAAATTTATATTTCTTGTGGTTTCCAATTTTTCAAATTTAATAACATAACTTGAAATATCATTTTTGATTTCAATTATTTCACCTTTCCCAAATACACTATGTTGAATCGTATCGCCTACTGCTAAAGTTGAAATGGATGGCATTATTCTTTTTTCTTCATTTTGTATATATTTATAACTGTCGCTTACTAATTTTTCCTCTAATTCAACAGTATAATTTAAATAGGCTTTGTCTGTATTAAAAATAAATCTTGAAGGGTATCGAAAAGAACCGTCATAATTTATGCCTTCTGCATCACTTAAAAACAATGCCTTCTCAGCTCTCGTATAAGCAACATAAGCCAACCGTCTTTCTTCTTCTAATTTATCCTGCGTATCCGCATGTTTTGTCGGAAAAACACCTTCATTAAGCCCACATATAAAAACATATGGAAATTCCAATCCTTTTGCAGTATGTATAGTCATCATTTTAACGGAATCCCGCTTTTCATCTTTATCGGAATTGGTAAACAGCGCAATATTTTGAATATATTCTTCAAGGGTATTTTCTTCACCGGAAGTATTTTCAAATTCAAAAATCGACTGCTTCAGTTCAGAAAGATTATCCAATCGCTCTTGTTCCCCGGCTTGTCTTAACATTGATTCATATCCGCTGTCATTTAAAATACCCCCTATAATATCAGAAACACTCATTTCATTATAGATTCTACTATATTTTTCAATAATCATTATGAAATTTTCTGCACCGGTGGTAGAAATTAATTCATTATCCACATTCTCTTTTAAAGCATTATAAAGAGAACAATGATGCGCTTCTGCGTATTTCTTTAAAAATGATATTCTTTTTTTCCCTATATTCCTCTTTGGCTCATTGATTATTCTCTGAAATGATAAATCGTCAGCATACAATATCATTCTTAAATATGATATGGCATCTTTAATCTCTTTTCGTTTATAAAATTCTATACCACTGTATAATACATACGGGATTTTCTCTTTTATAAATACTTCCTCAATGCTGCGTGATACAAAATGTGCCCTGTAAAGTATAGATATGTCACTGTATCGATTACCATCAGATATCAAGTTCTTAATCTGTGATACAATCCATTCCGCTTCCGCTCCGGTAGTTTTAGTATGATTGTAAATGGTCTGAACGCCTTTTCCTTTCATAGCTATCAAATCTTTATCTATGCGCTTTTTATTCTTCTTTATCAGAGAATTTGCAGCATCAAGTATTTCCGGTGAGGAACGGTAATTTTTGCTTAATATAATAGTCTTTGTATTTGGGTGAGTTTCATCAAAATCCAATATAAACTCTACCCTTGCGCCTCTCCATGAATAAATTGTCTGGTCAGAATCTCCGACAATAAATAGATTTTTATGATATGCACTCAGAATATCAGCTAATTGATAATTTAAAATACTGACATCCTGAAATTCATCAACCATAATATACATCATACGTTCCTGCCATTTTTCACGTATATTATCATAGTTTTCGAGTATATGAAGCGCAACTGTAATTAAATCGTCAAAATCCAATCCATAACATTTTTTCTGTTCATATAGATATCCCAGATACACCTTTGTTTTAACATCATCGGCATTTTCATATGCTTTCTTCAAATTTTCCATATCCAGGTCAATAAGATGCGGTAAATGATTAAAAATTTTTTCTTTATTCCTTGAGGTTTTCCTTTTTCTTATATCCTCTCTTGCCATATTGAAAGTATAGTTTCTTGATTGAATATCAGAAGATTCATACACGGTTTTTAAAATTGATTCCGTATCTTCCGAATCCAATACAATAAAATTTTGCGGATAATTTATTGCATGGATATCTTCTCTTAACAGCTGGACACAAAAACCATGGAATGTACAAACAAATCCGGTATCATTATCACCTATCATGCCTCTGATTCTCTTTTTCATTTCATTAGCAGCTTTATTTGTAAAAGTCACACATAAGATATTGGTTGTTGATATGCCCAATTCATTTACCAAATATGCATATCTATGCGTTAACGCTTTCGTTTTCCCGGAACCGGCTCCGGCTATCACTCTGACATAACCTTCTGTGGTCGTGACCGCGTCTAATTGTTCATCGTTCAGGTTTGATAAAATTTCATCCATATTTATTCTCCACTCTCGCAAATATCTATATATATTTCCGGCTTTTCTCCATACCGTCTAAGAAATCATCTCCCCTACAGGTATTTCTTCACCGCCTGTATCTGCTCTGACTCCTCACATATCCAAATGCTATATCCCTGGCAATTGCCACCCAAAATATTGTAAAATTTTCTATACTATGTTATTGCTAATAGACATCCTCCTGATGCTTCACTTCTTACTTTCGTCGCTATTTAGCTATTTTACCATACATCGCTTATCAATGCAAAAAAATCTCCTGTACTATCCGCTTTGTTTTCCCAACTCACTTTTTTTCAAGCCGGCTGATCTTTGCAGTGCACGGATATCACTTTGTTTAGCCGCCATTTGGCAACTATGATATTCATTAATTGTAAAGTGATTAATATATTGATTCAGATTTTATATCAATATAATAATCATATTTCAAATACATATTCAAATATATATTTGTCTATTGAAATTGCTTATAATAATAAAACTAAAAACTCAAGTATATAATAACAAAATAAATAATTTCAAAAACGAAGTGAAAGGAGCAATATTATGCAGCAATTTATTCCATTCAAACCTGAAAAAGAAGTGATTTCTATCCGCTTGAATTCCGAACTATTAAAAAACATAGACTCTGCTGCGGAAAGCGCCCAAATCAGCCGAAACGAATTCATCAATCAGTGCATCGTATTTGCTATGGAACATTTGGCCAGTGATGATGATAAAAAAATATAAATCTATATATTAATCAGTACAACTGCAAAAACCCTCAATTAAATATAAAAAATTAAGGAAAATCAAAAGTCTGTTATATTTTCATTGAAAATATTTTTAATGGGGGTTCAAAAGAATAGCAAAGAGTAATCAGTTAAAAAAGATGGGATATGTTTTAAATATCGCAGATAAGGCAAAATACTTGTACATGAAGCAGATCTGATGTAACAAACCATTTTCTTCATGTGGGAAAAAATTTGATGCTGATCAGTGAATAATTACAAAACATTAACCCAACAAGCAATATATCATTATTGCCTGTTGAACTATTAACAAGTTCTTTTTAAATTCATATCCAACGAAATATCCTGATTCCATCACCTCTTCAGAAACTTCCTCGCCTCTATAAAACGGCGGACAGGGATTTAATATGGCATTGGGATTCGCCATATTCATTATTTCTGAGGTCACCTGACATTCCTTAAAGTCTCTTAATGCTTCTGACGGCAAAGAATCTGTACATATTATGTCTTTTCCCTTGACCGCTTCTTTTATATCATAATATACTTTTACCCCTTCCATCTCATATCCTGCACCACAGCATTGTGACAAATCAAATCCCATGACTTCAGAAGCCTCTTTCCATGCAAAACCAATATTTCCGGCTTTACCGCAAAATAAGTATTTATCCTCTGTAAAATTATTTCTTATTTTTGATAATGAATACATATCCGACAATATTTCACACGGATGATTGATATCAGTCATGGCATTGATAACCGGAACTTGGGAATACAATGCGAGTTTTTCAATCAAATTTATATCATTATGTCGAACAATGATAATATCCGCCCAAATATTTAAATATCCGCATGCATCTCTTAAATCTTCCTTCTTACCTAATGTCTCAACCGGAAATAGTATAGGCTGACCTCCTAATAAATATATTCCTTTCTCAAAGGTTACTCTCGTTCGAATGCTTGAATTAGGGAAAAATAATACTATGCTTTTTCCCTTAAGAAAATCACTATATTTTCCGTCTTTGATTTCGTCGGCAATATTAAATATTTTATATATATCGCTTGGCTGCATATCCGTTAATCTAAGAAGATTTTTCATTGAGCGCTCTCCTTTCGTATAATAAAATACTATAATCAAAAAAATATCCTGAAAATCCTTAATTGAAAAGATTCACGGATACTTAATCTTAATGAGCCACTGGGGACTTCAACAGGGGTTCGAGTCCCCTTCTACTTTTCTGTTTTTTTAATGAGCCACTGGGGACTTCAACAGGGGTTCGAGTCCCCCTTCTACTTTTCTGTTTTTTTTAATGAGCCACTGGGGACTTCAACAGGGGTTCGAGTCCCCTTCTACTTTTTCTTTTTTTAATGAGCCACTGGGGACTCGAACCCCAGACAACTTGATTAAAAGTCAAGTGCTCTACCACCTGAGCTAGTGGCCCATAAATTGCATCATGTTCGTGCCGAACCTGATGCCAGAACAATAACTATTATATCTTTCATGGTTCAGCCTGTCAAGGGGATTTTGACCGAAATCCGGTAATGCATTGGCATAATACGCCACCGACTCTAACAAGGTATTACTGAGACATCTCCGCCCGCACTAATTGCTCTGCAGCAATCCACGTACACTTCAATAAATTCATAACCACCTCGCATTGCAATACTTCTTGCCTTTTCAAGTCCGTTAGGCAGTGTTTGACCTTTCTTATAATGCTCAACTACTTCCTCTGCTATATCCAGCGTATGTACTTCATAGGGTTCTCCTAAATAACAAACCGCAACATATCCCAGAAGAATTCCACTCAATTCTATTTCGGGAAACTCACCTTTAATTGTATTTATAATTTCATTCACTTTATCCTGATTATGAACATGTCCGCCTGCGTCTAACTGATGGATTGCTTCCATGTATTCCTTAGATCTGCTTTTCCTCAACAGCCTATCCATCTTCATTTTATCCATCTGTTGCTGCTGCGTATTCTGCTGCCGGTTATCATGTGTTGCACTAAGAATATTATTTGTCTGTATCTGTGACTGGTTCTGTGGTGTTCTTAACATCGGTTTTGGCACTTTATGTTTCCTCCTCTTTTTATTAACTATAATTAGATAATTGTGAAACTTTTATTGCAGGCGCAAACTTATTTTAAGTCGACGCCACCCATAAAATGGGCAATGTCGTCAACTTAAGAAGGTTAGATGTACAATAAGTTGAATAGCAATAGGATTATACAGTTGAATTTATAAGTAATTGCATCATAATCAGGACTCTTGCATTTTTGCAATAGTCCCGTGTTTGTATTATTATGTTTTCTGTTTAAATACAGCTTTTCATATGGTTATAATATCTTCGGCGTGTATGCTTCCTATACCTGCCAAATTTTCTGTTAGGACGAATGATGGAAAGAACTTTAGAGGCTTCTTCTATTATTCGTGATATTATTTTACTGCACTTGGACGGGGATGAACGCAAAAGAAGTATTATATTACATTTTATTCGGTTTAATATAAAGCTGCGGTTGGATTGGTAATCATGCCTGGCGTCAACAGATGCGGTAATAATTATATCAGATTCCCGTTTTACGATTGCGGACAGATTGGACAAATACATTGCAGCAAAAAAATTCCTGCCGGATACTTACCGGCTTGATACTGTTAAAGGTCTCTATTTCAAGTCGGTTTTTGAGTTCTCTGTACTTACTTTCAACTCCCCATCGCAGGCGGTATAACTCCGGGAATTTTTCGCTTTTCAGTTGATCAGGCATCAGATTTGTCACTAAATGTTCTGTACTTCCGTCTTCCAATAAAAAATTAATACTCCTTAAGGTAAGCGGCTCTTTATCATGCGAAGCAGGATATGTAAACAGAACATCATCCTGTTCAGAAGTAGCTTTTTTAAATGTCTTGGGAACACGCATAAGAAACCGTATTCCTCTGGAATTTAGAAAGCGGAACATATCTTCAGAAGGATATCCCCTGTCAAACACAATTATACTGTCCGGGAATTTCGGCAGATAATTCATATGTTTTTTTGCCGATTCCCTTTCATTGCTGCGATATGGGCGGAGAGAAACATCTACCATAATATCATTCATCACATCATAAAGAACTGATACGGAAGCAAGAGGGGATATTTTTTCTGTTTTGTTGGGATTGCCACCAAATACCTTATAGTTTTCTTCTGATTCCGGGATCTGTATTGTACTGCCATCAACAGCATAAATGTGAAAACCATTCCATGTATGTAAATCAGATTTCATAGAGTAAAACTGTTTCACCGAAAGACGGAACAATTCAAGAAATGCCTCATGTGAAATTCCCTGTCTTGCCTTTGATATCGCCTGTTTGGATACAAAAGGCGTAATTTCAGATGAAAAACAATCCAGAAAATGTGAATAATTAATAGATATGGATTTATGGGAAGCGTGGAGTACATAATAAATCAGCTTTGAGAATGAGAGCTTTCGCGACCGTATAAAAGCATTTCCGATGCGATATTTTTCTAAAAAATATTCAGAATTAATCTTTTCATTGGAAAGCTGTAAGATGGAAGATAAAATTTCATTTGTATTCATAAAAGCACGCATTAAAAAGAATGATTAATGCGATGCAACATTTTTTTGTTGACCTGTCAAGTGTTTTTTAATATTTTTTATTCTTTTTTATTCTTAGCCTTTCTTAAGTTGACGACATTGGCTGTCTATCACGTTGTAGACCTGCTCAAGTCCGTATTCCGTACCCCTCTCCATGCCGAAATCGTCAAGGATAAGCAGGGGATAGGAGCAAAGCCTTACGATGTACTCGTTCTTGTTTTCCGAACCGTAGAAAAGGTTGTTTAGTATTGTTGCAAAGTTTGTCATGCAGACGGGTATCTCCTTCTCCATGAGGGCGTTGGCGATACAGCCTGCAAAATAGCTTTTCCCCGATACGACATTCCCCCACAGCAGGTAGCCGAGGTTTTCAGACCGTACCGTTTCCCACTTCTCCACATAAGAGTACGCTTTCCCTATCTGCGGGCATTTCCCGTTGTCATTCTCAAATGTCCATTGCCGCATAGCCGGATTGGAAAAACCCTCCTGTTTCAGGCGTTCCACTTCGGCATTGTGCTTTTCGTCCGAATCCCTTTTTTCCTGCTTTTCACGTTCTGCCCTGCGACAATCGCATTCAGACGGGTGTCGGTCACGCCCGAACAATGCCTTGCCCTTTGGGAAATAGGCTTCTTTCGGCTTGCGGCATTTCCCACAGTACAGCAGACCGTCCTCCCCCATGTAATCCTCCGGCTCCGGCGTGGTGTCCATCATCTGTAAAATCGTGTCGGTCAAACCGTTCATAAGCTGTCCTCCTCACTGTATGAATAATCAGGCATCCCTTTTTTTGGCGTTGCCTTGTTAGTGTCCTCCTGCGCCCATTTATAAATTGTGGCGGCATGGTTACGGTACTGTTTCCCGCTTGAAGCGATATGTACGGATAAGCGGTCAATGTAATATTCCCATTTGTCGGGCAGTTCTGTTTTCAAAGCATCAAGTTCCGCATCAGAAAGGAAAACATTACGGAATTTCCCATAAGCGGCGGAGGCGGGTGTTCCTTTCTCTCCCTCTCCCTCTTTCTCTAACTCTTTATCTCTCTCTATCTCTTTCTCTCTCTCTACGCTACAAATCTGTTTCAGATTGTTACAGACCGTTTCAGTCGTGTTACATTGTAACAGCCTGTTCTCTTTTTTTCGTTCCCTATGCTCCCGCACACGCATAGCCGAAGCCGTTTCCGAACCGATGATTGTCGGCACTTCCGTAAGCTGGTACTCATCATCATCGCCAATCTCTATCAGCCCATGCCGCTGTAAAAAAGCAAGCGTCAACTTCACGTTCTCTGCGTCCTCGTCAAGCGCAAGTGCAATCTCCGAAGCGAAGTTGTCCTCCACGCCCTCAAAGTAAAGTTTTCCCTCGTCCTTTAACGACAGCAGCATCATTTTCAGATAAATAATTGTGTGCGTGTCGCCGCCAGCTATGGAACGTAATTTCTTAATGCGCTTGTCTGAAAACCAGTCTGCTTTCAGCTTCAGCCAGTAATACCTCTTTGCCATAAATTCCTCCTTAAAAGCACGAAAAGGACAGCCCAGACTTTTCCCATAAGTCTGTGACTGCCCTTGCGCTGTGCGATAGCAAATTGCTATGGTTAATTCCAAGTGCCGTCTGCACCCAGTTTAACAAAAATCCCTTAAAAATCTTCTGCAAATAGTTGGGAAGAATTGCAGAAATATATGTTGGATTATGTATTCAGTTTTTAGTATGCCTGTCCTAAAATTTCAGTCTGTATGCCCCATATTTTTTGAGGATACGTTTCAGGACTTCTTTATCTTCCCCCTCTGCCGCATCATACATTTTTTTGAGTTTATCCTGCTCATAGGGAGTGAGTGTGTTGTTGTACGGTTTGTAACCGTCCATGATGAAAATTCCCCCTCCAGCACCCGGCTTTGTGTAGATCGGATAACCGTAGGAGAGAAGTGAAATATCATGCTGTATTGTGCGGGTACAGACGCCAAATTCCTGCGCCAGCTCCCTCGCTGTAACGTGACCGCTGACCACAAGAATACTGACAATCTCCATTCTGCGGTATGCGGCGTTCATGCTACCCCTCCTTTCAAACAGCCCCAATACTATAGTAAATGGTAAATATGCAAAAAACCTTCCTATTTGGAAAAATTTTTTCAGAAATTTTTTGTCAGTGTGGGCAGTATCGCCCATATTGGTTTTAGGGCAATCTGCCTGTGCAGATTAAAACCGCTTGTATTCCAATACTGGAATAGCAAGCACTGGTTGCGTATATACGCAACCCCAAAATAGCAAGCACTGCCTGTGTCATGACACAGGGCAGAATAGCAAGCACTGCCCACGGACGTCCGTGGACAGAATTTTCAAAGATTTTTCCTTGCGGAACATCTGTAAAAATTAGCTTGCACTAAGGGGATAAATCCCCCTAACCCCCTTGTAAAAATTCTTTCATAACGACCTGTCATGTCCCTCATGAAAATCTCTATTTCTCGCAATAAATAAAAAGTGCATCCAACTGCATTTTTAAGCAAATTGTGATACACTTTTTATTCAATCAAAATCCATTTTCCCATTCAAATGATAAGAAATACCAAATGCATCTTACCTATTAGTTTTCCTCAAACGCTTTTTTATTCTCCCACCCATTTATCTTATTCTCCCAATGCGGATAAAACTTTCTTTATATCTGCATCCATACAGATTGATTGTTTTTCTATTTCCTTTGGACACATCGCTTCTCCATAATTGATACACGCATAAACCGCTTTTTCATTCTGCGCTGTTGCTCTCCAAAACGGATATTTTATGATTACCGGAGTATTTGCCCCAACCCCTAATTCAAGATATAAAATATGCAGATTTTCATGCCTGCGTACAAAATCGCTGTATCTTTCATTTGCCTTATACCAGCCCTCGTCCTGCACAAAAGTATCGTCACATCTTAAATTCATGGTCATAGGCTTACCGCAGACTGGACAATGCGGAATTAACTCAGTTGGTACTTTCATATCCTTTTGCTGCTCTATCATCTGCCTTACGATTTCCTCATTATCGTATGTCCTTTGGCAGCATGGCTCACTGCATTGCCACAGCCCATAATCACCCTGCGTATAAAATATTCTTTTCTTATCAAAACCCGCAAGCTGAAACTGGTGATCCACGTTGGTAGTCAGGATAAAATAGTCCTTTTCTTTTATTAGTTCATAAAGTTTTTTATAAACATCCGTACTCCCCGGCTGATAACGGTTATACCAGATGTGCCTGCTCCACCATGCCCAATGTTCCTCCATGTTGTCAAAGGGATAAAATCCCCCTGAATACATATCCCGTATGCCGTATTTATCTGCAAAATCTGAAAAATACTTTCGGAAACGCTCTCCCGAATAAGTTAATCCCGCCGCTGTGGAAAGTCCTGCGCCTGCACCGATTAAAACTGCATCTGCATTTTGGAGTTCGTCCTTTAATCTGTCAATTTTTTGTAAGTAACTTTCTGTAGATTTCATAGTCAATATCTTTGAAAACATTGAATACCACCTCTATTCTGCTCCTGTTTGTTCTTTTATACTCCCTGACCGTTTCCACCGCTATCTGTGCCGCTTTTTCATTGGGAAAGTGAAATTCCCCCGTCGAAATACAGCAGAACGCAATGCTCCCCACTCCGTTTTCTTCTGCAATCGTAAGGCATGAACGGTAGCAGTCTGCAAGCTGCTCGCAGTCTTTCTCCCGCAACCTTCCTGATATAATCGGACCGACTGTGTGTATGACATAGCTGCATGGCAGATTGTAACCTTTTGTAATCACCGCCCTGCCTGTCGGTTCTTCATAATTTCTGCCATGCATTTTCCTCTTTTTTTCCATAAGTGCATCACATTCATTTCTAAGCTGAATCCCCGCATAAGTATGGATTGCGTTATCAATACACCCATGACAGGGACAGAAACACCCTAACATCTGGCTGTTGGCAGCATTGACTATCACATCTGCCCTCAATGTCGTAATATCCCCCTGCCATAAATAAATGTCCTTTTCTATCTGCGACAGTTCAGAAAGCTCCGTTATTCCCTTTTCTCTAATTTCTGACTGTAAATATTCATCCTGTATCTTTATAAATTCCTCTCCGGCGGCTCCCGGCATACGGATATTGAACAGGGAACGCAACAGTTTCTTCTGTTCCCCTGTTTCCGTTGGTATTTTTATCTGCGCATATCGTGGCTGTTCCTTAATCAGCCTGCTTATCAGAAATTCTCTTTTTTCTTCCTGTGTTGTCATGCTAACACCTCTTTTTGACTGCCCCATACGGACAATTTGCAAAACAGTTTCCACAATGCAGGCAATTCTTTTGTTCAATGACTGCCTTATTTTTCTGAAAGCTGATACAGTTCTGCGGACAGACCGACTGACATATGCCACACCCTTTACATTGTTGTGTTACTTCATATCCCGTTTTTTCTATCTCTGCTCCGCCAAAATCAAAACTTCCCCTCTCTATCGGCTTTTTAGACAGGTCAAACCATTCCCCCGTACCTTTGTATATCTGAAATACGGTAAGTGCCTTCCTTGATTCCTCACTTGGATATATTTCATACATATATGGATTCTTTTCAAATAATCTCTCTAAAAAATCTGTGCCTGTTTCACGGACTTCTGCCCTAACGGATACCGCAACACAGTCAAGCGTACTTTCGCCTTTCATTCCCGTAAACGCAAGTCTGCCCTGCTCCTTTAGCCTGTTGTAGAAATTCTTGCCTTTAGCCGTCAAAAAATACAGGCTGTCCGTATCATAATCCATAATATCTATGGCACAGGTCACAGGTTCTCCATTCCTGTCCGTAGTGGCGATTACAACAGTATGTATCTGTTCAACGATATATTTCAACACCTGCATAATATTCCTTTCTGTCAGACAGGCGGAGTCCTAAAATGTCCGCCTGCCTGTATCTGTATTTGTTCTGCACCGCCACTGCTGTTAAAATTTACCATTCTGATTCTGCCATGTGGATTTTTCTGCGATTGTTTCCATAACGTCCCAATGCTCCGCAATCTTGCCATTCTCTATCCGCCATAAATCATAATAGCTTGTGGGTGTGCCGCCAAAAGTACCCTCGCTTACTGCAAGCACGAAATTCCCCTGCGCCAGTACCTGATGCACTTTGTCATAAATCATCTGTATATTCTGCTCTGCCATTGCCGCCAAAGCTGCACCTAATCCCGATAATCCGTCTGCGATTGATGTGTTATGCTGAATATAAACATCTCCCTCAAAGTAATCAGGTGTCTTTGCTGAATTGTTCCCCTGCATTACATCATAAAGGAAATTCTTTACCAGCTCGCGGTTTTCCTTGGTCTTGTCAAGGTCTGCAATCTCTAAGCTGCCGTCTGTCTGCGTATGTCCTGACGGGTTCGGCGCTGCCACACTTGCGAGGTTATCCCAATGCTCCGCAATCAGACCGTTCTCGTCAATACGGAAAATATCAAATGCAACCTGTTCGCCTGCGCCTGCAAAATTGTATAGCGTCTGAAGGAATACCTTATCACCGTCCTCAAACGCCCTTATGTTCTTTACCGTAGTCTTGACCGGTGCAGATGCAAGATAGGAAACAGATCCTACAAAGGCTTCCCGCCCTGTACCATATGCCAGATTGTGCTGGATATAGCTCTCTGCCAAAAGGCTCGCTGCTTTCTCGGTATCTCCTGTTGCAAAAGTGTTAATCAGTTCCAATGCTTTCTGTGTGTTTGTCATGATAAAAGTCCTCCTTGAATTTTTTGTTGTAACTATCTTTGTTACATTAAAGACTTTAACATAACTTCGATGTAATGTCAATAGTTACAATAAAATTTTTCTTAAATTTTTTTGAGCCATACCCGTTCCCGAATATGGCTCATAATGATTATCCCTGTTCTATTTTGTATTTACAGATGAATTTTCCATTGCAATAAACTTTTTTGTGTCCTCTATGGCATCCTTTATCGTAATGTTTTTCATCTCACGTTCCATTGCCGCCTGTATCCGTTCCAGCTTATCATCTAAGGCGTTGTGTATGTTCCTTCCCACAGGGCAGAGGGTAGAAGGGTTATCATGGAAATGAAAAAGCCTGTTGTCCTCCACACACTCCACTGCTAAATAGACATCATAAAAAGTTATTTCCTCAAGTGGCTTGGTTATGGCTGTCCCGCCACTCCCCCTCGCCACGGTAATCAATCCTGCCGCTTTTAGCTGTGTCAGCAGACGTCTGATAACTACGGGATTTACATTTACACTACTCGCTAAAAAATCACTGGTTATTTTATAATCATTTTCAAAAGTATCAATACAGGCAAAAATGTGTATTGCTATGGTAAAACGGCTTGAAATCTGCATATCTGTCAACTCCTTTTCATATCTGATTATATTATGTTTTTGTTGTAATGTCAACAATTACATCTTCGTGCTTTTAAGCTGATAAATGCCAAACCTGTTCTCTCTGCCATTTTTATTATAGCTTCCCTCGGCATTTCTAACCACAATACCATTGAAGCAACAATACACAATGCTCTAAAGCAAATACAGAAATGTCTATCGAAAACCCATAAAATAAACTTATTTAGTATCCCCCCATTGCAACTCATACTTTGCATCATGGAAATGTGCATAACTGCCTATTCCGTCATGGATAACTATGTTCACAGCACATGGAAAAGCAAAGTGCAGCTTTCCCACATCCTGCAAACATAGTTACCCACAACTCCATAAAACAGGCAGTTATACACATTCCCACAATGCCTACGCCTACGGAATCCATCTCATTCATTCTGTCTTTCTATACGATCACAAATATTTTGCTGGTTAAGAAAAGCCCTGCATATTTATCATACACAGAGCCATTCTAATCTTTTTT
>CAZRKN010000007.1:88428-100137 GCA_964600805.1 uncultured Bacteroides sp. | reverse complement strand
ATGACAAGGACAGTGTAACCGATTGAAAAGAAGATACATTTTTTCTATTTCCTTATTGACGAATCCCGAAAGGAGCAGTATTCCGCTAACCAGTATGATGTCTACGTCCTGGCAGACATTACTTATACCTATACAGACACCCATACCGATGAAAAAGGAACTGTTACGACCGTAAAGCATATTAAAACAGATAAGTCCTACCTGAAAATCCCTGTATATGCTGCTAACAGTGCATATATCATCGAAGATATTCCGGTATTCGTTGCAGATAGTCTTTTATACGCTGATTACAACACAGCTTCAATCACGGGCTCAAAAGCCGGCGACGCTGTGACCGCAGACATTAAGACTACGCTTTTGAATTTCTTTTCTGCATACTATGAATCTGATCAGAGCGTAATTGACTATTACATAAGTTCTACGGCAGATAAAAGCACCTTCTGGGGGCTGTACGGAAGATATAAATTTGATTCCATAACAAGCCTGAACTGCTACAGTGTTGAAGGCGTAAACGGATACATATGCCTGGTAAACATAAAGATAAAAGACAGTGGAAACAACGCCACCCTGTCACAACAGTATAACTTATGGATTCGTTCTGAAGGTACAAGATATTACATTCAGGATATTAATACAAAAACAATTAATTTAAATTATTAGGAGGAAACCAACCATGACTATGAAAAAAACAAATTATAAGAAACCCACACAACAGACCACAAAAAATAGGATTGTATATGTTCTGAAATATCTTTGCATACAGTTTACATTTATTTTTTCCTGCTGTTCTGTCTGTTTTGCTGAAGGAAATAATTATGCCCAAAAAGGAGCTACTTGGCTTTTAGAACAGCTTTTTTGGATAGCACTTGTTGTTGTCATTATCATTATGCTTAAACTATTTGCTGCAAGAAACATTGTTGCCGGTGTTGTTACGCTCATTGCCGGTGGTATCGTATGCTTTTTTATCAAGAATCCCGAATCAATTAAAACGATTGGGGATGTAATTGCCGGTGCTTTAGGACTATAATAAGCGGGGTAAATCATATGGCAAATAATACTCCGGAAATCACCAAAGTTACGCTGTACTCTTATTCTAAAGTATGGAATGTCGAAAAAAAGGTTTATTCCCTGTTCGATGTCATCCTACCGGCACCCATAAACCCATACACTATTTTAGTTTTTATATTTGTTCTTTTAGGATTTATGGGCTTGGAACGATTGTTCCCGGTTTTAGCAAAAATTCCTACAATCCTACGTTATATGGTATTTCCCTACCTCAGCGCGCAGTATCTCATGAAAAAGAAGCTGGACGGCAAAAACCCTATAAAATATCTGCTGGGAATTATACTGTATCTTATTACAGAGCGCGGTTTCTACATAGAAAGATTTACTAAATATCCATCAGTGGAGGAAACCATAAAAATTGACTGGAAATGCAGTAAAGGAGGTATTTGATCAATGAAATGTCCTATAAAATATTACGAAGATAATCTGATTTTTCATGCGGACGGCAGCTGTTGGGCTGCCTTCCGTATAATCGGTTATGACTATGATTTTCTGGATGATGAAAGTAAAATCGCCCTGCTCTATAGGTCAGCCCGTTTTTTATCCGGATTTATATCACGCGCTCAGATTCTTATAATTCCGATGGAACAGAATAACAAAGAACATTTCAAAATGCTACGTGGCAGAATCCGCAAAACAGACGCTCTGTATGATGCTGCATGCAACCATGCACAGGACACGGAAAAATATTTAGATAACACTCTTACTTCCAGCGGTGAAGTAAACGACTATCAATTCTATCTAATTGCCAAACTCTCCGAAGATAATCCGGATTTTATGGATACGCTGCGCGATACATATCAATATATGATCAAAGACCCTATAAATGCCGTAAATGTCGCTTTAAACCTCGATACCAGAGATATTCTCAGAAGCAGGATTAAAAAAAGTATAGCTACGGCAAATAAATTCTACAGTGCGCAATCCAAAAAAATGAATCTGGAGGCAATCACGGCAACCGAACTACAGACACTATTTAGAAGAATGGCATACAGAGGGCTCAATCAGCCTCTCCCTCTCTTCTATTCCGACGGAAACTTTAATGAATGGAAGCCCGGCGTCAAAGAGATTAATTTAGGCAAAACAGATTCAATTGTACGCCCTTACGGACATGATATAGTGAATTTGTTTTCCGGGACAATACAAAGCCATAACCGTATGATAACCATTCAACATAACCGTAAGGTTTCTTACCAGACGTTCCTGGTAATAACCCATGTTCCGGAACCTTTGGAATTTCCGGGCTGCGAATGGCTTTATATGCTGCAAAAATACAACACTCAGGCAGAAGTATGCATTTCCCTAAAATCCAATACTTACCGCGATTCCTTACATAAGATTGACCTTAAAAAGCGTGAATTATCCAGCCAAATCGGAAATGTGGCGGAAGCAAATACCAGGATTCCTGAAGACCTTCTGGAAGGTCAGGACTCCGCTGATACGCTGGAAAATGAAATCCGTACTTACCGGGAGCCGGTCTTAAGCACTTCAATCATTATATGCCTGTCTGCGGACAGCCCTGAACTGCTTGAAGAAAAAGTAATTCTGATAAAGGAAGCTTATGAAGATATGCAGTTTGCTGTAGAACGTCCTCTGGCAGACCAGTTTAAATTATATATGCAGTTCATTCCGAGTAACTGTAAGCCGATTTCTGATTACGTATTACAGCTGACTCCGCTATGTCTTGCAAGCGGTATAATCGGAGCCGTTCATGAGCTTGGTGATAAATCAGGACCATATATCGGCACTACTGGCGCAGAGCGTAAACCGGTATTTCTGGATTTGGGTTTGGCATGTTTACGTAACAAATCCGCTTCTGCAACCTTTTTTGGCAATCTTGGAGTCGGGAAATCCTTTAACGCCAATCTTTTGTTAGTATTAACTGTACTCTATGGCGGTTATGGTCTTATTTTCGATCCTAAAGGGGAACGTACCCATTGGATAACAGATTTTCATATTTTTGACGGTATGATTAATCTCGTTAGCCTGAGCGCGGATGCAACCTTTAAGGGAACACTGGATCCATACAATATCTACAAAGAGGATATCGATATGGCAAATGAGCTTGCACTGAACGTAATTTCCGAGCTTTTTCGGATTATTCCTACATCCCCGGAATATACAGCCCTTCTTACAGCGGCAAAGCAGCTGAAAGAAGATTACAAAGCCGATACACATACGCCATCTATGCTATATCTTGCTTCCGTACTTGAACGTTTTGACCCCTCCGATGAACTGTGTAAGACTGCTTCTGCACTTGCCCGCCGGTTACGGCTGCAGGAAGTTGCGGGAATGAGCACACTGCTATTCGGTGACGGTTCTGAAGAAGCAATAAATCTGGACAACCGCTTAAATATCCTTCAGATTCAGAATCTTAAGCTGCCGAGTCCGGAGACGCCCAAAACCGACTATACGACTGAAGAAATGCTGTCTACAGTCATTATGATGGTACTCTCCCACTTCGCCAAGAAATTTGCCCTGGTTAAACGTCCGGTGTTCAAATGTATACTGTTTGACGAATCATGGGCGTTAGGAAAAACCGCTGAAGGCGTTAAATTATATGATTTCCTGTCCAGAATGGGAAGATCCCTATTCACAGGAATTATATTCAACGGTCATTCCGTGCTTGATATTCCCACGGAAGGCATTAAAAATACCATCAGCTATAAATTCTGCTTTCAGACAACAAATGATAACGAGGCTGTCAGAATGTGTGATTATCTCGGCATGGAACCTACGGAAGATAATAAAGATATAATTAAAAATCTCGGAAACGGACAATGCCTTTTCCAAGATTTGGACGGACACATAGGAATTTTAGATTTTGACGCAGTATTTCAGGATTTTATTGATGTATTCAGTACGACTCCTACCACGGATGAGCCTGCACCGGCAAAACCTACACAAGAAACGACTAATCCTGATACAACCGCTGCAGATATTCCGGATATGCTTTCCGGCAGCATGCCTAATATCAATGATGATGCGGATTCTAATGTACTTTCCGGCGTCGCACTTTTACAAAGATTTTCACAACAAGTAGCCGGCAATGAGCCTGAACCCGACAGCGACGATGGCTCCGATGAAACGGATATTGAAAATCTCGAATTTACAGTAGAAGAACTGCTTACCAAGGTATAAGGAGCATTTTTATGAAGAAAGCTTTAACTCTATCATTTATATTTGCAATACTGCCAATTTTGATTATACCTCTGTTTTTTGCAGATACCGGTGGCACGGATGTACCGCTTACCCTTACGGCAACTCCCGACAAAGCATATAGTTATCAGTATGTTGGCTCAGAGCTTGGTATCCCATGGGATATTACAATGTTGTGTGATGCTATCCGGGAAAAGGCGGAAGGAAATGACAGCATCGAAGAAGAAAATCCACTTATAACAGCGCTGGAATTCTGTATCCTTCAGGAAGATTTATATACCCTTCGGGATATCTATGATGAGGAGGATGAAGACAAGGTAATAGACCAAGAATGGCAGCTGGATGAAACAGTGCTTTATACCGGCTGTGATGAAATTCTTGAGTATGTTGAACGAAACCGCGATTCTCTGGAATACTCAGATGCAACGGATATTGTTGTTGCCATAAATGAAGCAGCCAAGCGAAAATGCAATAGAAAAATAAAATGTGATGTAACACTGCTTGCTAACCAGGATTATCACTATGTATTGCAGGATTTTATCGGATTGGATGAATCTACAGCCAAAGGAGTAATCGATTTATATGAAGGGCTATATCTTCCGGAGCTATACGGTTATCTTCCGTCAAAAGAAGAATTTGAAGAAATAACAGTACCTACAATAACAGGTGAAGTCACACGTGCTGATTTAGCCAGAGTAGCAGTTTCTTTGATGGGCTGGGAATACCTGTTAGGCGCCAAAAGCCCCTATGTCGGAACTCCTGTAGGTCCTCTCGACTGTTCCGGATATATAGACTGGGTATATATTCAATGTTTCGGCGTTGGAGTCAGTGCCGGAGGGCGTGTTCCTGCAGGCGTTGCCGTATCCGGCACTGCTATCCAATATTACGCTTCTGAACCCATATCAGGAAGCGAACTAAAGGTCGGAGATCTGGGATTCTTGAAAGACCCACGCAGCATTAAAGCCGGAGAATACAATCATGTCGGTATTTACATAGGTGAAATAAACGGAAAACATGCATGGATACACTGCGGCGGCAAATCTTTCGGTTATACGGGACGTCCTAACGGCCGCGTCGGTATATCTACGAGTTCCGGAACAAATAACTATAATCCAATTACCGGCACTACTTTTGAGCCGGCAATGAACAGCTGCAACTTTAAATATTTCAGGCGTCCAAGATTCACTTTTGCTGATGATTACGAGGAGGAAGAAGAATGAAACGATTTTATAAGTATTTAATAATATTTTGCCTTATATTCTGCTGCTCTTTATTACCGGTCGTAACAGCGGAGGCTTCAGGCATCAAACCTATTCAAGGGTTAAATACAGATGGTTACTCCAAATATATGCAGGACAGTTATCGTGATAACTATTCATTGGACATAGAGGAAGTAGGTTTACTGGATGGGATGTATTCAGTAATAAATTCTATCGCTAATGGTATCTTTGGAATCATAAAATTTATTGCTTATGCTGCAATCAACTTTTTTTATCGCTCACTTACTTTTGATATCACTACTATTTTAGCTGATGAATTAAATTCCATACAACGTATTCTAAAAAACAGTATTTTTGAGCCACTTTTGTTTTTAGGGTTCTTTTTTTCCGGTGTCACCATCCTGAAAAGATTCCTGCAACAGAATATGATGGGTATTCTGTCTGAATTCTGCAAAATAATTGTAATAATCCTGATTTCAATCTTTTTAGTAAATGATTCTAAAACAATACTTACTGCTTCATCAAGTATTACCAAAAGTATCAGCCTTTCTGCCTTTACCGGCGTCAATTCTCTTGGAAGCAATCCGCAGGCATCCCTACAGGATTACGCTGCAGAGTCTGCCGGTATTTTATGGCAAAACATGGTGCATGAACCTTGGAAATCCTTAGAGTTTGGAGATTATAACTTTGGTTCTAGTGAAGGTGACATAGTGGAGCATTTTTTATCGTCATCTCCGGATTCTGACGCACGAAAAAATCATGTATCAGATCATTCTGATATACCTGCATTTAATAAATATTACGCAATTACAAGAGTCGCCAACAGCATAATATATCTTGCTATAATTATTATTAAAAGTGTTCTTTACATTGCGATATCCGGTATTATGTTTGTTTATCAGATATTTTCTATTTTTTACCTGCTAATTGCACCGCTTGTACTCATACTTGCCTTTTTTCCCAGCTATCAGAGTATCGTTAATGTATGGTTTAAAAAATTTCTGGAGGTGCAGGTATGTATTTTTATAATTACTTTAATTCTTGGTCTTATCATAAAACTTGACAGTATTATATTCAAGAATTCCGGAAATATGGGCTGGTTTATGGCCTTGATATTCCAAATTGTTATTATTTATTTCCTCTATAAAGAGCGCGATAAAATCATTAACGCATTCAGCAATGTACAAAAAGCGGTGGAAGTTCCTGCATATGCCAACGCCATACTTCGGAACAGCTTTAACGCCAAGAATCTTCCTAAAACGGTAAACCAGATTAAAAACCTGCCTGGAAATACTATAAATGATGCAAAATACGCTACTGCCAAAGTTCAGGATGCTGCTACGCATACCAGGGAAGCATTCTCCGTAGCAGCTGCAAGACTATCCATCGGTATGAACGGCGGAGGATGGACAAAAACGGGTATGGAGAAAAGAGACGAAGAAGCTCGCGTGCGCAGCGCTCTGAAGGAAGAATCCATGAGGCATAACCGTCCGGACCTGTACAAAACAATGGTTAAACAGAAACAGGAAGAGGAGCGAATGAATAACTACGGATCAATCAAGCGTACCATCACTCTGTCCAATAGAAAACTTACTGAAATGCGGGCATATGAAAGAGAAAAAGAACGCACTGAAAAAAATGCAACCAGAACTGAAAGAAGCCATGAAGCATCCGAAGGCTATTCAAATATAATCAAATTCACGGACAGACCACGCCTTCACCAGGAAGCTATACAGGACGCAATTGATATGCGCTCAAATGATGATAAAACCATTACCAACCCCAATGTAGATCGTCCGACATTGGACAGAAGCACAGCAACGGCATCTGTAAGCCCTCAGAATGCCCCTAATTCGTCTTTAGAACCGGGTACGTCAATTACGCCAGCTATACCTCCAAATAATGTTTCTGCTCAAAATAAAGGTACTCAGATCACCAGAGAAGCTGTTTCACGGAACTCTCACCAAACCACAAAACAAAATATCCCAAGAGCTTCCGGCTCTTTTACTGCGGTTGAAACAAATGTTCCGGTAAGTACCGGGAAACAAAAGGTAAAACGTCCTAAACTAAATACCGGACAGTATAAGGAAATTGAGACTACTAATTCCAGACAAGTTTCTACGCCTAAGCAAGGTTCTGATCCTAAGCAAGCTTCTGATCCCAAGCAAGCTTCTGATCCCAAGCAAGCTTCTGATCCCAAGCAAGTTTATGACCCTAAAAGGAGTTCTAAATCTAAAACTACAACACCCAATATTGCAGCTGCTAAAAAAATTAACAACGCATGAAAAATAGAAAAACGGAGCATCCACTCCGTTTTTCTATTTATTCATGTTTTGATGCCGCTTTCTTTTTCCTCATTTCTGCTTCTACTTCTGCAATAGCCTGCCTTTCCATTTCGAATAACTCATTGAAAAAATCACCATCAGTCTCACAGATTTCTCCAGATTCTATATTCGTCATATAATCTGACATATATTCACCTCCTGACTACCTGTTATATTTATAGTCCTTTTTTCTTACGATATATTCATATCCATACTGTTCAAAAGTATTTTTGTAGTATGCATTCAAGATACCGACCGCCATCTGTCTTGCGACATGTTTTGCATGTTTCTCAGTTCCTGACTCCAGGGCTTTTTTAAACTCTGTTTTATATGTATCTTTAAATGCCTTTTTGAGCAGAGTATAATCCTTGTTTATCCTATCTCTTAATCCTTGAGTATCCGCCTTTTCCGTTCGCCTCATTATGTAATTCATTTCGCCTTGCCCGGATGCCGTCGCCCTGTGTTCCTTCCAATTAGATTTTAACATATTATCAATGTCCGCAAAAGAAAAAGTTCCTCCAAATTCCTCTAATCCTTTAGGATGTCCATGCGTAACAATTGCATCCTGCACATTTAATAAATCTGCCGGAAAACTTACACTATCTTTGCCTCCTTTAAATGCTGCTATTAACTCACCATTTCTGTCTAATGCAAATAGCTCTTCATGTTCAAGTGTCCGTATACGTCTCTCTATTTGCTCCAGGCTAAAACCTTTATATTGTTCAATATCTATTATATTTAATTTGCTCTTTGTCTTAAACTTACTTTCTCCATCCAGCCAATCAACAGCGTCTTTAATATCTCCGCTTATTCCGCTCCCTGCGCCTCTTCCACCCATAACACTACACCTCATTACATTTTTCATTAAAACTCCGGAGCCTTACAATATTACCGCTGCATTCTTTCGGCACATTTCCATAAAACGAAATGGTTTTCGGCCGCAGCCGTTCCATCATGGAAGAAATGCACGTCCTTTCCAGCACTATTTTTCTCACTTCGGGCATAATTAAAGCCTACCCATTTACATTTCTGATATGTTGTAAATTGCATCTGTGGTATTCCATATTTTCCCACACCGTCAAATATGCGCTTTTGGAGATTCTCATAGTTTTTGGTTTAACGATACATCATTTCTTTTTCCTTTTCTTAAAATATTTATCAACAAAATTCAAAACTTTCTCTGAATATGTGTAATCAGAGCCGTACTTGCTCGGCTTTTCCAATCCCAATGAACGCATTTTTGCATGAGTAAACGATTCCGCAAAGAATTCATCTGATCCTTTGCTGTAATGCTCATAGGAACTTATCCATTTTGAAGTATCGCTTCCGACTTTTTTCTTATATTCTCTCTGGATTTTTTTATTTCTTTCCAAAATTCTGCATGATGTGTTAATCCGTATTTATCAGCAAATGAATTGGCTAATGTATGCGCAAATTCATGAATTGCAGTTTCTACTGATACAGAAGAAAGACGGATTTTATATCCTAATATGTCTGTATCTCCTGCGGCTTTTTCTGCTCCCAATGAAACTTCATGAAGTCGCGTACTATATTCTTTTGATAAATTCTTTAAAATCTTAACACTATCTTTAAACTTTTCGTCTTTTCCTTTCATATCGAAAGTTACGCCTTCACTTGAAGCTAGACCGCTGCTTCCACCCCTGCTCCCCATAACACTACGCTCCATTCCATTTTTCATTAAAGCTCTGAAGCCTTACAATATTACCACTGCATTCTTCCGGCACATTTCCATAAAACAAAATGGTTTTCGGCCACAGCCGTTCCATCATAGCATCATATCCGGCAAGGAATAACTTTTTCTTCGCCCTGCTGTTTGCTGCACCAACAGAAGATATGGCAACCGTACTACCCTCTGGCTCTCCATCGAAGCACCATTCAAATGATTCCTGCGTACTCCAACATATTGTTGGAATGATACGAATATCATGCAGCTGCATGTAAGCTGCCAGCCAATGCTTGCGGTAGTGATTGTAAATCTGTAAAGGTCTTGGAAAATCCGTATATAAGCTAAAATCCGGAGACATTATGTATTTAAACTGCTTAAGCATCGGTAAATATGCGTCAATATTATTCCATAATCGTATAAACTGGTAATCATCCAGGAAAAAATGGATTCCTTTTAATTCTCGTCCTTTAGTTCGTCCGGCATAATTAAAGCCTATCCATTCACAGTTATCATATTCTTGCGGATGTATCTGTGGTATTTCATACGTACCGACTCCCTTAAAGCGGCATTTTTGTATATTTTCATAATTACGCTGCTTTCTATACATACGTATGTATCTCCTTTTTTAATCATCTTCAGATTCAGTTCCGGATTCTATAAGTTTTGAATTCTTTTTATTAAATTCTATTTTTTGAATTCTATTGTAGCACCGACAATTGTATCTGTACTCATTCCGCAGTCCAGGATATATATTGTGCCACTTTCTGTGCTGATTTCTTTATAACATCCACCACCATTTGTAGAATCACCCTCATGTTCATGATATATATATGTGATTTTGGCTTTGGATTGTAACTGCGATACTCTGTTTATGTATCCTTCCCTATATCTGCTATCAGACATATCCTGCATTGCTTTATTTATGCTATCAGGGCTTTTGGTTTCCGGAGTGAATCCCAACCCGGTTAATTTATTATCTATCTTCTTAATTCCATCCCGAAAAGCCGCCTGAAGCTCCTCTACTGCATTAGATAAATTTACCACATCAACAGTATAAATATGCAAATCATGCTCATGTCCGTTGTTATTATTAACATTTCCATCTGAATATGTAAATGTACCATAACTTTGTATATTTACAGATGTAAAAACCGGATACTCTTCCGCTGCAATATAACTCTTTCTTATATCTGTGAATTCTATGGCAACACCGGTAATTGTATTAGTATCCATATCACAGCCAGGACTGTATTTGTAAGCGTATTCTTCTTTTGCATTT
Source organism: uncultured Bacteroides sp. (assembly GCA_964600805.1). Lineage (GTDB taxonomy): Bacteria > Bacillota > Clostridia > Lachnospirales > Lachnospiraceae > UBA3282. The sequence goes on along the minus strand of CAZRKN010000007.1, from coordinate 89,403 downwards.
TCACATATGATACTGCTACCTACGGCAGCGCCTCCATTAGTGCCACAGGTTCTCCCACAGATAGTACATGTACCTTCAGATCTTCCGTCAACTAAACTGCTGATTATAACTGTTCTATAGAAATTTGGGTCTCCTTCTTTCTTTTGTCCATCGCACCGTACGTATACTGTAACCAGGCTAGATTTGGTATAACATCCACCACCGCTAGTAGGACTCCCTGTATGGTTATGATATGTATATTCGATTTTGGCATTGTCTTGTATTCGTCCAGCTCCGTCAGTGCATCCTTTACTATATCTGCTGTCATACATATCCTGTATTGCTTCATTTATACTATCAGGGCTCTTGGTTTCCGGCGTGAATCCAAGCCCAGCTATTTTATCATATATTTTATTCACGCCATCCTGAAAAGCCGATTTAAGCTCTTCTACCGCATTAGATAGATTTACCACATCAGCAGAATCAATAAACAAATCATGCTCATGCCCGTTGTTATTTTCAGTATTTCCATCATCATATGTAAGTGTTCCATAACTTTTTATATTTACAGATGTAAAATTCCGATAATCTTCAGCTGCAATAGAATGTATACTTATACCAGCTGCTAGTACGATAGTTATTGCTATTGCTCCTATTATTTTCTTACTATATGTTTTTTTCTTCATTTTTCCACTCTCTCCTTATATTCTTTATAATTATCTTAATTTGTTTTAAAAAGAAAGACATTGTTGTTTTCAGATGTTATAACATAATCTTTAAACGCGCCATCTTCTCCGTCTTTGCCATCTTTTCCATCCCTTCCATCCTTTCCATCTTCACCGTCTTTTCCGTCTTCACCGTCTTTTCCGTCTTCGCCGTCTTTTCCGTCTTCGCCGTCTTTTCCGTCTTCGCCGTCTTTTCCGTCTTCGCCGTCTTTTCCATCTTCGCCGTCTTTTCCATCTTCGCCGTCTTTTCCATCTTCGCCGTCTTTTCCAT
>CAZRKN010000007.1:0-88328 GCA_964600805.1 uncultured Bacteroides sp. | reverse complement strand
CAACACCGTCCTTTCCATCTATACCATTCTCCCCATCAGCACCGACGAAGCCATCCTCTACTTGCCTGATTAGTTCTTGTAATTTCTCTAAATTCCTTTCCAATTCCTCATATGAATAATTCCAGTTATTAATTAAATCATAAAATTCCTCTCTGGTACCTGTAAAACCATTTTCAACAGCAACCTCATATAAATCTATTGTATCTGCATCATACAAATCACTTGTTCCTAATGCATTGTCAGCTACATACTCTTCTGTACTTTGCTCATTTTCACTTGTATTTGTTATTTGCTCCGTACTCGTTTTAATCACACGCTTTGAGTTTCCAGCATCCTTATATATCACCGTTGTGGTGTCCTTATTGTATATATTTTTATACAATAAAAAAATAACAACCAAACCTAGAATACCCATCATTCCATAGATAACTAGATTTTTCTTTCGCTCTTCTAATTCCAGATTATCTTCTTCAGCATCCTGCTCTTCAGACTGCACTTCATTCTGCTGATACTGCTTGTACAAGATTGTTTTCTCGCTTTCCTCGTTTTTCATTTTTTTCATGCTTATTATTCCTCCTAAATTTTGATAATATTTTACTTTTCCTCTTATTAAAAGTTTCTTCAGAAACCTCTTCTTTTTTTGTATACTCTTTTAGCAGCCCTTTTATACTTTCATCAATTTCTTCAAATGGGTTTTCTACATATGCTGAAAAATACACCTTCCCTAGTTCAGACATTCCAGTAGTTATCGCCTCTTTGCCATTCTCCGGTACAAAATTAAATACAAAATTAGTTTGTAAAAGAATATTTTTATTTATTTCCCGGAAAACAAGGAACAGATTCTCCAGCTCCCATGGTTTGCCACTCGATACTATAAACCTCATATCAGATCTTAAAAATATAGTTTTCTCTGCAGAATAATTTCCCAAATCCAGAATCAGGAAATCAAATTTTCCGGCCGCAGCAACATAATCCAATAGCTGTAGGGTACACCCTGCATAATACTTCACGTCCTGATATAAAAATTCCTCTTCTGATGCCTGGAAAAAATATCTTCCCATAGCGGCAAATTCTCCGCTGCCGTTAAATTCCATTACAGCTGTCCGCTTATTCTGGCGAGCAAGATAATTTGCAATTGAAATTGCACAATGTGTCGTTCCCATGCGTTTTTTTGCGCCTACTACTGCAATCAGAATCGGTTCGTTTGATTCTGACCCTGATTCCGACTCCTGATCCGGTTCTGATTCGGCATCGATGTTCTCATAATCAGCTTCTTCTTGTTGATTTTCTTCACAAATTACTTGTGCTGTTTCCTCTACCTCTACATCAGCCCCAGCCCTATCTTTTATTGATGATTCATTTAGTTTAACTAATTCACTTCTTATTTCTTGAAGCATCTTATCCTTTTCGTCTGTCTGTCTTTTAAGAAATTCATCAAATTTTTTAAGTGTTTCTTCTATAGAATTATCCAAATAAATCCCTCCCTTTTGTTTATATGAGTGAGTGTAGGATGGTTGAATCCGTGAACGTTGTCAAGCAAAATTTTACTTTTTTATTTTCTTAAATATTATTTAGTATTCAATCATCAAACTTATTTTTTTGAGATGTAATATCAATAGCATAAAAATAAATATATATAGTTAGAAGAATATGCTGACAATAACTTACTTTATTTTAAATACCGGAATACATTCATATTTAAAAGAAACAAAATGAAAAAGAAATATAAATAAATTCAATCCTATAAATTAATTCAATCCATTATAAAACCAACTTTTTCCCCGCCTTCTTTTCTGTATAAACAGGTGTGATACTTGAAACGATATATCCACAATATTACTATTTCTTGAATATACCAACGGCGAGTTTATCCTATATAGTTGAATATCTCAAAGCAGTATATCCATAAAACTTGAATAGAACCGCAAATAAATAGCTCCATTCCATTCTGCAGCATTATTTTAATGCTTTATGCAAGCTGGATGAAGCTCTCAAAACTAGAATCTCTCATTTTGTTAAGATATAATTAGATGTTTAGCAACCCTGAAAACCTTCTGTTTTCCAGAGTTCTTTTAATATGCCAGATTATATAATTCCTTGTGAAAGCTTTTGTGTCAAAAACCTATTTATTAAGGCTGCGTTAAATGATACCGCTTTTTTCTTTTCCTCACGCTGGAGCTTAAAACTATTTCGAATTGCTTCAACAATCAAAGAAGGAAAATCACTATGTGTTAGTGCTCTCTGCTGCTCTGCTAACCCTGCAACGATATTGATGCTATTCTCATCTGCTTCTTTTAGATATTTACCAAAATTAGCTTGAATCAATTTCTTTATATTAAATATGTATCCTTCTTTTTCATGCGGAATAATGCCCTTTTTATCTAAACAGTGGCTACGCTGCATTGTCACTTCGTAATGATACGCTTTATTCCGTTTCTTGCTTATAAATAAATACTTTTTATCTTTAAGCTCCTGTATGTAAAGCTGAAGTGTTTTATGTTTGATGTGAAATTTTCTACAGAACTCTTCATAAAAGTTTTTCAGAAGCATATGCTTCCCTTTGGCAAAACGTTGTGAGAATAAATATAAAAGCTGTGCTCCTGCTTTCATGCTGACAAAAGAAGACCTCCGGAAATCTTTTTCGACCACATTTATGTAGCCTTGCGTAAAATCCTTATCCGAAAAATCATTGTTTATTAAGCACACTTTAACGTCCGCAGGATTGACCTTTTTATAGGATATTAAATTTTTTTCAGTAAGAGAGTTTAAAATATCATAAAATTTTTGTATAGAGATGTTTATAGCCGCACAAATGTCTTTGTAATAGACAGAATGTACGATTCCATAATCGTCCTGATACTGCGCAATATGTAAGATGAATGCCAACTCGCTCTTGCTGATCCTCGCATCAATCATCTGATCGATGTATGAATTTTTCAGCTTGTGCAACTTTAACACCTCCTCGCTGCTTTCACTAAAAAAACACCTGCAATTACAGGTGTCTTTAATGCTTGTGTAGCTTAACTTTCATATTCTGTTATTTCCGTAACTAACCGCTCCACATCCCACTGAATAGGATAGTATCCGCACTTCTTTGCCACATTTATGACATCGTTGTCATAGTCTCCGTAAGGCGGACGAAAAAGGAACATCTCATATCCTGTCAGTTCCAACACTTTATTATGTACCAGCATCAATTCTTCTTCACAATCGCCGTTAGATAACTGCGACATATTCTTATGATTTTCACTGTGGTTTCCCAAATCGTGGCCATCTGCAAGAATCGCTTTCACATCATCCGGATAGGCTTCTACCCACACAAATGGGCATATCTAAAATGTTTTTTTGCTTATTTTTATCAAAATTTACATTTATGACGCTTGTGTCTTTTAAAAAATCAAGATACACATCCAATCTCTTTTCATAGACCCTAATCTGTTCAATATGGGAACACATCAAAGGAACTTCAATTCCCTTTTCCGTCTTATTCTGAAATAATTCTCTTACCTGATTCAGCCGGTCAAACAGTTCACCATTTTCTTCTTTATTTTCCTGTATTCTGATTTCTTTCTCATTCAGAACTGCAAGCTGCTTTGTGATATTATTCATTTTTGATGAATAATCAGATTTTGCAATCGTTCCATCTAACAATAAATCCATAAGAGTATCTTTTCTTTTATTCAGCTTATCCTTTTGTATCTGAATCTCTTCTAAACTTTCTCCACTATTAGAATCAGATAATCCCGTATAGATTTTTCTGATAGCATTACTCAGTATTTCTTCTTTCTTTTCCTTAGCTATCAGCTGATTTCCCAAATGTTCTATCAAAGACAATACTTCATCTTCTTTCAGATTCAGCGAAACACACTTCATACCGGTGTTGTCCATGACTTTTCCGGAACGTGCGCCTTCACTGCAATACCAATAAACACCTTGCGCTCTCTTGTTTCTCCAATACTTTGAACCGCACTCACCGCATATAATTTTAGACGATAACAACGTATTACCTTTATTAATCCCTACATTATGCGTTCTGTCAATGGTTTTTCTACTATTAATCTGCACATTGGCTTTTTCCCATAAATCATCACTGACTATCTGCGGTATAATCCCTTCTCTGTATATCCATTCACTTTCCGGATTCTTGATAATCTTCTTTGCTTCAAAATCAAAGTGTTCTTTATTCATTACCGCAATACCTTTGTATAACGGATTCTTCACAATATCACGTATCGTATTTTCAGACAATGTTTTACCGTTTCTGTTCCTTATACCTTCATCACGCAGGATTCTCGCAACTACACGTCCACCAAAACCATCAGCAAAAAGTTGATATATGCGTGTTACAAGTTTTGCTTCTTCTTCATCTATCAATATTTCACCATTGATATTTTTAAATCCCCATGTACGGTTTGTAATAATCGGCTTGCCCTTTTCCTGTCTTCTTTTCTTTGCGGCATTGCCTTTTTTACTCAAGTCACGGCTATATTCTTCTGCCATCATTGCTTTAATGCCAAATATAAATTTATCCTTTGAATCAAAAAATGTATTCTCCAAATATAAATATAATTTCTTCTGATTCTGTACAATCTCATTCAGGAATATGTACCAATCCATAGTATTACGCTGCAGACGTGACTGATCCTTAACTACGATTATATCAAACTTATCTTTCCTGATATCGTCTAACATTCTCATATATTCATTTCTTTTCTTTGTTTGTGTTCCTGTTATTCCCTTATCTATATATTCATCAACCAAAATCCAACCTTTTGCACAAATAACATCCCTATTTTCTTCAATCTGCTTTTCTATTGCATTTAACTGTTCTTCTTCCTCTGTGCTGACTCTTGCATAGAATACGGCTCTTAATTTCTTTTCTTCCATATATCCGCACCCCTAATTATATTTGTATAAAACTGCCTGATACTCTTCTTCTGTAATAATGTCATGCGTTTTCATAATATCCAATAAATACTTAATAACAACTTTTTCATCATCCTGTGAAATATTTGATAGTTCTTCTTTCACACATGGTTCCTCACTCGGAGAAGAATCACTACTAATATATTCAGAGAAATATGATTTATCAACCATAAAAGAAATATGTTGATTATAATTTTTCGTTTTAATCGGTATAGCTGTATTTATAAATTCAGTTCCTTTCGTATAGAAATCTATATAAAAAGGTACTGCATAAATTTCAACAGTACCTTAAATTATATCTATGTTTAATTTTCTCATTATTCAATCTATATTTGCACACATGTTCCTTATCTCCTTTTCTTATTTAATTTGCAGCAATCTCTGTAACACTTGCGTGTCTATTGGTATTGCTTGATTGCTCACTCACATGTACGTGTTACAGATTTATGAGAGTTGTCTACTCGGCTGCTTGTGGGTTGATTAAATGTGTTTGGTCTGTTTTGTGTGACCTTGTAAGACTATTGTACGCATATATGTATACTTTGTATATTGACATAAGTACACTAAAACATGTGCTTCTCTTCGTCAATTGTGTACATTTTTATGTGTACTTATTTTAAATCATAAAAAATCATCTCTCAGCAGCGACGATTCCAAGAATGCTTCGCATTCTCATTGGAATGTTTTACACTGCAGCGTAATTTCCTATAAGATAAAAAAAGAAAGCAGTTTTTTCTGCTTTCCACCAACTTCTATACTATTTTATTATATATTCATTTTCACCTTTTAGAATAGCTTTCATATTTAAAAATTCTGCTATTATAACTACCTCTTCAGCCGTAAAAGTATCTCTTTGCATTTTATTTGAAAAACTTTGTTTTGTCATTCCTAAAGCATTCGCAAGATCATTTTGAGTAAGACTTCTAACAGATTTTTTATAATCTTCTAATATCTCCTTTACAGTATTTGCAAACATATATATATCTCCTTTGCTTCTTATAATCTAATTTATTAGTAAATCAGTATATGAAATGGTAACATAAAGAATCATTGAACAATTAGAAAACAATATAATACCGCGGGAAAAGTCTTGGACTGCAATTAGAAGCGGTGCATATAACAGAATTAGCAAAAAGCCGTATTCATTATTAAATCAGATGCTTTTAAAATTTGAGGATGAATATGCGACATTTAAACAATGGCAAGACTTAGGTGGTCATTTCGCAAAGGTGAAAAATCGGAAATCGTTGTATTCCGGAAAATACAGCCTGTAGAGGAAGAAAAGGAAGGTATAAATATTATGACAAGAGAACAGTTTGAGAATAACACCGGATGGAAAATGACATATGAAGAGTTTCAGAAATGCGACTGTACACAATATGACAAGAAAGACTGCTTACACCGTGGAGCATATAGACGAGTACCACGCATTGACAGCGGTTTATGCTTATGCTCTAACTTGAAAGAATCATAAATCATAAGCTAATCAGGCTATTTTTGAACGATAAACAGATAGGCAATGATATTATTATTAAGGCTATGAAATTTTACGCTTATAGCCTTTTTATTTTGGTTTTATTTGTCATAATTGTATGATTACGTAATGATTTCAGGCTTAAATTGGGCTTAATATTGTGTTTGTGCTATTTATACCTTGATGGGTTTTAAGTGGTTGTATGGGCGTTTAAACGTGTTGTATGATAATGATTATAATTGACTTATACTACCCATATAGGGTATGTTTTCATCAGAAAATTGTAAGTACCTGCTATATCAGGGTATACCCTCTGAAAACTGAAAATTATTAAATATATTTTTCTGCCCAAAATTCAATTAACAAGATTCATCAATAATGTATCTTAACCCCGCAGAAATACAGGGCTTTTTATCTGTATGAAAACCTTAATATCCAAAGTTTGAATTAAGTTTTTTGTTCTATCGAAGTGCATTAGATTTTGTTTCATCCAAAAATAAATAATATTCTTTTTGCATTTTAATTCCCCAATCATTAGAAACATAATATCTCGTTATAAATCAATAATTACCAGAATACTATCAGAACATATATTTATAGTTATTAGATTAATAATCTAAAATCAGTACTAGTTCAGCACTTGCAGTATCACCTTTTCTTAAATCAGTTCTTTCATGTGAAGCAGCATATTTATGTTATTACAAGCACAATTATATATTATTTGTAGTATTCAAATACTGTATCGATTGGAGCTTCTCTGTCTTCTGAAGCCATATAATCGATTATGGAAATTGCAGCTGGTATTACTATTTTTGCATATTGTTTTATATTTTTTATTCTATTACTAGGTGAAACAATTTTGAATACAATGGATGTAAAATGTCTCTCCATATACTGAATTTTTTCTCTACATTTTTTTATATTCTCCTCACTTCCCATTTCATAAATCAGTATTAAAAAATCCAGCGCAACATGTCGATATCCTTGATAAGCACACGGTTTCTCTTTTCCGAAACCGTCTTTTTTATCAATATTAGGGAAATAAAATCTCCCAATTTCAATCAAAGCAGATAACTCTTGTAATGTATCTGCTCTTTCTTTTCCTGTGCATTCCCCTTGTATTTTACTAATAGTAAATATGACTTTTCCGTACCATGTCAATAATTCATTTTTGTATTGTTCAGATAGTTCAAACTTTTTAGTATTAGTTATAAGTGCATATAAACCGCCTATTAGCGCAATTATTGTTGTTATCACCAGCGATATCACTGCAATCAAATCACTCATACTCATAATTATATCACCTCATATTCATTGAAATCATTATAAAATTTTCAACTATTTAATTATCTATTTTTAGATTGCTGATACCTCATTGACAAAAATATCTTCTATTACAATTCCCCTGCTTCATTGTTATATCACTCAAACTCCTGCTTCAATCGCAAGCCGTAAAACAGCAATTTATAGCCAAATCAATTTCTGTCTATTATATTTCACATCATACCACAAACCCAATTCCCTTTCTTCATTTTTGCAAAAAATGCGCAAAAATGCATGAAAAAAGCATACCAGACTATTACATCCGATATGCCTTATAATTACTTACTTATCCCTAATCATCAATTTTAATCTTTTATATACGGTTTTACTTAATACCTTAATAGCACATCATATACCTTTTTCGGTATTTTATTCTTAAACTTATCAGCCATAATCAAGATATCAGCCCGTTTATGTCTTTTATATTTTCCTACTTTATAAATTAAGGCACTAAATAAGCTTCTATCAATCATTTCTCGCCATATTTCAGTTTTTTCATATATGCCTATCCGAGTACCCATCCTCCCGTCATAAAAAACGTCACTTTAACATTATGTTCTTTCAGAATCTGCAAAATAGTGGCAGTATCTTCATTCCCCCATGCTGTCGGTAACTAGCGGTACTTTCTTATACCGGAAAATTCTGGAGGGCCTGTGCCCTGCATTCGATGTCATCTTTCCCGTATCCTCAAGCTTCTCGGAAATCGTCCGTCGAAACGCCGCTTGAAGAAGTTTCTTCCCGAGAATGATCTCATACACTTCCTGTAATTCGCTGATGGTGAATTCCTGCGGCATCATGTGAAATACGATATCCGTATAATTTATTTTTCCGCGGAGGCGTTTGAGAGCTTCCTCTATGATCATTCTGTGGTCAAACGCCAGATCCATCCCCAGTATATCTTCTATATCGAACCACTCAGCCCCCTCGATTTTCGCCTGATTAATATCGACGAGCGAAATATAGGCACAGCTGACAATCCGCATCCGCGGGTCGCGCTCCACGCAGCCGAAAGTATAAAGCTGCTCGCTGTAAATATCAGCAAGGCCTGTTTTGCCGGTCAACACCCTCTGCAATGTATCTTCGAAAGTCTCCTTTTCCCCGACAAAACCTCCGGGCAGGCTGTAACAGTCTTTATAAGGATAGTTCTCCCGTTTTACCAGCAAAATTTTCAGCGACTGCTTGTCCAGCTTACGATAGTTGTCCGTCGTATCCTTCATCACGCCAAAGACAATTGCATCGACAGTAATCGAAATACATGCATATTGCTCCGGATGATAATTATTCAGGAATTCCTTCTCGCCATCGACCGCTGCTTTGTCTTTCCCGCTCATGCTCATGTTTCCTCCATTCAAATCGCTACGCGTTCTTATCGTTTTCCTTGGAATGGTACAAATCCAGAACGCTAATATATATTTCCATTATACTCCTTATTCAGCATTTTTACAAATACAGCGGCTTAGGATATTCTGTTTCATGCAGATAATACTCACAGGAGAAATTACAGACATCCCACAGAGGCGCTCACAAAAAGGCGCTTTTTTCTCCGTCAGTAATGTTATCATCCTTTTCTCTCCTCCGTAAATTTCGGCATCAGCTGCAGCTTGAACAGATTCTTTTCATGCAGTCTGTCAATCTTTTCCTTAACAGCAGCATCCTCTATTTCTCCGGTGCGGATATATCTATCCAGCACTTCGTAGGAAAAGCCCAGATTATCCTCGTCGCTTTTTCCGCAAAGACCGTCGGAAGGCACTTTGTCGATAAATTCTGACGGCAGTCCGGCCGCTTTGCCGACCAGCTTCACCTCGGTGACCGTCAACTCCGACAAGGGGCTGAAATCACCCGCGCTGTCGCCGTAACGCGTCGAATATCCGACCCAGTCTTCCGAAAGATTGCAGGTATTTGCCACCCGCCCGTTCTTTGACTGTGAAACCGCATAAAGAACGGCCATACGGATACGGGCGGGCAGATTGACAGCCGCCTGACTGCTCAAGCCCTCCGGCAGAGCCTGCTGCACGCCCTGCGTGGCGGTCTGAACAACCGGCCCGATATTGACGGTAATGCCGGTAATTCCCAGAAATTCCACCAATCTTTCCGCCACATCGATATCGCTCTGTTCCCCGTTTGGCATAAGAACGCCGATGACCCGGTCTTTGCCAAGCGCTTCAACACACAGAGCCGCCACGACAGAGCTGTCTTTCCCTCCTGAAATACCGATGATGCAGTTACAGCCTTTTCCGTTATTTTCAAAAAAAACCCTGATCCAGGCTACGCATTTGTCTTTCACTTCTATTGCACGGAATTCTTTCATATTTCCTCTCCTTCTCGCTTATCATCTTTCTCACTTATCAACTTTTCACGGATATGCCCGCCTTTTTCACATGCCTAAAACGCTCCGGCATGCAACTTGTTCCGAATTTCCAATAACGACTGTTCTTTTATCAGAACACCATCCTTGAACACGGTCTGCAAAAGATTGCCGCCGGAAGCTGCCTCTTCCCAGTTCAGTCCATCTTTATATTGCAGTTCGCCGTTTTCTTCCGATACTACACAGCAGCCCTTCTGAGACTTTTTGAAGCCTCCGTCCTTCGGGTCTTTAAAAATCGGTTGCGGTTTTCCGTCAATTTCGCAGTAAGTCGCTTTGATGCAGGAACTGAACGTATCTCTGGTAAAGGGCTTCAAAATTCCGTCCTCTTCAATGCACTGGAAAGAAAACGAGCCGACGCCGAGCGCAACATTGGAGCATGCAAATCCATTTTTTTCCAAAATATTATAAATCTTCTCACACCGCTGTACGGTAATGGAATCTCCGTAAATCGCCTTTACATGAGGATTCAGCACTTTATACCCTTTGCTGTTAATTGTTCCGCCGAATTCTTCCCACAGCCTGAAAACGGTCTTTGTGACAACTTCCACACAATCGCCGGAATCACCGCGCATCAGCATACATCCGTTATGATTCAGTATCTCTTCTTTTATCTGCGGCAGTATGTTATCAATCACATTCCAGTAATCATAAGAATCAAGCACCACCGAAACACTGGCATTCGGATAGATTTCGGTGAGCAGCCTCCGCAGAAAAGTAATTTCGTCGCCGTCTACCGCATAATTGCTGCACATGACCGCGTGTTCCGTGCTTGGACTTCCAAAAGCGACGGGTTCCTTCGTGCAGTCACAGCAATACAACTGCTCCAGATATGGAACAACCGGCACCGTCGCCGTATTCAGAAAAGAAAGGCACCAGCCTGCGCCTGCCTTGATGGCTGATTCTGTGCATTCTTCTCCCCTGAAATCGAACGCGCCGAGTGCTCTTGCCTTTTCAAGCCCATCGTCACATGTCAGTTCATAATACCGGTTCACGATTTCACGATAAGTATAACCTACCGTCGCAGCGATCATCGGATGCCAGCTTTCTGCGGATATCAGGCTTTCCAGTGCCTGCGGAAGCCATGCGAAACCGGGGTGCGTATTTGTAATGCCAAACATGGGCACGTGTACCGGAACTCTCGTTCCTTCGGGCAGCGCAACGATTTCAATCGGCAGATATCCCAGTCTGTGAAGCTTCTCTATCTTTTCAATACCGTATACGCCCTCCCCCAGCGTATGATCCAGAACTCGTTTATATTCCGCTATAACTTCCTCAAACGGTCTTTCAAAAAATTCTTTATTAAAATAATTAATTAAATAAGTTTTGATAAATCCCTGCAGTCCGAACATGACCACTTTATCCCATCGCGCGATTCTGCTCATCCTCGGCGTAAAATAAGAGACCGATTTGGTTATCTTCTCAGGGAGCATCTCTGCGTGTACTGCCTTATAATAATCGATTAACAACATTGGATTTGTCTTATTCATAATCAAACACCTCTATCCTATCGTCGTTTTTCGTAAAAATGCTGTTCGTCGTGAAAACCTTCTCAATCAGTCCGCTCGTCAGGACATCACCCTCCAGAATCGTATTCTCACAATGCGAAATATACAGATAAATCTCCTTTGCTCCCAGCTCTTTGAGCTTTTTAGCGCTGAAATAAAATGTACCGCCCTTACTGGAAATGTCGTCTACGATCAGAATCTTTTTACCGCGAATACAATCAGTCATACCGGATACATCCAGTCCTTTGATATCTCCCGTCTTCCAGTCACGGTTCTTAATCCCGAAGGCATAAGGCAGATTGAACATCCCGGAGTACCGCTTGCACGCTCCTTCATCAGGATAGAACATCGTCAGTCCTTCCGTACCTCCGATTCTTTTAATTACCTTTTTGATAAACATTTCCGGCGTTCTCACCTGAATTTTATCGATCAGCGCTTCGCTGACAGAAGAATGTGGGTCCAGCACTGTAACAGAATCAAAATCCAGCCAGTTGATAACTTCCGCAAAATATTTCAATGTAAAAACATCTTTTTCCTCTTTCACGCGGTCCTGACGGGCATTCGGTATATAGGGCATATCGAGAGACAACTCTGCTATGCCGTGTGTCCGAAGATGGCCCGCCAGGTAAATCAGCGTCACCAGCTCTTCATTATTTTCAAATAACCAGGTAATCGTCGCCTTACGTCTTTTTTTATTCTGACTGCAATCCGCGGAAATTTGTTCCTTTAATAAAAGTGTTCCGTCGGGGAATCTATTGACACGCACGTCATTTTTATTGATTCTGATCATAGCCGCCCTCCTTCTGTCTTTAAAACTTCTTACATTTCAATCTGACACATTTCCATTGTTTTCAAAGCGGCCTCATGGCTCTCCGGTGTCACGCCCGCGCAGCAGTCCGCTTTGACCGTAATTTTTGCTTCCGGAAAATTAGCCTTTAACAGCAGCACGTTAGAAACGACACATATGTCAGTGCATAGACCGAAGCATTCGATGTCCAGCTCCTCCTGACATCCGATTTCACGAACCGCATCGACTAACTTCGTTGAACCAAAGGTTCCTTTTTCAAGCGTCGTATAATCTTTTCCGGATAACGCTGCCTGTATCTTTTCGTTCAACAGCCATCCGTCCGTCCCTTTGATACAATGCGGAACCGGAAGTTTTTTCCCTTCGGCTGTTTCCAGATAATTGCTCTGATGGGTATCCATTGTCACAAAAATTTTACCGGTAAACCGCGCGATTTCGGCCGCTGCCTTTTCGACGATTGCTACCGCTTCCTTCGTTCCCAATGCTCCGTCAATAAAATCCTTCTGCATATCCACTACTACCAATACTTTTTTCATGTTCATTTCATGCTCCTTTCTAAATACATTTTTTGTTATTATTTATTTGTTAATAACAATAATATATTATCATGTCTTATTTGTCAACAACAAAATTTATTTTTTTGAAAAATTTTTCTCCGTAAAATTTTCTTCAAAAAACTTTTCGAAAAAAGGACATAATCGGTCAGTCAAACGCCGTATATTGTTATAAGAGACCATACCATTGAGGTTTGAATGCATTGCAGCAGAAAGTACAGGAAACAGCGGATTACACGATTGAAAGAGAATTTCTGGGAGATATAACCGTCTCAGAACTTATGGAGCAGATTATCCGGTCGCATCTTTTTCCCCCTTCGGGTCAAGAAGCAGCGTTATTGCAAGAAGAAAAAAAAGTTTGAAAGTAAACTTTCATACAATAGAATCCAGGAAATGATTCCATTGTCAGGAACTATTGATTAGTATATGCGCTAAAGCGCACAGGGGGTATAGGCATGAGTATTTTTATGAAAAAAGAGCATCTTTTTCATGTAGCGGAATATATCAGATTATCCAGAGACGACGGCGACAAGGCGGAAAGCGACAGCATCAGCAATCAGAAAAAACTCCTCGCCGATTACCTAAAAGGCAGAGAAACCCTGCTTGTATACGATATTTATATTGACGACGGCTTCTCCGGAACGAATTATGACCGTCCCGCTTTTCGGCGGATGATAGACGATATCGATGCCGGAAAAGTCAACTGCGTCATCGTAAAAGATCTGTCCCGGTTCGGGCGCGATTACATAGATACAGGAAGATATCTGGAACGATATTTTCCGGAACGGAATGTCAGATTCATTTCTGTCACGGATAATATTGACAGCTTTGAGCAGGCGTATGATATGCTCCTTCCCATCAAGAATATTTTTAACGAACAGTATGCCCGGGATATTTCCCGGAAAATCCACGCTTCCGTTCTTACAAAGCAGAAGGCCGGCGAGTTCATCGGAGCATTTACTTCCTATGGCTATAAGAAGTCCCCTTCTGATAAGAACAGACTGGTCATCGACGAATATGCCGCTGACATAGTACGCAGAATTTTCAGCCTCTACAACGCAGGTTATGGGAAACTCAGAATTGCAGGCTTATTAAATGAGGAAGGCATTCTCTGCCCTTCCGCCTATAAAAGAGCAAACGGTGAGCATTACCGGAACGCTAACCATATAGATAACTCATCTTATTGGAGCTATTCGACCATCCACCGTATTCTGCAGAACGAAATGTATCTCGGAAACATGGTTCAGGGCCGGAAATATCAGCAGATGAGAGGAAAAGTTCAGGCCAAACAACCTGAAGACTGGATTATCGTGCCGGGAACTCATGACGCGATCATCGATAAAGATACATGGAAAAAAACACAGGACTTGCTGAACCGCCGGACCAGAAGCCTTGACCTGACTTCCAATCCGTCTGTTCTGGCAGGCTTTTTAAAATGCGGGGATTGCGGCCGGGCGCTCGTTAAAAAAAACAACTCTTCCGGAACCTGTTACTATTGCGGAAGCTATGTGCGTTCCGGTCGGCATGCCTGTACGCCGCATAAAATACCGTATAAAACGTTGGAACATATCCTGCTGGCAGATTTGAATGAAATTCTGCATCAAGTGAACACCCCTGAAGAAGTCATAATGACCCTGAAATCAGAAAATTTTACCATAAAGCCCGAATACGAACATGAAAAAACACGAATACTTGCTGAACTGAACCGGATTCGGATACTGAAAAAAAGCGTCTATGAAGATTATCGGGAAGAACTTCTTTCCAAAGAAGAATTTATCGCTTACAGACAAGACTATACGCTCAAAGAAGGACTTCTGAAGAAACAACTCGAAAGTCCGGAATCCCGAAAAAGCATACAGGAACTGACAGATATTTTATCTATACCATGGGTTCAGCATATACTGGAATATCGAGAAGTGGAACATCTTGACAGAGAAATCGTAACTTCAATGCTCCATGAAATCAGAATCTATCAGGATAACAAGATAAAAGTGGTCTATCGTTTTGACGATGAACCCTAAAGATTTACAGATAATCTGAATTGTGAAAAACTACGCCAATTTTTGGAGTTGTTTGCTGTGTTCTGCGAGCACTTTTTTCATGATATCGACATCATCATAAACTGCTTCCATCCTGTCGGCGTTATCCCTGTAACGGCGATAGGTATCAAGATAGCAGGACTCAATTGTTTCCAGCCGCGGAAGAATAACATTCTCCTGAAACAGCTTTAGCTGATGGATTTCATTCCGCACTTCGCTTCTCAGTTCCTGCATTTCGCTTCTCATGTTCTGCATTTCGCTTCTCAGTTCCTGCATTTCGCTTCTCATGTTCTGCATTTCGCCTCCCATGTCCTGTATCTCATTTTTCAGCGGCTGTAATTCTGCTCTCAGCTTCTTATCCATAATATCGGACATCGCCAGCAAAAATTCATTATTTGTCATATCGTTTCACCTCCTTCTTAAATTCGATAAAAAATCGTCGCTCAGCAGCGATGATTCAGAGAATGCTTCGCATTCTCATTGGAATGATTTACGCTATGGCGTAATTTCCTATAATAGAAAATTGTATCACAAACAAAATACAATGTCACTATACAATCGCCAAAAATATTTAAAAATAATATATGTACAACCGACAACTTTTACCGCAACTGACCGTCCCCTCATGCCGCGTCAAAGCTGAGCGCAATCTGTTTTTTATCCGTCTCTACGCAGTAAATAGGAAGTTCTCTCCCATTTACTGAATTGCTGACAGTAACTGAATTCGGCAATACCCTGACAACACCTCGGATCAGTGCCATTGCAGCAAGCAGAAATGCTACAGACATTACGGCATGCATTATAATATCTTGTCTGAACTCTGCCTTATTCATCTCTTCTTTCGCCGGGCATTCTTTGTTCTGAAACTTGCGGGACTTCTTGTTATTTCTGTTATATTTGCATTTTCTGTTGTTTTTGCTCTTTCGCTTCTTTATCCCCTCTGTAGCTGCGTTTTCTGCATTAATCCTGCCTTCCAACTCATTTAAAACAAGTTTGATTTTATCATTCCACGTCCTTTTATTTTCGCTCATGAAAATCACCCTATACTATCGTTTATACAGTATATGCCGACGAACTCCAATCTTTGAAAATATTTTACAGGACTTTTATCATGACAATAGAATTCACGCAAAGTGTGGATTCTATTATTTCTATTATTTCCTTTGTTTCCATTGTTTTCTACTGTTCTTTTTTAATCTGTTCTATCTCCTTATCTATCTGCTTCTCCATTTCAATCGCTCTCTTCCGGTTGTCATCTATCTCTTCATTATCCGCCTTTTCCCCCGTCTTTCCGGGGCGGGAAGCAAGCAGGATTTTAGCAAGTATTCCCACTCCGCCAAAAATAAGCACCAAAATTATAACCCATTCATATAATGAAATATTCACAAGATATATGTTCGTTGAGATAACTATTGCCGCAACAATAAGAAGCACGCTCATACCGGTAAATACTTTAGATATAAAGCTTCCGCCGGAAGCAAACATCCAAATAATTCCTATAATAAGCGGTATCATAATCATACCATTGCTCATACTCAGACCGCCAAGTCTCATGCCACCAAAAAGTGATGATGAAACAATAACCTTTTGCGCCAGAATATAAAGCCCCACAATCAACATGGCAAGTCCGCCCAAAAACTGCAGCAATTCATTTCCCGGATTTTTCATATATGTTCCTCTGCCTCCCATTTTCATACATTGTTTTCTTTATATTATGACTTAATAATCCAAACTCTGCAAGTTAAATCTCATATGCGGCAGATATTTATTCATACGTCATAAACGATACAAAAATTGTAGTAAAAAAGTTAAAAAAGTTTAAAAATTTTCAATTTACCTCTTTACAAACTGTAATAAAATCCGAGATAATATATATAAGAAAGAATCTGTAAACTCGACATGGATGTCGATAGGCAAGCACAATAGAAAGTACGGCTGATATACTTTCTGTTGCAGAAAATCAAAGGAGTGATAAATATGGGAATCAGTCTATCAGGCTTAAACTCAGGTGTTGGGGATGTTTATTCCAACTTATTAAGTTCAGGAGCATCTTCTGCAGGAGGTGCGGGCGGCTTCGACGGCTCCAGCCTCTTAAGTGACTACGCTTCTATCAAAAACGGCAGTTATGGCAAAATGATGAAGGCATACTATGCAAAGCAGAAAGCCGCGAACGAAGACGAGTCCTCTGTTTCAGAAGCAAAGAAATCGCAAAAAACAAAAGACGCTGCATCTGCCAGCGCAGCGAGAAAATTTTATGAAACCTCGTCTAAAATGAACAATCTTGATTACAGCGAGGGAAATATTGACAAATTATATGATGAAGTGTCAGCTTTTATAAAGGATTACAATTCCTTTATAACTACTGCTTCCAAGAGCAAAAATTCCAGTGTTCAGGCACAGGCAGATGCTCTGAACGACTATACTTATCAGAATTATAAGTTATTCGCTAAAATCGGAATTACGATGAATTCAGACCGCACATTATCTATCGACGAGGATACTTTCAAGAAAGTGAATGAAAAGACCGGAGCTACCAATGTGCCTACTATGAAAACTTTGTTCCAGGGCAATAATTCATTTGCGAGCAGGGCTGCAGACAGGGCAAGCAAAATATACCGTACTGCAGGAGACGGTGAAGCAGTTACCTCTTCCAAAGCAAAGTATGCAGGTACTACAGGAAGCGTTTCTTCAACCGACAGCGCCTCCAAAAAAGAAGCTTCAAAGACTGTTAAAGATGATTCGGCAGCTAATTTGGCAAATGCTCTTTATAAGTCAGTTAATAATCTTGGAAACATGGAGATTAACAATAACAATAAGAACAAAGTATATGACGCGGTATCTACCATGGTCAATGATTACAACTCCCTTATAAAAAAGGCTTCCGCAAGCGATAACTCCAATGTTAAAAATCAGGCGGGTTATTTGAAGGACCTCATAAACAGCAATAAGAGTGCATTTGCAAAGATGGGTATTACGGTAAATTCCGACAAGTCACTGTCCCTTGATGAAACGAAGTTCAAAGAATCCGATATGAGCAATGTTAAGAATATGTTTACCAGTGTATACTCTTTTTCAGAAAAGATGACAGACAGAGTCAACAAGATTTACCGTTATGCTACACAGGGCGAATCTTTGAATGCGAAGTCTTATACAAGCCAGGGCAATTACGGATCTGTTGATACCGGTACAATATTAGATGCTATTACGTAATATTATATATTCTGAATTGTAAAATATCATGAAGCGCAACAACAAATTATAGAACAGCAAAAATCTCGCAAGCGAACTTGCGAGATTTTTTATGACCTTTATCTTACTTTTTTTAATTATATTATGCAAAAGGATTCTCTGTCGGATAAGGCAGGTTCTTCGGCTGGTTATATCCGATTTCACTTACATCCACTCCAATGTATTTAAATACTTCAAAGAGAGCTTTTCCATGGTGTCCGAAAGCAACCGCACCGTGATGAGGATAATTCTTCTCAATCAATACATGGCGATAAAATCTTCCCATCTCAGGAATTGCAAATACGCCAATGCCGCCGAAGGATTTGGTAGCAACCGGAAGAACTTCTCCTTCAGCCACATATGCACGCAGAATGTTATCTGCTGTACTCTGCAGACGGTAGAATGTGATGTCGCCTGGAATGATATCTCCTTCCAAAGTACCCTGCGTTACCTCTTCAGGCAGACTTCTTGCCATAATCATCTGGTATTCCATGCTGCACTTAGACAGCTTCTTAGAACATGTATTTCCGCAATGGAAGCCCATGAAAGTATCAGTAAATTTATAATTGAATTTATTCTCGATGGATTCTTTGTACATATCCTTAGGTACGGAATTATTGATATCAAGCAGCGTAACGATATCATCACTTACCGCCTCGCCGATGAACTCACTTAAGCATCCGTATATATCAACTTCACATGATACCGGAATACCTCTTCCTGCCAGACGGCTGTTTACATAACACGGAACGAATCCAAACTGTGTCTGGAATGCCGGCCAGCATTTTCCTGCGATTGCAACATACTCTCTGTATCCTTTATGTGCTTCTATCCAGTCAAGCAGCGTCAATTCGTACTGCGCAAGCTTAGGCAGAATTTCAGGTTTATTGTTTCCGCTGCCCAGCTCTGCTTCCATATCCTTTACGATATCAGGAATACGTGAGTCTCCTTCATGCTTATTGAATGCTTCAAACAAGTCAAGTTCTGAGTTCTCTTCAATTTCTACACCCAGATTGTAAAGCTGCTTAATCGGTGCATTACAAGCCAAGAAGTTAAGCGGACGGGGACCGAAAGAAATAATCTTCAGGCTGGAAAGCGCTGCAATAGCACGTGCAATCGGGATAAACTCATGAATCATCTGTGCGCAGTCCTCAGCATCGCCTACCGGATATTCCGGAATATATGCTTTAACATTGCGGAGCTTTAAGTTATAGCTTGCATTCAGCATACCGCAATATGCATCACCACGTCCCTGAATCAAGTCATTCTGAGACTCTTCGGCAGCTGCCACGAACATCTTGGGACCCTCAAAATGTTTAGCGAGCAGGGTTTCTGAAATTTCAGGTCCGAAATTTCCAAGATATACGCAAAGAGCATTACAGCCGTTATCTTTAATGTCCTTAAGAGCGTTTACCATGTCAATTTCGCTTTCAATTATACATACAGGACACTCATAGATATCCGCCGCATCATATGCCTTGTTGTAAGCTTCCACCAATGCTTTTCTTCTGTTCACCGCCAAAGACGCCGGAAAACAGTCGCGGCTTACGGCTACGATACCGATTTTTACTTTTGGTAAATTGTTCATATTATTATATCCTCCTTTTAACCGGGGCTACCGGTAATTTTCATTCTCTGATATCCAGATTCTTTCCGACAAGTCCAATATGCGCACCCGCGTCCAGTCCGCCTTCAGCATGTCCGATAAGCCATTTATTCTGTGCCGTAATCAGGGCATCTTCCCATCCTTCATGCTTATCTTTTAAAGGATAATTCGTACCTGCAGGCAGAACAATACCTACCTTGAATCCACCGTCATCAGCGCTGCATGGTGCATAATGAAGAGTTGTCGCATAGACCTCAACCGCTGTTCCGGCGGGAACCAAAAACGCCTCCATCAAAGATGTATCATATGTAAAATCATCCGTAATATCCTGCTGCATCCCAACAATCAATATGGCATCCGTAGCCGCTACATTAATCTCGGAACTTCTGTGATACTCAATTGCATTCAGCTTATAATTATGACCGTTGCAGTATCCCACCTCAATCGGAAGCTCTCCGTATGTCTTCTTCTGCAGTTCTTTGGCACAAGCTGTCGCTTCAAGCGCCGCGATTGACGGCTCATAAGCAACTCCCTCCGGTAAAGGCGTCTCTTTTTTAATCGCCTCAACCAAATCACTAAAATCAATTCCCTGTACTACTCTGCCATATTTTCTAAATGCAGGGTCAGTAATTTTTTTAATTTCCATAATTACATCAACTCCTTTTCTATTCTATATTTTTACTGTATCTTGTCAAAAAGCTCCTTACAGGCAGGATAGATTTCTTTGAACTGCTGATAGCGCGCTTCATACTTTGCAACCAGCTCCGGTTCAGGTTCTACAGTATCTACTACTTTTACAATTTTACCAGCTGCTTCTACTACATCAGCATATTCCCCACAGGCAACAGCAGCTAACATAGCGCCGCCCATAGCCGGTCCTTCTTCACTTTCGATTACGTCTACTTTCAGATTAAGTATATTGGCAATCATCTTCTTCCAAAGAGGACTTTTCGCGCCTCCGCCGCAGATTTTCGTTCTGTCAATTTTGATGCCGAGCGATTTTGCTACCTCAAAAGAATCCCTCAAAGCAAATGCAACACCTTCCAAAACCGCCTGTGTCATATCGGCTCTTGTAGTATCCATAGTCATACCGATGAAAGTTCCCCGCGCATTGGGATTGTTATGCGGAGAACGCTCTCCCATCAGATATGGCAGAAAATACACATGATTTTCTCCCAGCCCGGTTATTTCCTTCTGTTGTGAGCTATAATCGGTAGTTCCGATAATTTCATCCATCCACCATTTATTACAGGATGCCGCACTAAGCATACACCCCATCAGATGATAATGTCCGTCCGCATGTGCAAAAGCATGCAGCGCATTGTATTTATCCACGCCGAATTTATTGGAGGATATGAAAATCGTTCCGCTTGTCCCAAGTGAAATGTTGCACATACCGTCTCCAACCGTTCCCGTTCCTACTGCTGCCGCCGCATTATCTCCTGCGCCTGCTGCTACTTTTACATTTGTCGAAATTCCCAATTCCGCTGCAATTTCAGGCAGAACGCAGCCGACAGTTTCGTAGCTTTCATAGATTGCGGCAAGCTGGCTTTCCTTAACGCCGCAGATTTCACACATTTCTTTAGACCAGCAGCGGTTCTTAACATCGAAAATCAGCATACCGGAAGCATCTGATACATCCGTACAATGAACTCCTGTAAGTTTGTAAGCTATGTAATCCTTAGGCAGCATGATTTTCTGAATTCTGGCAAAGTTTTCAGGCTCCTTATTTTTTACCCAAAGAATTTTAGGAGCAGTAAAACCGGTAAAAGAAATATTCGCCGTATACTCCGAAAGTTTTTCTTTTCCGATAACATTGTTCAGATAATCACACTCTTCATAAGTTCTTCCGTCATTCCACAATATAGCAGGTCTTATGACCTCGTCTTTATCATCCAGAATAACCAGACCGTGCATCTGTCCGCCGAAGCTGATACCCGCCACCTGACTTTTATCAAAATCCTTAAGCAGCTCCTTAATTCCTATCATCGTCTGCTCATACCAATCTTCCGGTTTCTGTTCTGACCAGCCCGGATGAGGAAAATACAACGGATATTCTTTGGAAACGATATTTTCTATCTTACCGCTGCCGTCCATTAAAAGTAGTTTAACTGCTGATGTTCCTAAATCTACACCTATGTAAAGCATTGTGAACCTCCCTTTATTTATATTTGGCGCATTTATTCCTTACTGCGCTAATTTTTATGTTATTTCATCTATTTGTATTTTTTTTATCATATATTCAAGAAATATCTCCATACTATTATATTACTAATTGATGATAAAACTGTCAACCTGAATCTGGTTGCTTTTTGGGCTGATTTTTGATACAATAAACGCAGGCTCGACAGTTTACTGTCGCACATATTCAGAAAAGAAGGTTTATTCTTATGAGCAAAAAGAAAGCAGTCGTATCTCTTGGACATGAAGCACTGGGCTATACCACATTAGAGCAGTGGGATGCCGTAAAAATAACTGCAAAAGCGCTTGCAGATTTGGTAGAAGCGGATTATCAGCTGACAATTACGCACAGCAACGGTCCTCAGGTCAGTATGATTCACAAGGCCATGACCGAACTACGTCGTGTCTACATTGATTACACCCCCGCGCCAATGTGTGTCTGCTCGGCCATGAGCCAGGGTTACGTGGGCTACGATATTCAGAATGCACTGCGTACCGAGCTGCTGAGCCGCGGTATTTCCAAAACCGTCAGCACTATCCTTACGCAGGTCACGGTAGACCCCTATGACGAAGCATTCTATGAGCCGACTAAGGTTATCGGCAGATATATGTCTAAGGAAGATGCCGAATCAGAGACAAGAAAAGGTAATTATGTGCAGGAAGAACCCGGCAAGGGCTTCCGTCGTGTGGTTGCGGCTCCAAAGCCGATAGACATCGTGGAAATTGATGCCATCCGTACACTTGCAGATGCAGGTCAGGTTGTTATAGCCTGCGGTGGCGGCGGCATCCCTGTCATTGAACAGAATCACATATTAAAAGGAGCTTCCGCCGTAATAGAGAAAGATTCCATAGCCGGCAAATTGGCAGGAGACTTAAAAGCAGACGAATTAATTATACTGACAAGCGTACCTTATGTATATAGGAATTTCGGAAAGGACGGACAGACTCCGATAAAGAATCTGACCATAACAGAAGCAAAAAATGATATATTAAAAGGAGAGTTCGAAAAAGGCACAATGCTTCCGAAAATTGAAGCCGCTATTTCATATCTGGAATCCAATCCGGCAGGAAGCGTACTTATTACTTCACTGGATACCGTATCCGATGCCATTCTGGGCAAAAGCGGCACTATCATCACTGCATAGTGCAGGTTCACGGCATCGTATTTTATCTGCTTCCCAGAACCATGCAGAGAGCGCCTATCATAATGCAGAAGTCAGAAATGTTGAAGATTATACGTCTGACAGCCTCATTCTTCACAGGAAAGCTGACATAATCAACCACATAATGCCGGTGTATACGGTCATAAGTATTACTGTATGCACCGCCTAAAAGCATGGCAAGCCCGGTTTTCAGCAGCCTGCTTCCCCTGAAACTGAATGTCACAAGAAATACCACAGTCATAGCAAGTGTCAGTGCAATGGAGAGAAGAGTTACAAACGTACTTTTCCCCTCTCCCGCATTTAGAAACGCCCCTTTATTATGGTGTTTGCGCAGAAGCAAAAGACCGTTTCCTATTTTTCTTTCTTTTCCCTCTGTCCCTTCTCTTTCGATCCAATTCTTAATCATCAGGTCCATCAAAAAAATTGTTGCTGCCAAAACCGCGTAAATCATATCAACTATGTCCTTTCATAAGCCTTTCAGCCCCAAGCCATATATCTTTACCCTACAATCTAGCCAACGCCTCAAATGTTCCGTTGACGTTTATTTTTCCGTATCCCCACCTTTTATCAGGGTATACTATATTGTTCTCCCGTACAGCCCCGCGTATGAAATAACTTTTAATGCCCTTACTTTCAACAAGAGGCGCATTGCCCTCTACGATTGCCCACTCCATAAACTGTGCAATGCATCCTGCACTGAGCGCTGCCGCCAGACTTGAGCCGGTTCTGTTTCCGACAGCTGTTGAAACCTGTACTCCGGGCGCTGACAAATCAGGTTTTATCAGGTTATTTCTGGAATATCCCCTTCCTGATTCCGGAAACCAGCTTCCGTTCAAACCATTATAAGCTGAAATGGTAATGACATTCTCTACATTGGAGGGTTCTGTCAGTGTCATCTCCGGACTTGGTTTCAGAAACTCCACCGCCCCATCTATAAATTCCGTAATCGGGAGCCACATATTAAAACATCCTGTTCCGCGCAGTCTCTCCTGTTCCGAAGGCGACACGATCACGCTCCATACGCCCGGCGTGGGATTTAAAAACCGGAAAAAGATAAGTTCTTCTCCCGAGCCTTGTTCCACCAATACTATCCCCGCATAGATTTTTGTTTTATCAAAAAGAAAGGAAATTTCCCTGTCAACCCCATTGCGGAAATCAATAACAGGTGTCATTTCTCCGCCCGGAGTGCGGATATAAGCAACGTAAGAATCTACCCTGCATCCCCATAGTTCCATGCAAAAGCCTTTTGTATTCTGTTCCACACGTATTTCTACCTGATCCGGCACAGTTCCGCTGTAATGATGTTCTTTATCACCCTCATTTCCACCGCATACAACTATCGCCCGGCTTCTTTTTGCTGCAACCTTATTCATGTATACACCAAGAGGAGAAGCTCCGGTGTGACTGCCCATGTTGGTTCCGATACCCAGCACTATAACTACCGGTCTTCTGAAGACGACTGCCATTTGTTCGAGGTATTTAATCGCCTCCATTATATCATTTTCCTGATAGGCAACAGCCGTATCATCAATAACATAAAAATCCCTCAGGTAATCCTTAGCCCCTTTGAGTTTCACAACCGCAATATCCGTCTGCGGAGCTGCCCCACGAAATGTTAATCCCTGAGTTAATATACTGCCGGCTGCCGCGGATGCCATCGCGGTTCCGTGTCCGTTTTCATCCGTTGAAGGAACAATATCAAGCGGAGTGTCGCTTAACAGCGCCTGATTGATTTCCTCACGGGTATATTCCGTTCCATATAAGAAACCTTCCGGCGGTTCTCCGCTTTGTATAGTCTGATCCCAAATAGACCTTATCCGGCTGTTTCCCTCCTCATCCCTGAAAACATCCAGCTGATAACGGATACCGGTATCAATAAAACCGATAATAACTCCCTTGCCCTGCAAAGACAACGGCGGATTCTGTATTCTTATATTTCCCATCTCTACCAGATTTTCCGCATTAAAGGTCTCCATCAGCCCATACAGTTTAGGTATGGATACATAATTGTATACTCCGATAGAAAGCGCAGGGATCTTTTGTCTCTCTACATGGGCAATTCCAAATTCATCATCGATACTGCGGAAACAATAGTCATAGTTCAACCTTGCCAGCAGATCATTGGACAGAGTGAAATCTAAAATGATATCTGCATAATCATTTGAGAGGATTGCTTCTTTACAAGTCATTCTTATCTGCTCTTTACACCAACTTTACTTACCATTATTATATGCGTGAGCCTATAATCGGTCCTCCTGTGCCCTCGATATACTCTCTCGTAATCGTGATTGTTCCGATATTGTCATCCTTGGGAATTTCATACATGATATCCAGCATAAATTCTTCAATAATCGCCCTCAAAGCTCTGGCTCCGGTATCCTTCTCCATTGCTTTCTCTGCAATTGCTTCTAAAGCGCCATCATCAAATTCCAGCCTGACCTCGTCTAACTCCAGCAGTTTTTGATACTGCTTCAAAATTGCATTCCGGGGTTCTTTCAAAATTTTGACCATCATGTCCTTGCCTAAGCCTTCCAAGGTAAAAATAATCGGAAGTCGGCCGATGAATTCCGGAATCATACCGAATTTCTTAATATCCTCAACCGTCACTTTACTCAAAATATTCTTTTCTTTATCAATAGAATCACGCAGCTGCGCATTATAGCCTATAGATGTCTTCTTATTCAAGCGCTGCTTAATGATGTCATCCAAATCAGGAAAAGCCCCGCCGCAGATAAACAGAATATTTCTGGTATTTACAGTAGCAAGCGGCACCATGGCATTTTTTGAATTTGCCCCTACCGGCACTTCCACATCCGCCCCCTCTAAAAGTTTCAGCATACCCTGCTGCACGGATTCTCCGCTCACATCTCTGGAATTGTTATTCTTCTTTTTGGCAATCTTGTCAATCTCATCGATAAAAATTATTCCCTGCTCTGCCCTTTCCACATCATTTTCCGCTGCTGCGAGAAGTTTGGATACAACGCTTTCAATATCGTCGCCGATATAACCTGCCTCTGTCAGCGACGTTGCGTCCGTAATCGCAAGCGGTACATCCAACAGGCGTGCCAGAGTCTTGACCAGATATGTCTTTCCGCAGCCCGTCGGTCCTATCATCAGCATATTGGATTTCTCAATTTCAATCTCATCCATTGTGCCTGTAGCAACCCTTTTATAATGATTATAGACTGCTACTGACATTACCTTTTTGGCATGCTCCTGCCCTACTATGTATTCGTCCAGCTTCGCCTTAATCTTATGCGGCGGCATAATATTCTTAATATCTATGACAGGTGCACTCTCTTTAGACTTTTTCTTCTTAAGCTTCTGCTTATTCGGAATCCCGCCGTCTCCCTGCAAGTCCGCCAGATTTACGAAACTGATGCTTGGAAAACCTTTTCCGTTATTAAAATCAGCCATATTGCCATTCGGAAGTCCCGGATGATTCAACATTCCCTGATAATCAAACTGGCTTACCGTATCCATCGTCTTATGCATACAGTCATTGCAGACACAAATATTGTTTGGCAGCTTGAACATCTTACCCGTTTTGCTTTCCGGTCTTCTGCAGATAAAGCAGACTTCTTCATACTCGTCCTGCTTTTCTTCATCCTTTTTCTCTTTTCCGCCTGAATCAGCGTTCAACAATTCCGCTTTCTGCGCGTCTACATCTTCCAATTCCCTGAAATCCCATATATTCTCTTCCTTTTTATCCTGATCTATCCTCTCATCATCGTTCATGTCCGTTTCCATACCTTTCTGATCCCAAATATATTTTTAATGCTTGTTACATGCGGGTTTTTGCAGCGCAATAAGCGCTTTTGCACCAAACTGTTGCATAAACTGAACAAGTGCAGTTGAAAAATCTCTGATTTTTCAACTTATGCACTTCTTTAATCATAGTATAAAATCAAGTCTACTACAAGTTAAGTTTTTCTAAAAAACAAAATAAAAAATCGTCATTCAGCAGCATAATTTCCTATAATATTAACAAGGCATGCTTATACCGAATTGCAAGCATGCCTCATTTATAAATATATATGTCGCCGTCTTTCAAATTTACTGCGCGGATTTATCACCAAGCGTAACGCTCACTTTTGTGCTGCGATACCCGTTATTTCCCGCTTTCATAACTACCAGTTCCACCGTATCTCCTTTAGCATAGTATTCCAACAACATATACAATTCATCCATCGATGATATCTCTTCGCCATCAAAAGAGGTAATAATATCTCCCTTTTTCAGTCCTATCTCCTCTGCCGGTGTGCCTTCATATACCTTTGTGATGTATAATCCCCTTGGCATACCATAATCATCCGCCAGTTCCTCCGTAACGCTGATACCTGAGATACCCAGAAAACCTCTTTCGTCCTTCGCAACTTTATTCCTTGTTTCTTTCAGCATCAAATCGGCAATAATAGGGCTTGCAGCCGAAATCGGTATGGCATAACCCATTCCTTCAATAACCTCGCCGCCGATTTTATTGGAATTGATACCTATTACTTCTCCCTTTACGTTCAGAAGAGCGCCACCGGAATTGCCCGGATTGATTGCAGCATCTGTCTGAATGAATATTCCCGTACTGCCGTCTTCAAGCTCCATTTCTCTGTTCAACGCACTGATACATCCGGTTGTAACGGACTGTCCGTAACCCAGTGCATTTCCGATTGCAACCGCAGGCTCCCCGACTTTCAGGGCATCGGAATCACCAAGCGTTGCAATGGCAATCTTATTCAATGTAGAATTAAGAATATTTTCAAGCGGCACCGCAATTACCGCCAAATCCATATCTCTATCCATGCCTTTTACGGAAGCTTCTATTTCACTGCCATCTGCAAATACTACGCCCAGCTTTTCTGAACCCTCAACTACATGGTAGTTCGTTACTATCAGAAGTTCCACATCGTTTTCACCTACGATGATACCCGAGCCGCTGGCTTGAGCTTCGCTTGTAAACGTCTGACCGAAATATGATATCCTTTCGGTATAGGTATTATTAATGGACACTACTGCCGGCATAACGGAAGCGACCATTTCCGACACATCGGATACAACCGTTGTAATAGTCTGAGTTTTCACAATATCCGATTCATTTATGGAATAGGATACCTCTTCTTCACCTTCATCCTTAATCTCATCCTCTTGCCCGGAATCCGTATTTGACGTTTCCGTAACAGAATCCTGGCTGATTACCTCTTCAACCTGCTCCCGGTCCTCGTCTGTCTTGCCGGTAATCGCTTCTACCGCATACAGACCAAGTCCTGCGCAGATACCGAATAACAGTCCCAAAGAAATACTGACCAGCGCTTTCTTAAAATATCCGCCGCCTTTATTTTCCTTTTTCTTCTTCTCCTGCTTTACCTTTCCATGATCATTCGGATAGGTATTACTATACTGATAGCTGCCTGTACTCTGTCCATAATTCGGATTCTGCCATGTTCCCTGAGCATATCTGTAATCATGGTTCGTACCGGCGTAATAGCCGTTCGTCTGATTAGCAGTGCCCATATTGGCATTCGAAACATTGGCATTGACATTACCATAATTATTGACATTGCTGCCAGTATTGATATTGCTATTACTGTTAGTATTGATATTGCCATTGGCATTACCTGTATTCTGCGAACTGAATCTTCCCTCAGTAAGCATTAATCCCCCGTCATTTTCCCTGTTTTCCGTACTACTGTTAATCATATCCGGAATTTGCCCTTCATACATAATAAAAACTCCCTTCTTCCTTATTGCTGTCTAGGCAATCGAGAAATTTCTCATTGACTATGAACACAGTATAACTATCAATTGTGTATAAATTGTGATGAAAATTTTTATTTTTTGTGAAGGGTGAAAAATAAATTTTTCACCCGCAAGTTTGCGCTTACGCCCAGACTCGCACGTAATCCAATATCCTATTCAACAGTAACCGATTTCGCCAGATTTCTCGGTTTATCAACATCGCAGCCTTTTCCTACAGCAACATAATATCCAAACAGCTGCAAAGGAATAATAGCCAGCGAATTGGCAAAATATGGATTGGTTTCCGGAATATAAATTACATAGTCTGCCGCTTTCTCAATCTCCTTATTAGCCTCGCATGTAACAGCCAATACAAAAGCGCCCCTTGCTTTCACTTCTACCATATTACTTATGGTTTTAGCATATAAATCAGGCTGTGTAGCTACCGCCGCAACCAGCGTTCCTTCTTCAATCAGGGAAATAGTGCCATGCTTCAATTCACCGGCCGCATATGCCTCCGAATGAATATATGATATTTCCTTTAATTTCAGCGAGCCTTCCAAAGAAATCGCATAATCAATGCCACGTCCTATGAAAAATACATCCTTAGCGCCAATATAACGGTTTGCAAATTTCTGTATTTTCAATTTATTATTTAACAGCAATTCAATCTGGTCGGGAAGACACTTCAAATCATCCAGCATAGCGGCAAAATCGGTCTCCGATATCTTTCCTCTTACTTTTCCGAGCTTCAATGCCAAAAGATATAATGCAACAAGCTGGGCGCTGTAAGCCTTCGTTGTCGCTACTGCTATTTCAGGACCTGCCCATGTATACATAACATTATCCGCTTCTCTGGCTATAGAGCTTCCCACTACATTGACAATTCCAAGCACCTTGAAGCCTCTCGCCTTCGATTCTCTCAGCGCCGCCAATGTATCGGCAGTCTCACCCGACTGGCTGATTACAACTACCATGGCCCCCTCTTCCAAAATCGGATTACGATAACGGAACTCCGAAGCAAGGTCAACCTCCACGGGAATTCTTGCCAGACCTTCCAGAACATATTTTCCCGTCATACCCGCATGATAAGCGGAGCCACAGGCAACAATATGTATCTTACGGATTGCTTTTAACTCGTCATCTGTCATATTCAGCTCTTCTATTACAATATCATTCCCTTTGACTCTTGGAGTCAATGTATCTGAAACCGTTTTGGGCTGCTCATACATCTCTTTTAACATGAAATGCTCATACCCTGCTTTTTCAGCTGCATTCGCATCCCAATCAATCATAACGGGTTCTTTCTTCAATTCCTCTTCGTCCACTGTGTAAAAATGCATGTGGTCGGCACGAAGCCTTACAACTTCCTGATTATCCACATAATATACTTTTCTGGTATATTTCAGAATGGCAGGAACATCCGAAGCAATGAAGCAGCCGTCCTCGTTTTGTCCCACGATAAGAGGACTGTCCTTTCTTGCAGCGAAAATCTGATCCGGACAATCGGCGAACATGATTCCGAGCGCATAGGAACCCTCTACACGATGAAGTACCTTGGATACCGCCTCTAAGGGATTACCTTTATAATAATAATCCAGCATATGAGCCAATACTTCCGTATCGGTCTCGGAGACAAAATTATAACCTCTGTCTGTCATTTTCTTTCTCAGTTGTAAATAATTCTCTATTATTCCATTATGTACGACAGTAATCGTTTCCGACGTATTAAAGTGCGGATGCGCATTCACATCACTGGGCGCTCCATGCGTCGCCCATCTGGTATGACCTATTCCGCAAAGCCCCGGCATATTCTCTCCGCCATGTGTCATATTTTCCAGTATCTTAAGCCGTCCCACCGACTTCCGGATATTTATTTTCTCCCCATCAAAGACTGCTATTCCCGCAGAGTCATAACCCCTGTACTCCAGCCTGGACAAGCCGTCCAAAATGATGGGAGACGCCTGCTTAGTTCCAATATATCCTACGATTCCACACATCTATAACTTCTCTCCTCTCCCTGCCAATTCTTCCTCTGACACACCATATCCTTTTGTCGCATCAATTCCTTTATTTGCACGAATTAAGCTGTCCTGCTCCCAATATTCTTTATTGGCTGAGCATTTCATCACAATTTTCATGGGCAGCCTTCTGTAGTTTTTTCCCGCCAGATATCCCATGTACTTAAATCCACTCTTAATTATAACACCCGGAATCTGTTTTTTTTGCTTTGTATCTTTTAAGTATGCGATTGTCTTCTTTACAAGCTTTATTCCCTCTGATTCGGAAGGAATATCTGCAAAAATCTCAGGATGATCCGCCTGAGAAACCCCCAGATCAAAATTTCTTCGAAATTGTTCTACGTTATTATAATCGTGTGAATGGTATACTCTTGCTTCCGGTTGATATGCAATACCATATCCGCCGTAAACAGCGCCTGCAGCAAAAATCATGTCTTCATTAAATATAGTATGATTGATAAATCCGCCCAATAAGTCAAAAATCTTTCTTTTATATGCCGCACACACGTTAGAGCAAAAGAATGTCTTAATTCCCAGTCTCTCAATATCAGCTTTTGTTTTTACGCACTTGTCATCCGGATAATTAAAATTCCTCGTATACTGCTCGACAGCCGAACAACTGTCGTCTGCGAGCTGTCTGCCGTATGCCACCGCCACATCTTCAGGTTCCAAAGCTTCCATCAGCTTCTCCAGCATAAACTC
This sequence comes from uncultured Bacteroides sp., assembly GCA_964600805.1. Taxonomy (GTDB): domain Bacteria; phylum Bacillota; class Clostridia; order Lachnospirales; family Lachnospiraceae; genus UBA3282. The sequence goes on along the minus strand of CAZRKN010000007.1, from coordinate 56,706 downwards.
GTCTGCCGGAACAGCATCCTGTGTCATCATAACAAAAGCCTGCGTATCTGAAATGTTTACAGCCTTATTTCTTGTACGGCCATGGTCGAATTCCCGCTTTGACAGATGCTTAACTAATACATTTTTATATTTTTTTGAAAAATGAGTACCATAAATCAAACGATCGAAATATTTCTGTTCCGTGTTCATGATAATGATCCTATGAACCGGAACCGTCTGATTCTCCAGACTGTCCATTAATTCCAAAAATTTCCGATCCGGCTTATAAGTCGGGATGATGACATCCACATTATCTATCAAAGTGTTTCCCCCTTACACAAATATCTAGTATATAATAACACGAAAGAGGCTGAAATGCCAGCCCCTTTACTTTTGATTATTATTGCTTCTTTTGCAGCGCCTCTGCACAATCTGCCGCAATCTTTCTGCTGCATTCTTTTACTGTTTCAGACGGTTCATAGCTATCGTCTTTAAAAAGGAATTCATGCAGCCACTTAACATTCGTTTCCAAATCCACCGGTATGACACAGCTTGCACCTTTTACCGTTCCGGTTGCTCTGTACTCTTCTTTAGGAAAGCCTTCGGTCTCTTCAATATTATATTTGGAAATATCCGTTAATAATTCACCTATTTCCTGCAAGCTGAGTGAAGTATAGACTTCGCTAAAAACATTGTTCGCAATGCTTACAAGCGATGATGCAGGCGCTTTCTTTGCCTGATCCGCCACGGCGCTTAAAACCGTTCTCTGACGCTCCGCCCGTCTGAAGTCATCTCCGGCAGTATAACGTATACGGCAGTATCCAGTTGCCTGAAGACCGTCAAGAAGCTGATATCCTGCCGATTCCACCTCAGTATGCGGACGCTTCAGGTTTTCTGCAATACATGACTGATAGTTATTCAAATGTATAATCTCATTGCTCTGAACATCAATATAAACACCGCCCAATGCATCAATCGTATCCGTCAGTCCTCCAAAACCTACGGTAACAAAATCCGTAATGTTTAAATCCAGATTCATATTCAACATACTTATTGCCATCTCGGGACCGCCTTTTGAATAAGCAGCATTACATTTATTATAGGAATCATTGCTCAAATTCAAATAAGTATCACGATAAACAGATACTAATCTACATTCGCCTGTATCCTGATTTATGGAAGCAACCATAATTGTATCGCTTCTGGTGCCCTTCTTTAATGAGCCGCTTGTAGAGTCAACACCGAACAATGCAATGTTACGATATCCACGCATCGTTGTCGTCTCTGCCACTTTCACGGGTTCATTAATCACGATGTCTTCTTCCCGAATTATTACATGTTCGGTTCCCTCTCCTTTCAGAACCCCCCACAGCACTATGACCATAACCACCAGAACCAAAATTTCAAGAGTGAAGAGGACTACCCTTCTTCTCGTTTTCTTTGCCTGTTCTTTTTTACTGAGTTCTTTTTTGACCGGCTTTTTTCCTGATGGTTTCTTCTTAGTTCTTTTTCCATCTTCATATGCATCTTTATTATTTTTTGTCATATCGTGTACTCCTCTGATTTCTTGTTTATACACAGGTCACAAAATAATGCCACTACCCTATAAGATTATACTACATATTGTAACAAATGCAACAACTTTGTAACATTTTTAGCCATTTTTATAATTTCTTAAGAAATTCACTGCAACAGCAGCATCCATTATTCCGGCTGCTTATAAATAGTATAACTTTAGTAGGCATTTTTATTTATAAAGCCTTTAAAGATAGTCAAAAACATAATTTTAATGTCAAAAGCCAATGTCCAATTCTCTATATAGAAAATATCATACTCAATTCGCCGTTTAATAGAGGTATCACCACGATATCCGTTAATCTGCGCCCAACCGGTAAGTCCCGGCCTGACCTGATGCTTTACCATATATCTTGGAATTTCTTCTTTAAACTTTTCTACAAACTGCGGTCTTTCCGGTCTGGGTCCTACTATGCTCATATCGCCCTTCAGGATATTAAAAAGCTGCGGAAGCTCATCCATACTTGTTCTGCGCAGCAGCTTCCCCACTTTTGTGACACGAGGGTCATTTTTTACCGTCCAGCCCTTTTTCTCCGTACTTGACTTCTGTATTTCCATAGTTCTGAATTTATACATCATAAACGGTTTATTGTGCAGGCCGATTCGCTCCTGTTTGAATATTACAGGCCCCTTGCTGCTGCACTTAATCGCAATTGCCGAAATAAGCATAATAGGTGAAGAGACTACAGCTCCAATTAATGCGACCACGATATCAACAACTCTTTTAAGTATCCAGTTCAAGGTATTGGACAGCGGAACATATCGAATATTTACAACGGAAAGTCCCATCAGATCCTCAGTATACGGTCTGCTCGGGAACAGGCTGTGATAATCAGGAATAAACTTTGTGTGTACGCCGGACTTTTCACACAGCGCCACTATTTTTTCCAGACGGTTATAATCGTTCAATGATAAGGTTATCGCTATCTCATCCAACTTGTTTTCAGGAAGAATATACAGCAGGTTATCAATAGAGCCTATCACCTTGACCCCCTTATACACCGCCCCTCTGGGTACCGAATCATCCAGAATGCCGCGCACAACGTAGCCCCACTGCGGATTGGAATTTATTCTTTTTATATATTCTTCCGCCGCCCTTGAATAACCGACCAGCAGAATGTATTTAAGGTTAAAACCTTTATTTCTGAAATGCTGAAGCGTAAGCCTGAGAATAGAGCGGTATATTGCTGTAAAGGTAATATTTGAAATATAAAATATACCCATCATACTACGTGAAAAGTCCATCTGCTTAACTGCATACATTCCCACCATAAGCATGATGACTCCCACCGTATTGGCCTGAATTATATTGAAAATCTCATATTTATGGGCAGTTGCCCTTTTCGGAGTATATAATTTGAAATAATAGCATAAAATTACATATCCGGGTACAATATAATAGAGCATTTCAAAATAGGTACTCTGAGAAAGCACGCCTATTTCCGGGTCTATATCGGCAAAGGGACTGTCAAACTTCAAGTACCACGCAAGAATATATGAAGCGGCAACAACAAGTGCATCCAATAAAAGATGTAATCTATTAAAATATTTCTGGTTGTCTTTAATCATATTCTGCCTCTTTCATTCGGCTATTACGGCTGAATTTATCCAATAGCACTGTATCCATGACAAAAAATCATAGCAGAGCATGGATTCTATTGTATATTATACTTATATTATTCTCAGATATCCTGTCATATTTTCTCTTATTAGAATAATATAATACTGTCGAAATTCTTGTCAAGAAAACTTACTTCAGCCTTATGGTAATCAACGGGTCCCATACGACCAGATATCCCATTTCGGCGGCCGCTCTGCCAAGTTCCATACTCAATTTCCTATAGCCTTCCTCATCGCAGGAAATTCCGGAAATATCTGCCAGTTTCTGTTTTCCTGTTTCGCTATAAGTAACGCTTGTTATTTGTTCAAATAACGGTTGTAATGTACTGCACACTCTCACACAGCGTATATCTACTGCAGTACAATCCTGCATAAGCGCCGCCCTGTGTGTTCTTCCGCCGCTGTATTCCTTATAGACTCCTACATATAGCTTTTCGCCTTTTTCATTATATATCCCCGACACTATTTTATTTTGTCCATCCAGAATTCTGCCGCCTATGAGTCCTACTTCAGAACGCACCGAAAACATATCCGGCAGATACTTTATTTGATAAAAGCCAAGGTGCAGCGAATGGCTGACCTGCGTTTTCCAGCCTCTTTTTTCACAAAAATCCTCCAGTGCCGCCTTTCCCGCCTCATATGCATATGTTTTGCTGGTAGTATTTTCCGCCGTAGAATTCTCATGACATCTCCAATGATACAAGACTTTAGGAACATGGAGCACCATTTTATTCAGTTCCGTCACATTATCCGTACCACTCGATGCAAACAGTGTGTCTATGATTCTGAGTACCAGATTATAGTCTTGAGCTCCGTCATACCTTCTTTGTAATTTTATCGATTTCATCAAAGCCGCCTCTGTCACCATAAAATGACAGATGTAATTATTAGATAGAATCAAATCCAGATTAAAATCATATTTTTGATTTACTTCTTTATACACGTTGTTGTGTGTAAACTTGTCTTCATCAGAATAAATAATGGCAGGGTGTCTTCCCTCTTCCTTCGCTTTATAAATAACATCTGCTATTTCGTATAAAGCATCCGGTGCCAGTATATCATCATGATCCAGCAATCCGATATAATCTCCTTCCGCCGCCTCGATTCCTACATTGGTATTCTCAGAAATTCCCCTGTTTTCTATCAGGCGGATATAGCGAATCCGCCTCTCATGTTCCTTCTCCTGATATTCAGCCACTATTTCCTCTACGCCGCTGCTAGTACCGGCGTCCGTTATGATAAGTTCCCATCTTTCATAACTCTGCCTTCTGACTGAGTCTATCAGTTCCCTCATATATTCTTCTTTGGTTTCATAAGCCGGCACTATGATGCTGAAGCGATATGGAAACTTTTTCCAGCTGTCTCTCTGCATCGCCAGAATTGCTTCTTTCGGCTCTTCATATATATAATCCGACTTTCTTTCTTCCTCTATACGTTCTTTTGCCGCATAGTATGCATGACGAATTCCGTTTTTGTGCAGATAATTTATAGTTTTCCTTACATTTTTGATATTAAGAATATTATTGCCCATTTTCCCCCGATAGTATAGAATCGCCCTGAACATTCAGGACGATCCTATTTTCTGTTTTATTTCTTATAAATATGCCTTCAAATCCTCTGTCAGCTGATTCAGTTTCTCTTCTGCATCCTTTAAGCCTGTTCCCTTCACTCCCATGTAGAACTTAATCTTCGGCTCTGTTCCTGAAGGACGCGCGCAGCACCATGAATCGTTAGTCAAATCAAAGTAGAGCACGTTAGACTGCGGAAGCCCTGTCTCGCCTTCCGCACCTGTCTCCGGATTTAAAGTCTTGCCGGTATCATAATCCCTGAATTCCTTAACTTTAAGCTCACCGAAGTTTTTGGGCGGATTGCTCCTTAATTTATTCATGAGTTCTTCAATCTGTTTCGCACCGTCAATGCCTTTCATGGTGATAGAGTACTGGCTTTCCTTGAAATAACCGTATTTCTCATATAAAGCAATCATCTGATCCCATACCGTCATACCGTTCTTCTTACACCATGCCGCCATCTCACACAGACACATTACCGCAACAATGGCGTCCTTATCTCTTGCATGAGTACCTGCAAGACAGCCGTAGCTTTCTTCCAGACCGAATACATAATTATTGGATCCGGACTGCTCAAATAACTTAATCTGCTCTCCAATATATTTAAACCCTGTCAGTACTTCAATAAATCTGACATTGTAATCCTCCGAAATTGCCCTTGCCATATTTGTCGTAACTATTGTCGTAACAAGCGCAGGATTCTCAGGCATTTTACCTGTCGCTGTTCTTTCTCTCAATATGTATTCGGCAATCAGCATTCCCGACATATTTCCCGTAAAAGGCACATACTCACCGCTCTTTGTATCCAACGCATAGATACCGAGTCTGTCAGCATCAGGGTCAGTCGCAAGTACAATATCCGCATTCTTTTCTTTTGCCAATTCAAGCGCCAGTGTAAATGCTTTCGGATCCTCGGGATTAGGATATTCCAGCGTAGTAAAATCAGGGTCGGGCATCTCCTGCTCCGGAACAACATAAACATTCTTGAAACCGATTTCATCTAAAATCCTTCTTACAGGCAGATTACCGGTGCCATTGAAAGGAGAATATACAATCTTGATATCGTCGGCAACTTCTTTGATGATTTCAGGATGAATAATCTGTTTCTTCAATTCAACCATATACTTATCGTCAATTTCTTTTCCTATTACCTGATAAAGCCCCGCTTCAACAGCGTCCTTTTTGGACATTGTCTTTACGGTATGATAATCCGTTACGTTGTTTACCTCTGTAATTATTTCTTTATCTTTTGGAGCCGTTACCTGTGCGCCGTCTTCCCAATAACACTTATATCCATTGTATTCCGGCGGATTGTGGCTTGCCGTAATAACTATACCCGAAATACAACCCAACGTACGCAGTGCAAAGGATAGCTCCGGCGTAGGCCTGAGCGACTCAAATACATAAGCCTTGATTCCGTTTGCTGCAAGACAAAGCGCAGCTTCATCAGCAAATTCAGGTGATTTCCGCCTCGAATCATAAGCAATAGCCACGCCTTTTGCTTCTCCGCCCTGCTTCTTAATATAATTTGCAAGTCCCTGTGTCGCCTTGCGGACAGTGTAGATATTCATCCGATTCGTTCCTGCGCCTATAACGCCTCTGAGCCCGCCCGTACCGAATGCCAGTTCCTTGTAAAAGCGATCTTCTATTTCCTTTTCATCGCCTTTAATTCCCTGAAGTTCATTTTTTGTGTCCTCGTCAAAGTAAGAATCTTCCATCCAGAATTCATATTGCTCTTTGTATCCCATCGCATTTCCCTCCATATTTATAGTTATTTTATTATATCATAGCCACTAAAGCCATAAAAGTACTATCACAAACGCAAGCTGCTGAGCTTGTGTTTATTATACCATAACCACTAATGCCATAAAAGTAAAACATTCCAGCAAGAATTGCATCGCAATTCTTGTAACGCAAGCTGCTGAGCTTGCGTTTATTATACCATAACCACTAATGCAATTACAGTATTACATTCCAGCAAGAATTGCATCGCAATTCTTGTAACGCAAGCTGCTGAGCTTGCGTTTATTATACCATAACCACTAATGCAATTACAGTATTACATTCCAGCAAGAATTGCATCGCAATTCTTGTAACGCAAGCTGCTGAGCTTGCGTTTATTATACCATAACCACTAATGCAATTACAGTATTACATTCCAGCAAGAATTGCATCGCAATTCTTGTAACGCAAGCTGCTGAGCTTGCGTTTATTATACCATAACCACTAATGCAATTACAGTATAACATTCCAAAAAAATTACGAAGTAATTTTTGCAGCCCAGACTGCTGAGTCTGGGCTTAGTATACCACACTTTCAGTTAATTTTCAAAGCAAAGTCGCTTCTGTCCAAAGAAAAATTAGGATTATAATAAGGGTCTCCCGCTTCCAGAACTTCTTTCCACTTTTTTCTGAAACGTTCCGACTCTTCATTGTATCTTTCCGCCTTTTCACCCCTGTCATCCAAACCTCTGGATACAGACTCGAAATGATAGAGTTCCGCAAACGGAGTAAATACATTCAGATATCCTCTCTGCCGCAGTTTCAGGCAAAAATCCACATCATTTAAAGAAACCGCAAAGCTCTCGTCCAGTCCTCCAACAATATCAAACAGGGATTTTTTCACCAAAAGACAGGCACCGGTAACTGCGGAAACATTCTGGGCATAGCAGAGTCGTCCCATGTATCCCAGATTATCCCTGTGCTGCCCGTAATGGCTGTGTCCTGCGGTCCTGTGCGCTCCAAGTGCAAGCACTACTCCTGCATGCTGAATTGTCTTATCCGCATAATACAACTTGGCTCCGACCGCACCCACATCTTCACGCTGGGCATACATCAGCATTTCCTCTATCCAGTTCACCGTAATGACCTGCGTATCATTATTGAGAAGAAGAAGGTATTCTCCGGAAGCATTCGCAGCTCCGAGATTATTGACCGCGGAATAGTTAAAGACACCCTCAAAAGTGACTACCTTTATCCTCTCATTTTCCTTAAGTTCTTCATAGTAAGCAAAGGTCTCCGACTCTGTGCTGTTGTTTTCCACCACGATAATTTCATAATTTTCGTATGTGGATTTTTCAATAACAGATGTTATGCACCTTTTCAAATCACCCACATGGTCCTTATTTGCGATAATGATGGAGATTTTCGGGCTGCCGATAATCTGATATCTTATCTTGAAAATCGTTTCAAATGCACGAGTGGATGTAATCTGAAAATGTTCAAAGCCATGCCGTTTAAGGTGGTCTGCTACGGCTCCCTTAGCCGATTCAACGGCATATGGCTTGGCATTTATATCTGAGGCGGTACTGCCGGGATGGCTTCGCCAGTAATACATAAGCTTCGGTACATGCACTACATGCTCCGCCCTGTCAGTAAGCCGCAGAATCATATCATGATCCTGGCTTCCATCGAATCTGGAACGGAAAAGTTCAGTACCGTCAAGCAGCTTTCTGGAAAATACACTGAAATGGCAGATGTAATTATTGGCGCGCAGATTGTCCACCGCATAATCCGGTTTGAAATGCATTGTCAGCATCTGATTGATATTTCCGCTCTTAAAGGTCGTTTCATCGCAGTACAGATAGTCCGCATCCTTTTCATTGATTGCTTTAACATATTCGTACAGGACGCCGGGGTGGAGAATGTCGTCATGGTCGAACAGACCGATGTATTCTCCCGTGGACATTGCCAGACAGTGATTAGTATTGCCTGAAATTCCTTCATTCTTTTCCAGCTTTTCATAAATTATCCTGCCGCGTCCGTCTTTTTTCTGATATTCTTCCACTATCTTCCCTACATATCCATGCTCCGCATCGGAACCGTCCGCCAGACATAATTCCCATTTCTCGTAAGTTTGAGCCGTTACGGAATCAATCATTTCACGCAAAAAATTCTCAGGCGTATTATAAAGCGGCACCAGAATACTGAATTTAATCATTCTGGGGAAAATCTCTCCCCTTTGTCTTTCCGCTTCCTCCTGCCCCGGAAAACTTTGCGTCCCATAACGCTGCATAGCCTTCTTCTCAATTTTCTTATATTCAAGTTTTGAAATTACGCCTCTTATGCTGCCACAGTTTTTTAACCTGCTCTTTTGTCTTAATACAAAATGCATGCACCGGCGTAAAGGAGCGGATGCCTTCCAGATGGGATTGGTTTTAATCCTGTTTAACTGAAAGCTCAGTTCGTCGCATTTTGCTTCCAGATCCGCCACGCGGCCTGCCAAATCGGCATTTCTCAAATGCTCATTCTCATAAGCCTCTTTATAGTCCATCCTTAACCTCCAATACCCAGCTGCTCCAGTTTACCAGCTTCTGCCTTGAACACATATCCTCAGCCATCATTCCGAAACGGTAAATGCCTGCGGGAATCACGCCGTCCGGAACCTTAGCCGCAAATCCCGTCAAATCCACATTGACCTGATCTTTCAGATTATTCCTGATATCCTGCCTGTATCTGTTTTCCACCGGAATACTTAAAATGCTTCCATTCTCCTTGTTTTTCAGGAGCAGTTTCTTTTTATAACAGGCGTTATCTGCACCAATGACAAAAGAATATCCCTGAAAAAAATATCCCATGTCCTGCGAGTCAGCCTGAACTTTTCCCTTTTGACGCGAAACGCCGTATTTCCATTTATAAATGTCCATAGCGCACTCCATACCCACTACCAGACACTTATCCTCTCTGGCGTTTTCCACATTTTTTGTATCAGGCTGCGCTTTCGACCACTGCATGTCCTCCAGCATATGATAATTATATTCTAAAGTATACTCTGTCTCCAGCCTGTCCGTAGTCAGATACGGATGATAAAAAGGGTCTTTTCCGTATAATTCGCGGTGTCTTTCGTAGAGAATATCTTTTTCCCGCATAAGGCGCATCTGTTTTTCTTCAGACTCCCCATCGTGTCCCCTGCTTAAGGACTCGTGATGGCACAATACCACGTCATTTCTCACTATATTATAATATCCCTGCTCATAAACGGAATAACACAAGTCCACATCATTAAATGCAACTGCCAGCTCCTGCGGAAATCTTCCTGCCTGTTCAAAAACATCTCTTCTGACCATGAGACAGGCTCCCGTTACTGCCAGCACATTGTGGACTCCCCTGTTCTTTCCGAAATAGTGTACTTCCTCATCACTCAAAAACTGCAGCTTATGAGCAGGCCCCACTCTGAGATTGGTAATGCCTGCATGCTGAATTATATTTGAATCCGGATACAGAAGCTTAGCGCCTACAGCCCCCGCATATGGAAGCATCGCTTTTTCCGTCAGTTTATCCAGCCAGTCAGTCTGAATGATTTCCATATCGTCATTAAGAAAAAGCAAAAGTTCTCCTTTCGCCTCTTGTGCTCCAATATTACACATGTGGGAAAAATTAAACGGCATCGGTCTATAAACATACTGACAGCCTGAAAATCTCTTAAGAGTTCCCTCCGCATTATCATCCTCTGCTCTACCGTTTGACCGCTTAACCCACTCTTCAATTCTCTTTCTGTTTTCCTCGCTGCTCCCATTATCTACCAGAATCACTTCAAAGTTATGATTTGTTATAGTTCTTTCAAGCAAAGAATCCAGACATTTGAACAACGTATCCGGATGGTCCTTAGAAGGAATAATGATAGATACAAAACCTTCTTTATCACCGGAAGGCTGTAATAGCTGCCCGACTGTATCCGGCAGTTTAAAATATCGCGCGTTATTATAACCTTCGGAATGACTTTCCAATCTATGAAACAGCACCTGCGGTATATGACACACAGGAACAGCCGAAGAATCATGTCCCTTCTCGAATCCGCCATTTTTTTTAATTATATCAAATAAAGATGTATACAGTTCATAATGAGGATGCTGCGCAAAGGATTCCGCAAGCGCTTTTGTTCTGACCGCAACCAGTCCGCCAAAGTACAGACTGTCAAGGAATTCATCGGGAGACCAGTCAGGCTTAAACCATGGCTCTTCCCGAATTTCTCCTTTCAATATGTCCTCATCTCCATATATCAGAACGGTGCTGTCGTTCTCACGGAATTTTTCATCTATTAACGGTAATGCAATATCACTGATTTCCCCATCGCACATCGTAATTACAGTTATGTCGGAATCATATCGCTCCGGAAGCGCTTCTTTGCTTTTATCAAATACATCAATGGAAACAATGGAATAAATCCGCTTTTTTCCGCTTTTGTCCGTGATTTCCGTCTGCCGGAATGGTTCTTCATCAGTTATCGGTTTTCTGTCCCTAATACGGGTAATGAGCGAAACAGCTCCCAGCTTTTCTTCCTGTGCCCTAATCCAAGCGTCATAATATGTCAGATTTTTCTTTACCACTTCTTTTTGATAACGCTTATGCTGCTTATTAATCAAGAGCTGCTTTACGCTTTGCTTCATAGAAACCACAGTTAGCAAGTCCTTTCTTTCACAAATCCTTTACAAATCTTTTGACCGGTTCAATTATCTGTTCCACAGCGCCGACAAACCGCCGGTTTCCTTTCTATGCATATGTTCCACAGTTTCCTTCGGCATTCTGCTTACCTGCATAGATACCTGTAAGAAATTCTCCTGTCGCTGCCCAATCTCGGATAATTGTATTGTGATGCCCGGATCATCCGTGTCAAATGCATAGATACCGTCTCCTATCCGGAATCCGTTCATAGATATGCATTTGTTCTTTAAAGGAATCACCGTATCATTCCATTTAATTTCCTTCAGCCATACTATGCAATAGTCGCTGCACGGGTCTAACCTAAGAGCTTTTCTGCCTGCCTTTATCTTTACACGAAATTCCTTTGCATGGGAATCTTCGGTAAATGATTCTTCTGTAAATTCTTCTTCGGTATTTGATCCCTCCGCAAGTATCTTTTTTAACGGCAGTTCGTCAGGAAAGAAAGAATTCTGCTCCGAAAATCCTTCTCCCATATCTTCATAAATCTGTATTCTGCTCTTTTGCTTTTCATTAACTTTTTCTTCAATCAGACTTTCTACACTATAAACAGGCTGTCCGATTATATCCCTGATTTCAACCATGGACCTTTTTCTTTCCGTGACATATTTCTGAAATTCCTTTTCATTATGTCTGAAATTTTCGGCATCCTCCTGCGTAATATTCAGCTTGCCCAGAATGAAATCAAGATCCAATTTATTTCTCTTCTCGTTTTCAAGCAGATAGCAATAGACCGAACGAAACGCAATTTCCTTTGTTTCTACCTGTTTGGCAAATGTCCATTCATAATCTATGACATGCCACCTTCCATCCGGAGAAACCAGAATATTTGAGAATATTAAGTCATAATCTGTCACCGGCACATCCTCATGATATGAAATGCATTCCAGATATTCATCAAATAACGCATGAAATTTTTCCATATCATTCCCAGCCAGACATTCATCCAGAAGTTCTGCCAAAGTTCTTCCTTCCAGATACTCAAATACTGCATATATATCTTTATCTCCGTCTTGTTGCAAGTTGTCATGCATTTCTGCCAGACGGCATTTATTGATTAAAAGCTTTCCGCCCATGAATCGCTCAGACAGACCTTCATATGCCTGCTGCATCTGTATAATATGCTCATGCGCCCCATTTGATAACGCATGTTTTTCTATTTGTCTTACCATATTCCCCTTGATTTTATTATGTGTAACAAGTGTTTTTATTTTATAAGCATCCGCCCTGTCATTAGAGTATTTAGCAAATTTTATCTTCAGTTCAGGTCCCAGCACCATCATGTAAGAGTTGGAAAACAACGGAAACTGCCCTTCCTTAATGAGCGTATCGAATACAAGTTTTTCATCAAACAGCTGCATTCTGTCCCTGTCAAAGTTGCGCAGATTCGCAGACAGTTCTCCTGATTTCGGTAAACGCTCATCCGAATAAAGACTTGTCATAAATTTATAGTCCGGATAGGGATAATACATGAATGCATCAGAAAATCCGCAGTTCTCAGCTATTTTAATAAGACCGTCTTTTGTAAATGTTCTGACAGTGCCGCCATTCGGATAATCCTCCAGACTGTCAAACCACGTTCCAAGATGGTCTTCTTTGCAGCCCGCCCAATATTTCAATCCCAATTTATTCTCAATGGCAATTACTATGTGACCGTCATCTTTTCTATGTTTTGATACAAGCCTCAGAAAATCTTCATAAGGATGTTCAGAATCAATATATTCCTGTCCATACTCAAACACTCCAATCAAGCAGATATAGTCATAATCGCATGGCAGATCGGACTCTATATCCTGAAAATTACCAAGATGAATCGTAACATTGTCACAATCCATATGCCTGTATGCATTTATCATGCTCCTTTTCTTAGACAGCTCAATACAGGTCACTTCACCGGCTTTCTTTGAAAGAGCTCCTGTGATGGCGCCACATCCCGAACCGATTTCCAATACTTTCATGCTCTTGTCAATCGGAAGCCATTCCACAATGTTCTCCCGCAGTGATGACAGATGGTAGAGAATGGGCCAGCTTCTTCTCTCTTCTATGATACGCTGATATTCCACCTCGGAATAATTTCTGGTAATATCAAGCAGTTCATTCTCGATTTCACCGTCACAATAAAAGTCCTCGCCGGGATAATGCGCCAGATTCAGTCTGATTTTTCCGATTTCTTCTATCATACTCTGTTTTCTATCTTCCATACGCCACCTATTTCAATAATGCACTCCGAATATTCTGACAATAGCTTCTGTTCAAATCCCATTGCGCCAAGCATTCCGCTGAGCCCAAAAAGATGGTCTCAGCTACATGGCGCAGAGGGCTTTTCGCAGAAGATATTGTCAGAATATCCTCACTGCCTTATATTATCTCTATCTTAGAGTTCATATCGTAGAATCCTACTGTATCCTTGTCCGAAATAACCGTCAGATTCAGGACATCATATAATCTATGATATACTGTAAAATCGTCTCCTTCGTACCCTGTTACTCCAAGGGAAAGCAGATATTCTCCTCCCTGAAGGTTCATATCCTGTGTAAAAATGATTTCTTTAGTCTCTCCTGCCTTAACCGGTTCCAAAAACACCTTTTCAAACATAGTGTTGGTGCCTGTGATTTCCGTACCTTTGATATCCTTTATCGTAAATGCAAACACAGGAGCAGCGATATCCTCCGCCATTTCCACCTTCATATGAATATTGAAGCGGTCTCCCTTAATAATCGCTGAAGCTTTTTTGTCTTTATTATCCGTTATAAAGTATTCAGTAATTACAGCTTTTTTGGAGCCATACTCCAGCAACTCCGGATTTACATTGGCATCCTTTTGTGCCGCTGTTCCCGTCTTTCCCGCCGCTGCTGCGCGAAGCTGCTCATCATCAAGAAGCCGCTCTCCTTCATGTATATCGCCTGGGTATTGTCCTACCAGTACCTGCTTATAGCAATCTATCATTTCCTTCGGCTCACCTTCACCGAGCTTCACGCCTTGATTTAACAGTACGACCCTGTCGCAATATTTACTTATACTGCTCAAATCATGGCTGACAAACACTATGGTTTTGCCCATGCGCTTAAATTCTTCAAACTTATGATAACATTTCGCCTGAAAAAAAACATCTCCTACGGACAGAGCCTCATCAACTATCAGAATTTCCGGATCAATATTGATTGCTACAGCAAATGCCAATCTTACAAACATACCGCTGGAATAGGTCTTCACCGGCTGATAAACATACTCTCCGATATCGGCAAATTCCAGAATGTCATTCATTTTATCGTCAATTTCCTTCTTGGAAAAACCTATCATTGTACCATTCAAATATACATTCTCAATACCGTTATACTCCATATTAAAACCCGCGCCAAGCTCTAACAGCGCGGAAATGCGTCCATTGACTGTAACCTCTCCGCCTGTGGGATTTAAGACGCCTGTGATAATCTTCAGAATAGTAGATTTCCCCGAACCGTTCGTACCTATAATTCCCACGGTTTCGCCCTGATAAATGGTTAAATCGACTCCTTTCAGGGCATAGTGCTCCGTGTGTCTTTTTTTCCTGCCAAGACCCAGCGTTTCTTTCAATCTGTCAGAAGACTTACTATATAGTTTGTATGCTTTTTCAAGATTTTTTACCTGAATGGCAATCTTTTCATCTTCCATATAAAACCTTGCCTCCCTTAAAGCACATCTGCAAAATGTACTCTCAGCTTCTTAAAAAGCAGTGTTCCCAAGCAGAACAGACTGACCGTAACTATCCAGAAATAAGTAGAAGAATAAAAATGCTCCCAGAACCATAGTTTTTCATAAATCGCGCTTCGATATCCGTTTACGATATATACAAGCGGATTCAGTTTGAACAACGCTTTCATAGAATCCGTTTCTAACATCGAAATATCCCATAAAATCGGAGTCGCCCACATACCTATCTGAAGGGCTATATTTATAATCGACTGAAGGTCTCTGAAAAAGACAACCAGCGCACAGGTAAAATAACTCATGCCGAGCACTAAGAGAAACAGACATAGACTATAATAAAATATTTGTAAAGTGTAAATACTCGGGTAGTATCCGTATCCGATTGCAACAATCAGCAGAATACATATGAAGAATACATGAATAAAGGTTGCTGCAATAACCTTGATAATCGGCAGAATGCTTATATTGAACACAACCTTTTTAACCAGATAATTATATTCCAACAGCGCCGTAGTTCCCTGCGTAATCGCTTCCGTAAAGTAGAACCACGGCACAAGTCCCGCCGTAAGATACAATACATACGGAACTTCAATTCCGCCTGCCACCAGCTGGCTTTTCGTATCAAACACCCTGTCAAATACTATCCAGTACATAACGACTGTAACAACAGGCTGGGCCATCGCCCAGATAATACCCAGATACGAACCGGCATAACGCTTCTTAAAATCATTCTTTGAAAGCTTCCAAATCAGCCTGCGGCTCTGAAAAAGCTCATTCGGGATTGTTGTAATGCCATCATAAAACAGCGCAAAAATGATACAGATAAACACAATCAACACACATCCGCTGACTTTTTTCATATTTTCCGTTGCCTGATCTGCTAACGGATTATGGTGGAGTACCATAACGGTTGCCAAAATCAAACCAAGCCCCCAGAAAATAGCAATAGCTGCGGGCTTTGAAAGTGAAAAATGTTTTCCTGACTTATCTTTATTTTTGGTTGTATCGTTCGCGCTCTTTTTCCTACGAAATCTCATTTTCCTACGAAATCTCCCGCTTCTATTTCCGGTATTCCTGAGTAAACTCCCTGATACCGCCCCATTTGGTGTCTCTGTCTGACTGAATCAGTTTCATCCCTTCTTCAATCGGCCATTCTATACCAACATCAGGGTCATTCCAGAGAATGCCGCCTTCATCATTCGGATGATAAAAATCCGTACATTTATAAGCAAATTCAGCATAATCCGACAACACCAGAAATCCATGTGCAAAGTTCTTCGGTACAAAGAACTGTTTCTTATTTTCTGCTGAAAGCAATACACCATACCATTTACCATAGGTTTTCGAGCCTGGGCGCAGATCCAGAGCCACATCATAAACCTCTCCCTGTATAACCCTAACCAGCTTATCCTGAGGATAGTTAATCTGGAAATGAAGTCCTCTGAGAACTCCTTTAACAGACGCAGACTGATTATCCTGCACAAAAATCTGATCAATCCCCACTGCCTTAAAATCTTCATACTGATATGTTTCCATGAAGTAACCTCTGGCGTCACCATGTACTTCCGGTGTAATGATTTTAAGTCCTTCTATCTCACATGTTTCTACTGTTATTTTTCCCATTTTGTTAACAGTCCTTTCCTATCATTTTAATAACCATGCATTTCGCACTAATACCCATGCCTCTTTCTCTAGTCTGTCGGCACATTTCCGGTATCACCATTCACAACGCCGGTATATCCGCCGGAAGATATAGAATGGTCTATGGATGTATCTATATTCATATAAGACAGATTCAAATCCACATTCGTTGAAATACCGGCTATTTTTCCTTTGGAGGTATACTGCCACATATGGTAATAACCCTCATATGTCGGTACATCAGCATATTGTGCAAGCCATGTGTTATAGCTTGACAGCTCATTCATATCAAGCCTGCCGTTAAGCCAGTTAGTAGAACCGTAAATACCTGTTGCATATCCTGCCGAAGCAATGGTCTGCAGAAATGCTTTATGATTTCTCGTACGCTGTTCGACTGTCAGATTATCCGCTCTTCCGTTTCCTCCTGCGCTCTCGCTGTCCAGAAATACGGGATAATCCACATCATACTTAGTAATAAGGTTAATCACCATGCTTGCTTCTTCCACAGCTTCCACTTCGTTTACTGCCTGCGTGAAGAAATATACGCCTACCGGAATCCCTGCATTAATCGCTCCGGTTATATTTTCTTCATAAAGCGGATCTATAATCAGATAACCTGTAGACGAGCCACGGTAACCGCATCGTATAATCGCAAATTCTACGCCGTTTTCTTTTACCGCCTCCCAGTCAATGGTCCTGTTCCACTTAGAAACGTCTATTCCCTTGCGTGCATTTCTTCCGGAAGTCTCAAACGCGGTATTTTCCGTGCCGTCCGCTTCTTCCTCAGCGCCCTTGACCTCGGTATCTTCCTTCGAAGCGTCTACGTCGTCTTCTGTCAGCATCATATATTCCACACTGTCAAGAACTCTATAATCGATATCCTGCTTTACATTAATAGTAGTTACGGTATTCGGAATCCTGAATCCTTCCGCTTCATTCAGGTAAACGCTGTATTCTCCGGCACGAAGTTTGTCAATATATATGATACCGTCTTCATCCTCATCCACATACTCTCCCATCCCCTGTATTGTCACAGAGAAGGGGGTTCCTGTCACGAGTTTTCCACGGCTGTTCACCACCATAACACGCAAATCCTTGGCAACACTGCTCATGACCATGGAAACATTTGTTCCGGAATAAGTCTCTATACTTTTATAATGAACATCCGAATCAAAAAAAGTTTCGTCCTGCATAAAAGCCGACAGGTTATTACCGACCTGCTTACCGTCCTTATTTATCTCGGTTTCATCAGTATCAACTGTTCCGGCATTCACATGCTGCGCCTTTTCCCGTAAACCAAGCTTTTTCTGCAGCAGTTCCAAGTTTGTTGCTATAATAACAGCAGTTATCAAAGCAAACATCATAAACACTGCAATTAAAGTATTTCTTAATTTTTTAGAGTCCATTCGCAACCTCTATCAGATATTTTCCGTAATTTGTCTTTATTAAAGGCTCAGCAAGCTTTAAAAGCTGCTCTTTATCAATAAAGCCTCTCTTATATGCTATTTCTTCAACACAGGATATATAAAGTCCCTGACGCTTCTGGAATGCCGCCACGAAATCTGCCGCATCTAACAGGGAATCATGGTTTCCCGTATCGAGCCACGCAAAGCCCCTTCCCAACGTTTCAACCCTAAGGGTTCCCCTGCGCAGATATTCATTATTTATACTCGTGATCTCAATCTCGCCGCGTGCAGAGGGTTTGACATTCGCCGCAATCTCTACCACGTCATTGTCATAAAAATACAATCCCGGTACTGCGTAATTACTCTTTGGATGCTCCGGCTTTTCCTCAATAGAAATCGCAATCCCGTTCTCATCAAATTCTACGACGCCGTATTCTCTCGGATCCCTGACATAATAACCGAAAATCGTAGCGCCTTTCTGTCTTGACGCCACTTCCCGAAGCACTCGTGAAAAGCTTTGTCCATAAAAAATATTATCTCCGAGTATAAGCGCCACGCTGTCATCACCGATAAATTCAGCTCCGATAATAAAAGCGTCGGCAAGTCCTCTGGGAGTCTCCTGTACGGCATATTCCATTCTCAGTCCGAGCTGTTCTCCTGTTCCGAACAATTCCTCAAATATCGGCAGGTCTCTCGGAGTGGAAATAATCAGAATATCCCTGATTCCTGCCAGCATCAATATTGACAGCGGATAATAAATCATTGGTTTATCATAAACAGGCATAATCTGTTTAGATATTGCCTTCGTCAATGGATATAAACGCGTTCCCGAACCGCCTGCTAAAATAATTCCCTTCATAATTAATAACCATGCTCCTTTCTCAGCCTGCAAATTTGTGTGCCCAAGACATCTGCGATGTCTGCACAAATTTGCGGGTGAAAAATTTATTTTTCACCCTTTGCATTATACATTTCCGCATAGTACTTCTGATAATCCCCGCTGGTAGCATTTTTCATCCAGTCCTCATTTTCAAAATACCACTGAATTGTACGACGGATTCCTTCTTTGAACATTGTCTCCGGCTCCCAGCCGATTTCAGCCTTAATCTTGTCCGGTGCAATAGCGTAGCGCCTGTCATGACCTTTTCTGTCCTCAACATAGGTAATTAACTCTTCTGTAGCGAGTTTCTTCCTCGGGTCGTCATCTGATAACATCTCCTGCAGAGTATCCAGAATAATATGGAGAATCTCAATATTCTGTTTCTCATTATGACCGCCTATATTGTATGTTTCAAACAGCCTTCCCTTTTCCTGAACCATATCAATTGCTTTTGCATGATCTTCTACATACAGCCAGTCGCGGACATTTTTACCGTCTCCGTATACCGGAAGCTCCTTTCCCTGCAGGGCATTATTGATAACAAGCGGTATGAATTTCTCCGGAAACTGGTATGGTCCGTAATTATTGGAACAATTCGTAATATTTGCCGGAAAATGGTAGGTATCCATATAAGACCTTACTAACATATCAGAACTTGCCTTACTTGCGGAATACGGGCTATGCGGCGCATACGGAGTCGTCTCATAGAAATAACCTCCGTCTTCTTCCAATGAACCATATACCTCGTCCGTTGAAACATGCAGGAATTTCTTATCCTCTTTATAAGTGCCATCGGGGAGTTCCCATGCTTCCTTAGCGCAGTTGAGCATGACCGCCGTACCCAGCACATTCGTCCTGACAAATACTTCCGGGTTCCTGATACTTCTGTCAACATGGCTCTCTGCCGCAAAATGCACTACTCTGTCAATGTCATTTTCGGTAAAAATTTTCCTTATCGCTTCCTTATCGCAGATATCTGCTTTGACAAAGGAATAATTGCTCCTGTTCTCAATGCCCTTTAAGTTTTCCAGATTTCCTGCGTATGTCAGGGCATCTACGTTAATAATTCTTATTTTATCATCATATTTTTTAAACATATAGTGGATATAATTGGAACCGATAAATCCTGCTCCGCCTGTTACAAGATAAGTCCTCATTTTCTAAATATTCTCCCTTATATTATAATAATTTTATTGATCAAATCACGCTTCCTATTGCATATATTATGACGTAAAAACATGCGGATTGCAAGTCATATTCATTACAGGTCCGACCCGCACATGAAAACACCGCTAATTCATATAACTGATATTCATGTCCACATTCCCGCTTATACCGCTCACGGTTCCTTTGCTGGAATACTGCCACATATCGATTCTGGTTCTTGTATAAGAAGGAACTGCCGCATACTGCGCAAGCCATATCTTATAGTTTGTCAGGCTCGGAGTGTTTATAAAGCTGTTAAGCCATGTCTTATTGGCATATATACCGGCTTTATATCCGGAATTCTGTATTGTCTGGCAGAACGCGCTGCATACCGCCGTTCTGGCATCTACGCTGATACTGTCTGCACGTCCTTTATTATCGCTTGTGGCTTCCACATCCAGAAATACCGGAAGCGCCAGATTATAACCTCTAATCAGGCTCAAGACCATAGATGCCTCTTCTACTGCTTCCACGTCATTCACGGCCTGAGTGAAAAAGTAAACTCCGACTTTGATTCCTGCATTCTGCGCTCCCTGTATGTTAGCGCGGAATTTGGGATCTTCTATCAATGCTCCCGTAGTAGAACCGCGATAACCACATCTTATGATAGCATATGATATGCCTGAGTTTCTCACAGCATTCCAGTCAATGCTGCCATTCCATTTAGACACATCTATTCCCAGTACACCGGAGCCTGCGGAAAGCCGTCCCTGACTGTCAAATGAATACTTGGCACCCTGAATGACCTGTTCGCCCGTAACGTAATTACCGTTTTTATCAAAGAAATATGTATATCCGTCTATCGTCTGCCAGCCGGTATAAAAATATACTGCAGCCGCTTTTTTCAGATAAAATTTTGCATTTGTATAATAGTCGGCATATACTGCCTCCACGTATTTTCCGTCAGCAGTCTTTATATAAATCTGCGCTCCGTTTTTATCCTTTAGTTTTGACGTCTTATCTCCTGACAGGTCTTTGATAACTTTAACTTTCCATTCTGCAGATACATTATTTCCGCAGGTCCCCTTAATGGTTGCCTCTCCTGCCGCAATGCCTGTCAGCTTGCCATCGCTGTCTACCGTGACGATATTAGTATTACTGCTTGACCATGTAATGCTGCCTCCCTTCGGCGTGGTCGTTCCGGTAACTTTTCCGGTTTTTCCTACCCGTATGACAGAGTCTCCTGATATCTTCAAATCGGTATAAGCCACGGCGGCGGCTGTAACTGTGACATTAAATGTTTCTTTCTTATCGCCGCATGTTCCGGTAATGATTGCGCTTCCTTCCTTAACGCCCGTTAAATTTCCGTCACTATCTACTATGACGATACTGGTGTCGCTGCTTTCCCATGTGACAATACCCCCTGACGGTGTGGTCGTTCCGATAACTTTTCCTGTTTTTCCTGCCTGTATGGTGGAATCACCTGATATCTTCAAATCGGTATAAGTCACGGTAACGGCTGTAACCGTAACAATAAATGTGCCTTTCGCGTCACCGCATGTTCCGGTAATGGTTGCGCTTCCTTCTGCAATGCCCTTCAGATTCCCGTCACTGTCTACCGTGACAATACTGCTGTCACTGCTTGACCAGGTGATAGCGCCTCCTGACGTCGGGCTGGTCGTTCCGGTGACTTTTCCGGTTTCCCCTACCTTTAGGGCTGAATCCCCCTCTATTTTCACTTCTTTATATTCTACATTATCGTCTCCGCTATTTTCCCCTTCATTCCCACTAACTGTTTCAGAGCCAACCGACGTAAACTTCATAAATCCGGCAGCTATGGCAACAGTCGCGGGATCCGGAATTTCCGATATATTAATTTCCTGATAATTATTGTCAGGATTAAGTTCAGTCTTAGTAGATTCCACCCACTCTACGGTATCTGCCAAAACCGATTCTATTTCCGTGTTCTGCTGAGCCGTATCTTCTACTGCAACATTGATTTCCGCTTCTGTCTTAATTTCATCCTCAACATCTACCTTTTTATACTCAATAGTATCTGCAACTTTTACCGACATTCCCTGCGACGGCAGCGAATACTTACTGTAAGACTCTTCCTGTAAAGCAACTACCTTTACCGTATATGTACCTGCGTCAATTCCTGTCTGGTATATGATTCCGTCTTTGTCGTCATCTTTTAGATTAAATGTCTTATTGCTCCCCACTACTTCTACTTCAAAAGGCACACTGCCGATCAACTTATTAGTTTTTTTATTAACAAACTTAATTTTAATATCAGATTTAATAGAAGTAACATTTATACTGACTTCTATCACATTATTCTGGCTTTCTTCTTCAGAATCCGGTTCTGTCTGCTCTTCCGATTCCTCTTCTGTTTCCAGCATCTGTGACAGCCTTACAGATTCTGCATTGGCAACAGCTATAAGCCCGCTTTCACCAATAATGCCTATGTCTTCTATATCTGTCCCAATCTCAGCAAAAGCCTCAACCTGTTTATCCGTAGCTCTTGCAGATAAATATACCTTTCCAACTACAATTGCCGCTATCAGTATAAAGAAGCCAAACACCACTACAACATAGTCTAACGGCGCCAGATGCGTAACAAAATGAACAATACGTCCAAAGATGTTTCCCTGATATTCATCTTCTTCATCATCCTCGTCCTCATACTCTTCGTATTCGTACTCTATATCTTCATAATCCTCTTCTTCGTAATCTTCATCTTCGTAGTTCTCATCCTCATATTCTACGTCTTCATCATCCTCTTCATCTTCGTAATTTTCATCTTCATATTCTATATCTTCATACTCTTCGTCTTCGTAGTTTTCATCTTCATATTCTACATCTTCATACTCTTCGTCTTCGTAATTCTCATCTTCATACTCTTCGTCTTCGTAATTTTCATCTTCATATTCTTCAACTTCATACTGCTCATCTTCTGACTCATTATAATACTCGTCCTCATACGTTTCATCAATATCAGCCGCATTATTACCACGACGGCTTCCTGTATTTTGACGTGCAGTATTGCCTTTGCGCACATATGAGTTGATAGTTTCATCATCCAGGCTTAAAAACTCCAATGTATCTTCAAGATTCGCCTGTTTATCTTTATTCTTATCTATTTTTTTCATTATCCGATACCTCTTCGTGCTCTCAATCTCTTATATAGCCGCAAAATTCCTGCTTTTAATTTAAAATAAATTTCTTCTGATTATTTCAAAACAAATTTTCTGTTATTGTACCACAATATAACATTAGAAACAAGAACTTAATACGCGATACCTAACACCGTTTTTCTGCCATTTTCTACCTGAATCCGCTTGACTTTACCTTCCAAAACTGACACAATATAAGTGCAACATTACAATTTCAACATTATCAACTGAGAAAAGGGGAATTTTTCATGATGTACATGCACTATTGTAAGCGTTGCCATCGTGTCCATATGCTCAACGGACACAAGCGTTCCTGTCCTAACTGTAATGAAAGCATAACTGAGCTGAAGATTCCTTACATGGAATACATATCCATGAACAGGGAAAAAAGGGAGCTTTTCCTTGCACGTCTTGAAGACGATGTACAGCTTAAGGGCTTAAGCACTACTTACCGTATGTATAAATACAGCAAGTGGTATAAAGAGCTTCACAGCCAGCTTTCGGAAAATGCAATCATTACCTATACCATTACAGGCGAGACCAAGATGGACAATGCGGTATCTGCTATTTAACAAAGCAGCGTGGGAAAGAGTACTGCCGGTGAAATTATCACATTGGCAGTGCTCTTTCTTACGTTTTTCTTAAAATTTTGTGAATTAATGGATTTTTATACCTATTCATAGTAAAATATAAATAAATTTGGATATAATTCTAAAGAAACAATAATCCAAAATACTAAAATACAACGGAGGTCTTATATGAGCCAGAACATGAAAAAAAATACATCCGATCCGGATATTCATGAGCAGGATACCGGTATCATCAAGGAAAAACCTAAATTCCATATAAATCCACATATAATAATAATATCTGTAATTGCGGTTGTTTTTGCCGTGGTCGTCTTCAAACTTTATATTTGGAACAAGGGCGTTCCATCCGATTACGACCCCACGCTGCTGACAGATGATTTTGAATTTGAGGTGCTGGATGTCATATTTCCACTTCCCAAAAATGCTCTGGATGGACACGAAGATGATGGAGTAACCACGATTCTCTGTTTGGGAAACGATCCTTTTGCACAACACAGGGGTGAAAAAAACGGACTGGCAGAACTTATTGCATCAAAGACCGGGGCGACTGTTTACAATGGCGCCTTTGCAGGTTCATGCGTTACTCCTGCAAACGCATCTTATGATGACAAAGACTGGATTGACGCATTCAGTATGCCATATCTGTCAAATGCGATATGCAACGGGGATTTCTCTAATCTGAAAACCGTTGCCGAGTTACACAATGACGATCCGGACTACCTTTCAACATTGGAAATGCTTGAGGACCTCGACATGAATACTGTTGATATTATCTGCATTATGTATGACGGCAGTGACTATATATATAAAAGAGGCAGTGACGACCCGAATAACCCTTATTCCATTGTTGCGTATAGCGGGGCTCTCAACCACGCCCTTACTAATATTAAGGAAACTTATCCGTTTATCAGGATTGTCGTTATGTCCCATACCTTCTGCCTTACTCCCGACGGCGAAAACGCTAATAAGGTGGATTATGGCAATGGTACACTGAACCATTATCTCTTAAAAGAGATAGATGTCGCAGAATTTAACGGAATTTCAATAATTGATAACTTCTTTGGCTCTATTAATGAAGATAATTATACAGACTATATGACAGACTATATACATTTTAATGATAAGGGGCGCGAACTGCTTGCGCAGCGCTTCGTTGACTGCATTTTCGGCGATGATTAAACGAATAGGCATATATTCTATTTCCAGATCGTATCCAGATAAATCAGGTAATTATCTGTCTGTGCAAATAATTCAAAGCCGTAATCGGTCAACGGTTCACTGACCTGCCTGTCCTTCCTGAGGACTACATACATGCAGTAATTGCTTCTGGTCAGTTCCACAAAGGATGGAGTTTCTATTACATCCGTAAGTTCCATAGCTTCATATAAATCGCTTTGGAAATTCCATCTGGCAATCAGCATCTCCCTGCCATATGGCAGGGTGATTCTGTCAGTATACTGTCTGATAAAATGAATCATCTCCGCAGGAACAAGCGCTCTTATCCGTCCCTCTTCCGGCTCCATGAAACTTGCCGCTTCAACAACTTCATTCGGTATATGATACAAATTCTGGGCTTTGGTAATATTTACGCTCCGATAAACAAAACTGCCGCACGAAACTATTGCAATGCACATAACGGCAAGCATAAGCTTTCTATATTTTCCGCACAGTTTCAACGCACCATATGCGCTTACCATACTCATCTGTAACAACCAGAGCAGCCGGTAATACGTTTCCTCTTCATTAAGCAGTATTTCAAATACTATACGGAACAATGGGCAGAAAAAACATATAAGCAATATTGTCGGAACATATACAAAAAGCGCCCGGAACCTTTTATCCGTCTCTTTCATCCATAAATACAACAGAAAGAACAGATATATACCGAACAAAAACTTATTTTGATGATATCCCACATAGTTCTGAAAGATAGTTACACTTTCCAAAAATGCATCCCACATTTTGATAATCAAATCCTTTCCCGGACTGCGCACTTGTGCTAAGACAACGCTAAATAAATAATGACATAAACCGCGTTTGGAATACAGGTGAGTGCCAGCTTAAGCGGTATCTTCCTATCGCGTTCTATTATCATCAGACATATTGCTGACACGGCCAACAGAATTGCTAAAATAAAAACCGCAAGCGAGCTGCATATTCCGGTTGCCATATTCAGACAGACCAACATTGCCCATAGTCCGGCTGTCTGTTCTTTATAATCAGGTTTTTTATCAAAAATCCATAATAAAAGCAAAAACATCATAGGAATTATGACACTGCATACCACGGATTTACCCTGCCATGTACGCGTCATGAAAAAAGTCTCGTTTGTGTAAATCGATACATTTCCAAACATTTGAAACATTCCCATAATAATCATAAAGACAGGAATATTCTCTCTTTGCGATGCAAAAAGAACTTTCGCAATTTCATAATAAATGAAATAGCTGAGCGGCATCAATAAAAGCGGCATTATCACATGCGATACAATCGTTGCATGAATACCCGCCTTCACTGCTACAAAAGCAATCCACATAGGAAAAACCGCCAGTGCATGCCTTACATCCAGAGTCGTAGACCAACCCGTATATGGCAGAAATTTATACATAGTGCCGCTCTGTTGCGAGAGCACGGAATGAGCCACATAATAAGCGTCGTCACCGTCAAATGAAGCTCTTGTCACAGCCATATAAAGCTGAAAACCCACAATTCCAAAAAACAGCAGCCACTCTATCTTTGCTTCCGGATTACGCTTTAACCATGCTATATCAGGAAATTTAATCCGTAAATTCCTCTTCTCCCTTTTTTTCCGGTTCTTATACCATATGGAAAGCCCTGTAACTGCAAGCAGTATGGAAACAACCATAAACCACCTTAAGACAAAGATAAAATTTTCGTCCTGAATCCAAATCACCGCCGGAATAGTAATCACTTCAAAAGCCGCCCACATAAGCAGATAGCCCGCAAGCAGAATCACTCCCGGGTTGTTTTTTCTTTCCGGTATGAAATTAGTCGGCAAAAGACCGATGCAAAACGGAATCGCCAAAAGCCAGAAAAAAATACCGATTATCTGTATCATTGATGAAAACAGCGCCTTTCCTATCCTATTTTTCTAATTTTTTATCCTGTTTTTCTTTTCCTGATTTTCTAAATACGAAGAATTTCTGTCCGAAAAAATTCATAACAGTGAACAATACCATACCTATTATTATTGCTACATTTTCTACAATAACGGTCGGCTGCGCTGACAAAACATATTTTACTGACGGCTTAGCCACGCCGTATGCAATCAGGTAACAGACAATAATATTAATCGCGAACCTCCAGGGCAGTCCCTTATCCCTGTCTTTTTCTTCTACCTTGAAAGTAACTTTACCGTTAGCAAAATATGAAAAAACACCGCCTATAAAATAAGATATCCCGCTGGAAGCCCAGTAACTCAAATGAACAATATTATATAACACCTCTATGATTCCCAATCCCATCAACGTATTGATAACGCCTACGATGCAAAAATGGATTACTTCCATAATAAACTCTTTATTCTTTTCATATAATTGTTTAATATTATTCATTATAATTAGTTTACCCCATAATATTCCCGATACCACTCTACGAAGCGGCTAAGCCCTTCTTCTATGGTAGTATCCGGCTTGAAATCATAATCCTGCATCAATCCGCTGACATCGGCATATGTCCGGTATACATCGCCCGGCTGCATCGGAAGGAATTCTTTGACAGCCTCCCTGCCCAGACATTTTTCCAATGTTTCAATAAAATCCATCAGTTTTTCCGGCTTATTATTTCCAATATTGTACAGCCTGCTGCTTGCTCCTTTGGCGTCCGTCTGCGGCGGATTACACAGAATATTTTCTATTCCTTTTACAATATCATCAATATAAGTAAAATCGCGGTACATATCTCCCTGATTGTATATCTGGATGGGTTTGCCTTCCATAATCTTCTTAGTAAATTTGAAATACGCCATATCAGGCCTGCCAAAAGGACCGTATACCGTAAAGAAACGGAGTCCTGTTACCGGAATACCGTAAAGTTTGCTGTAAGCGTAAGCCATCAGCTCATTGGATTTCTTAGTCGCCGCATACAGGCTGACAGGCTCGTCTACCTTATCTTCTGTCGAAAAAGGAATCTTCTCATTCCCGCCATAAACGGAACTGGAAGATGCATAGACAAGATGCTCCACCGGATAATTACGGCAGCCTTCCAGAATATTAAAAAATCCCACCATATTAGACTGAATATATGCATCAGGATTGTCTATGGAATACCGGACTCCCGCCTGCGCTCCCAGATTCACTACAATCTGTGGCTTGTATTCCTGAAAAATCCGGAATATCTCCCGCTTATCAGCTAAGTCTCCCTTTATGAACATATAATTTTCATATTGCTGCAAAATCGCCAGTCTGTCTTCTTTCAATGTCACTTCATAATAATCGTTCATATTGTCGAAGCCAATGACTGAGGCCCCCTGCTCCAGCAGCCTTTTGGACAGGTGAAAACCGATAAATCCGGCTCCACCCGTAACTAAATATGTTTTACTTATATCCAATGAATTCATATATTTCCCTCCGGTCTGTCAGCGTCCGATACTGTAATATTCAACTCCGGCTTCTTTCATTTCCTGAACGCCAAACACATTCCGTCCGTCATATACAAGCGGAGTTCTCATTAATTTCTTAAATTCGGCAGCCGAAACCTCTTTTATTTCATTCCATTCAGTAAAAACAAAACAGATATTGGCATCCTGCAAAGCTTCCTGCGGTGTATTTACATAGTGTATAGATCCTTTAGATATATTGCCTTCCGGATAACGCGCCTTAAAGTTATCTGCTGCAACCGGGTCATATGCATAGATATCCGCCCCATTTGCAAGCAGCAGTTCCACATTATCAATAGACGGCGCTTCTCTCAAATCATCAGTACCCGGTTTGAATGCCAGCCCCAAAACCGCCACCCTGAGATTCTGAAAAGTAATCATGCGGTTGCTTGCTTTATGATATAATCTGGTCTTCTGCTCGGCATTCACGTCTACAGCCGCTTCTACGGTACGCAGCGTATATCCGTTCTGATGCGCAAGATATTTTAATGCTTTAGTATCCTTAGGGAAACAGCTTCCTCCATATCCGATTCCTGCATTTAAAAATTTGGAACCAATCCTGGCATCATAACTCATCCCCTCCGCCACCGCGTCGATATCCGCACCTACCAGCTCACACAGATTGGCAATATCATTCATATATGAAATTTTCAGTGCCAGAAAATCATTACATGCGTATTTAATCATCTCCGCAGAACGTCTGTTTACCGATACAATCGGAATTCCAAACGGCTCATAGATTTCCTTCAATGTCGCTTCCGCTTCCCTGCTTTCTGTGCCGATTATAATCCTCGCGGCATAAAGCGTATCATGCACCGCCGAGCCTTGTGCCAGAAACTCAGGATTGGAAGCTACTTCCACTTTTACATCCCTGACCAAAAAGTCATGTATGAATTGTTCCACTTTATCATTTGTTCCCACCGGAACCGTAGATTTAACAACCACCAGGCAGTCCTTTTCAACAGATTCCGCAATCTGTCTGGAAACCGTTGCAATATAGCTCAGATTGGCTGAGCCATCCGGCTGCTCCGGAGTCCCCACACCGATAAATACAGCGTCTGCATCTTTATAGGCGCTTTTATAATCAGTCGTAAAGTTAAGCCTGCCCTCCGCTATATTCTTTTTCATAAGATCCTGCAGACCTTCTTCATAAATCGGAGTCACGCCGGACTCCATCAATTTGACTTTATTCTCATCTACATCAACACATGTTACATCATGTCCCTTTTCAGCCAGACATACACCTGAAACTAATCCGACATATCCGGTTCCCGCTACTGTTATCCTCATTGGTTTTCTCCTAACATATGATAATATTAAAATAAGGTAAAATTCCTATTAGAAATTTTACCTTATTTTATATTATTATGCAATGAGCAATTGTTTTTCGTTTGCAGCACTTTGCTGAATTACTTTGATAATAATTGTAAATACGCAGGTGTAATATCTGAATAGGACTTCTTCCCTTCCCACTCGCTTTGAACAGGCAGAATGACCTTTACCAAGTATCTGTCTCCATTCTTTTCGTTTTCAATGATTCCGCCATATTTTCTTACAATATTCCGAACGCTTTCTAATCCAATTCCATGTTTATTTCCTATACTCCCGCTTCGCCTTATTCCGGCTTTCATGTCGCCGGAATTCTCTTCATAGCTGTTTTCCAGTTGAATGATCATATGCCGTCCCTCTCGCGCCATCCTCATTCCAAGTAGAATTCCCTCTTGTTTCTTAGAATTTTTCTCCGCTTCTATGGCATTATCCAGCAGATTTCCTATAAGCGAAATAAAATCCGGTTCATCCATCTCCTGAAAATACAGAGGTTCCATGATTTCCATTTCCATCACAATGTCATTATCCTCCGCATAACATTTTCTTTCTAACAACAAAGCGTTTAATACTTTATTGCTGCAAATTATTTTCTGCTCTATATTCCCGATATTTACTCTCATTTTATCTATCAAACCGCATATTTTTTCACAGTCTCCATCTTCTGCCAGAGCGGCTATCACCCTCATCGTATGCTTCATGTCGTGTATAAAGACGTCATACTGTTCATGCAGGTTATCCATATTCTTATAATGCTTCGCTTCCATTTCAAAACGGACGTTTAACGCTTCAAGCGCCTGTGTTTTCATCATCATTGCGTTAAGCATTTCATGCAGATAAACCACGGCAGCATCAGCCATAATACAGGCTATTCCCACTGTGATGAGAATGAAATTCATCTCTGTATTCCTATCAAATATGTCGCCCGATACATTAATCCAAACAGCAAAACTGCAGGCAGCTATAGGAATGGGATAAAACATTGCACACTGCTTCCAGGTATACTTTATTTTTACAGAAGCATTCATTCGTAAAGAGAGTAATTTCTTCATAAAATAATATATACCATATAGTAAAGCCATCTTTGTCAAAACAGGTAATGCATATCTTAATAAATATAATGCTCCATTCGCTGTATCTCCCCTTACAGCTCCTGCTTCTCCTAACCGGTCCAATCCTGTTATATTCAAGAACTCTCCAACCAGAAATTCCACAGTGATTACAAGTGCATAATCAGTAATGGTATAGAAAAAGAGATTCCTGTACCGTTCACTAAAAAGCAGTACCGAAATAAGAAAGCAGCAGCAAATCTCAATTATCATGGCAAACGCTGTATTCTCCACACAATTTGCAAAAAATAATACGACAGAAGAACATAAAATAACAATCGCTATTATTCTATAATTCAACTTCCGCCTGTCACAAAATGCCCTTAACCATATGTATAAGAATCCTATTTCCAATAACGCAGCCAGGTATTGTATTCCAATATATAAATAATCCATCTTTAGAATCCTCCTGCCCCTTTCTTCCATCAGCAAATATCCCTCAAGCATATACCATTACACTTTTTATATTTGCGCAAAATCTAAGTATATAAGCAATATTTGCCTGAACCGCTTATTTTTTGCATCGAATTGCGGTTCTATGGAAAAAAATGCAGATTTTTGACAATTTTTTGCAGTTTTTTGTCATTTAATATCAGAATTTATAAATTCAGGCTAAAAAAGTAATAATTAAGTATTTTTGTTTTAGAATGGGGAGCAAGAAAGGAGAGAGATACGAATGAATTATATTTTAAATAGAGTGCAGAAAGAATATGGCTATACAGATTATCAGATTAAGCTAATTAAATTTCATCTAACCGGAATTTTTTATGATTTGAGCAAGACGTTAATATTCATGATTTATTTCTATGCTACAGGAAAATTAATAGAATTTATCTTCGCAGCAGTTCCGCTTATTATGCTGCGTACCAAGACCGGGGGATTACATTTTAAGAAATACTGGTCGTGCTTTTTGTTTTCTCTGATATATTTTTATACAGTTATCAATATACTGCCGGCATTAATTACCGTACATCCACTGGTCGTGTATCCTGTTTTACTGATATGCGCTGTTATGGATTATATGATTGGACCTATTATCTCAAGTAAAAGACCTGCTTTAGCAGAAAATGTTATTAAGAAAGCAAAGATACAAAGTTTTCAGGTAGTATTTATTGTTGCGATACTGTTTTTTCTCTTTCCGAATGTTCCTTATCTTATCGTTAGTTTTTGGACCGTCGTGTTACATGTGGTTCAATTAGCTATAGCAAAATTATTGAAGGAGGTGAAGTATAATGAAAAATTGGCTTAAGAGGAATATAATTACTATTTGCGCTGGTATTGTTTTATTTTTCGATGTTTATCATATTAGTTCAGTCAGCCATTTTCTTTTTGGCGAACCTGAATTTCCTGTTGAAAACTAATAAAAATCAGTCATGGAGAGGCAGAAATTTTATTTCATAATTTCCGCCTCTTTTCATTTGGTATTGTTATGGTAAACGTCAAATAATTACTTTCTTCATGCAAAGCATTGCTTACTATTATCTCTCCCTTTCTTTCCTGCACCATCCTTTTTAATTTCGAAAGACCTATGCCGTGTCCTTTTCCCTTACTGCTATATCCTACTTCAAAGAACATTTCCGTCATGTCATCTTCGTAATAATTACTGGTATTTGCTACAATCACCTCCAACTGTTTTTCTGTTTCTTTCATGGATATATATATTCTCTTTACAAAATTACTATCATTTGTGTCTGATTCAATACTATTTAATGCTTCTATTGCATTATCAATCAAAATACCTGCCATTTCCACCAATTCATATTCCGGAATTACTGATGTTTCTTTCTTTATTTCCATTTCATAGGCTACACTGATATTCTTTCCTTCTGCTTCCTGTATCTTGCTATATACAAAACCTGCAATCAACGGATTCTCTGCTGACAGTGCCAGTCTTGTTTTTTCATTCTGATCCATTACATAACCGCAGTACTCTCTCTGTTTTGCTGCCAGTTCATCATAATTGTCCGTAGTATATATCATACTCATAATAGCATTGATATGGCTCTTCATATCATGTTGACGTTCTCTTACCAACATGATTAGACGGTCGTAAGCATCATAATATAGCTGATTCATTTCTAGCTGGGCTTTCCGCTTCTCTGCATCCACTCTGGTTTTCTGCCATTCATATATGATAAACAAAAATATTAATATGAAATATACCATTTGAATATATACATCTATTAATATATCTTTCTTTTTCTTCATTTGATAAAAATAAATTCCGAATCCGCAAAGGAGAAGAATAGAAACTCCTACAATCAACTTATTCCTTTTCATAACAAAATCTGATAGTTTCTTTATTTTAACTTTATAACTACATATCACAATAAGCAAAAAACAACCTGAGTTAATCAGCAACTCATTCATATATCCTTGCTCATATTTTGCATAAAAAAGAATAAAGACTGGAAGTAACATAAATAATTGCAAAGTAGTTACTACTATTGCCGAAAGAAAGCAATTTACAACTGTGAGTTTAACACTTTCTCCATAGCACAAAAGTCCATATAAAAACATACCCATATAACTTAATGAAAGAAGGTATTCCGGAAATCCATATTGATTAATACCTATCATTAAAAGCATATCCAACATAATATATACAACAACATAAATACTGACCGTAAACTTCTTGCCAAATAATTCTGCCAAACAATATAAGTATGCAAATAATTCTATTAGATTTTTAAGATTCCTAATCATCCGTTACGTTCCTCAAAAATTTCTCTTAAATGTGTCACTTTATACTGGTATTTGCCAAACTCATATTCCCAATACGTAGTTGTACAATATAGACAAATCACAGTTGGGTGCTATGGAGCTATAAATCACTGAAAGTGGTCTTATACTTTAGGTACCGTATTTTGGCACCTTATGTACCGCTATGAGCGACAACGTATCACAAGTGTGCCCTGTCGTGATTTGCCTATATTGTACGGCAGTTGTCTTGAATAACAAAATTTCTCAATTATCCATTATTACTTACACCCCTTGCACTCTCCCCATTTTATTACGCTTTACTACCTTTCATCAAACAACATTTTATTGTACACCCGAATCTGTAACAACAATTCACTATTATTCAGCCATATTCTTCTTATATCTAACAGCACCAGAGACTTGTGGCATCCACTTTTAAAATATTCAATTTCAATTCCCGATTTCCCTGTACCTAAGCTTAAACAATGGAAAAACTGCACAATACAATATTTTGTATTACATTTCTTCATAACTTCCATTTTGATACCATATCATGAACCTTGAACACGGTTGACGATATTTCGTATCTAAATTTTCTACATCCTTGAGCCATAAAAGAAATTGTACATATCCTTTTAATATGTTATAAATATTTCATATCAAATTATATAACCACATTCCAAACAAACACTGCACTGCTGTGCAACTCTTACTATTGTATAATTCTTAACAATGTATGGTTATTCACAAAAATCATTTGACAGAAAGCAAGCTGCACGCTTTCTGTTATCTAAAATCACAAAGGAGTCACGTCTATGAATCAAAAAAATGAGGAACAAAAAATCTCAAATCAGAAAACTACAAAGAAAAAAACGGTAAATCCGCAAGCAGCTAATAAACAGGAATCTGTGCATAATTTGGATGCTTCATATCAAAATGCCCATGGTAAAATCCCTTACGGTATGACCAATGACTACATGTTCAGAGCAGTCTTACAAACTAACAATAAGGCTCTGCACGGACTTATCTGCTCGCTGCTTCATCTGCGTCATAAGGATGTTTTATCTGTGGAAATTACTAACCCTATAATCCTTGGTGAATCCATTGAAGACAAAGAGTTCCTGTTGGATATTAATGTCAAGATGAATAACAATACATTTATTAATCTTGAAATGCAAGTGACAGGAAAATTGGTCTGGCCGGACCGTTCTATCAGCTATCTTTGCCGTTCTCTCGATATGCTAACTCACGGTCAGGAATATCAGGAACTAAAACCGGTCATACATATCGGATTTCTGAATTACACATTGTTTGATGACTATCCTGAATTTTATGCAACTTTTAAACTAATGAACGTAAAAAATCATCATGTTTATAGTGACAAACTTACCTTAAGTGTGGTAGACTTAACTAAGATAGGATTAGCAACCGATGAAGACAGGGAATATCACGTAGATTACTGGACTAAGCTTTTTAAAGCCACTACATGGGAGGAAATTAAGATGTTAGCAGCCGAAGACCAATATATTGATGAAGCATCCAAATCAATTTTCCAGTTAAACGCTGAAGAGCAGATAAGCAAGAGGTGTTTTGACCGTGAGATATATTATCGTGAAAAGCGGTTTTATGAGAGGACCATTGCAGACAAGGACACCGAACTTGCCCTCAAAGACGCAGAGCACGAAAAAGCAATTGCAGAAAAAGATTCCGTTATTAAAAGCCTTCTCGCTGAAATTGAAAGGCTTAAAGGCGCTGTCCAAAAATAATATGTAAGCACTTTTTTAGGAAATAATTCCAAAACATACGAAGGCTATGGGGCTGACGCTTCTGAATCATCATCCTGATTAATCAGCCCCTGTCACATTCTTCAAAAATTTCCGTTTAAACGTATTTCCGAATTCAATCAGCTCTTTTACATTCTTCAATTGTATATACCGATTGACTGTGTCTATCTTATCGATATAGTCGGAATTCACAATATTATATCTGCTGCACTGAACGAACTTGTCCGAGCCGAGCTCCTCAAGTATCTTCTTATTAGGCTTGTAGGGAAGTTTCAGGTTTCCATTTGTGCAATAAACCGTCTGTCCCGCTCTGCTGTTCTCTATATAGATTATATCCGAAATTTCTTTCTTGTATAGAATCCCATCCTTACGAAAGAAAACACTCTGATTCGTCTTATCGTTTCCGGGAAATTCGAGTGCCTCCGATATTACTGCGGATACCTTTTTCACATCATACGGCTTCTCCACATAATAGTAACAGTGAAGCTCGCTGTAGGCATGGAATTCAGGGTCCTCAAGAGCAGTGGTGAAAATTATAGGTGTATATTTATATTTCTGAAAAGTGCGTATATGTTCTGCAAACTTCATTCCCGACACATCACCCGGGTTGGATGAGTTCAGAATAATATCCAGCATAAATAAATCGATATTGTTCTTCATTGCCAGAATAGATGCTTCATCCTGATTGGAAGCTGTTTTTATCACTACATCATTTCTGATGTCCTCTATGATTTTTACCAGCATCTCTCTGCTTCTAATATTATCTTCTACAATAAGTACCGTTTTCATACTGCATTTCTCTTTCTGTAATGTTTTCCGTAAATAATCTCATAAAGAAAATAGCATGTCTGCACTTTAACCTGAGCTTTTATAAAATATATCTAACGCATGCTTCCCTGAATGTTTTTCCCTTTGACCTGCTGATAGTCAGACGGGTACCATTTACCAGTTCAAGTTCACGTGCATCCCAGCATTTCACATAATGGCAATTGACCAGATAACTGTTATGCGGAAACTCAAATCCAAAAACACATAACTGATCATACAAGTCTTTAGTCCTATCTTTTACCCAAATTTTGCTTACCTCATCAGGTAAATCGTAATAATGAACATTGCTTCCCGACCCCGAGTTTTCTATGTAAACAATTTTTTCTATATCAACCGGAAGCATAGTTTTGCCACGTCTCAACAGTACACGATTGTTGGATTTACGTCTGTACATTTCCTCTACTGTTTCAAGCAGACTTTTTCTCAATTCTCTTGTCTGTTCCTTTCGTGCAAATCGATAAGGCTGACATTTAAAATCAGACGGTATGGGCGAACATTTTCCGGTACAGAATACCAGCAGTCCGTCTTTATTTTTCTTTCTGTACTCCTTCGCAATCTCTCTGCCGCTTTTCCCCGGAAATATCATGTCTAGTATAACCAGATTATACCTGCCCACACTTGCCTTCAGCAGATCCTCTCCGGAGGAAAACATTGATATCTTGAAATCGCCCTGTTTCAATTCGCCTTCCAGCAGAATATCCCTTATCTCTCTCGCACTTTTTCTTTCATCATCACATATTGCAATCCATAATAATTCTTCACCTGTGTAATACATAGTCCTCATCCTCTTGCTATCTTTCACTTTATTTTCTATTTTACAACATTCACTATGCTAATTTCCTTTTTACAACATAGCATGGTAGTTATTTTCATTTTATTACACTTTACAGTATTTCATCAAACAACAACTTGTTGTGTGCTAATATCTGTAACAACAAGTAGAATATTTCAGCCAAATTTTGCTAATCAAGTCAGGAAAGCAATTTATGAAAACACTAAATACTATTTTAAGAGATTTAAGAGAAGATCACGATATCAAACAGGAAACAATCGCAAAATATCTGGGAGTATCGCAGCAAACGTATTCCAACTATGAAAACGGAAGGCGTGAAATCCCGATTGAAGCAGTCAAGAAACTCTCCTCTTTTTATAAGGTCAGCACTGATTATTTGCTGCGTTCCGATACTACATATCTTGGAAATGTAGATATGCAGGCAACATACATTGACGATATCACAATGCATGACATTTTCTACGACATGCAGTCGCTTAACGAATCCAACCGAAAAAATTTAGTGAAATACATCCGATTTTTGCATCAGGATACTGATTAGCATACATTCATTTGTTCATATTTTTAATTTGTAAACATCAATCTGTTGTAAAGTCTTGTTTTCAATTTGTTGTGTGTTATCTTATTTTTACAACAAATCAACCCGTGTAACGCATATCTTAAATTGAAAACCCCCATTTCACAGGTTGAGAAAGGAGTATGATTATCAATATGAAACAAATATATGAGTTTTTGCGGGAACTAAGGGAACAGCACAGCTATCGTCAGGAATACATTGCAAAATATCTTGGAATTACACAGCAAACATATTCTAACTATGAGCTGGGACTCCGTGAAATCCCTCTACACCATATCATTAAACTATCCAATCTTTATCAGGTAAGTACGGATTATTTACTCGGCATCGAGCATCCATATGCAGGTAATATAAATTTATCACAGGAATATCTGGACGGGCTCTCCCTGCATGACTTAATATACGATGTCCAGAAGCTGGATACAGATAAACGAAAGAGCCTCGCCCAGTTTGTACGTTTTCTAAACAGTCAGGAATAGAATAATTCTCATATATCATCGGCAGCAGAACGTGTTCTCCCATCCATATCGCAAATCTGCGGAGCCAGCACCAGCAACATACAAAATGCCAGCGGATTGCAAGGATGAAAAATCCACTCGGTCATACCTGCCACTGCAAAAATAATCACTAAGACAAACGGAAGCAGACTGCACTGTCTGTCATTTTTTCTCTTTTTGTAATAAAATGCAGACCATATGACAGTACATATTATAAATATTGTAAATGCAATCCCTACAGGTATTCCATGGTCATATGCTGCCTGAATATAGGTATTGTGCGCATGACCGCCTATAGTACTTCCGTCTTCCATGACAATAAACATGTCATCATGCCCCCGCATATTCAGATTTTCAATATACATTTTGAATATTTCCATCCTGCCGCTTGCATATGAATCAATTTTTTCTTCTATAGCAGCTTCACTCCCGTCGTATGATACCATTCCTTTTGACATATCAGCAGATGCTACCAACATTTTATCGTTACTTCCGTAATATAATATCCTATATGGTTTGATACATTTTTCTTCCGGAATCCCTATCACTTTCATTTCAAATATTTGAATAAATCTTCTGATAGTCATATAATTCCACGAATCCATATTCCTTGTATCCTTAATATCATCCGAAATCCATTCAATATCAAACATTTCCGGCTCTGCTGCTACTGCAGGAACAATTCGCTGTATAGTAAATACCGGCGCGAAGCATAAGATAACTGCTGCTGACAGCGACATAGCAAACGTTAATAATGTCTTTAACTTATCATGCATGCTTAAGCATACAATAGGAACAGTAACAAACAGCATTACAATAACGGCAAGATATCCTGTTCTTGAGATTGTCAAAATAAGATATACCGTAGAAACTCCAAATATTGTAAGTTCTTTCCAAATATTAGACAGTTTTGCTTCCCTACGGTATGACTGTATTAATTTGACAAACGCAGCGCCTACTACCAATGATAAGTATTCGGCAGAAACGGTTGCCGTATGAAATATGAAAGGGTATCGCGCAGTCGTGTATAAATACGGTCTGTGTAACAGGCAGTATCCGGTCATCACCATAAAGTTGAGCAAAATGCCGTTGCAGATATTCTGAAGCAGCCTTTCCTTTTTATCCCATGCAGACATCCGCAGGTAGTATAACGAAAAAGCACATACCATATATATAATCCATCCTCTGGTATTACGGAATATGAGCAGAAGCACAAAGAGCAGCGCCATAATGATTCCGTATACCGAAACTCTTCCAACCTGTCTGCGTACCAAAATGAAGATAGTATTGATAATGACAATGCCTGCAATTACTGCCGCCCATATGGTAAGCTTCAAAATCTGCATTTCATCTTCCGTTTCAACGGATATCACCTGCGCCTGGTAATATAAGCTGCCGGTAATAGCAGCTATCATCAGATAAATCACATTGATACAGTTGAATATTTCTCTCCGTCTATATGTCACTATAACTGCCAGTCCAAAATAAATCAACATCTCACAGTACGCAATAATATGCTGATTTTCATACAATGCATTCATATAGTGTACCGTTGCCTGAACAGCCAGCGCAAAAAAGGCTGCCTGAAGATAGTCTGTCCAGCGGTCACGCAAAACAGACAGACCCATATCATTACTTTTATTACTTCTTTTATGATATACGCCATATAACAAAATTAATGCCGCAATCAGTATACCAACTTCAAAAAAGATAATATCCATAGCGTCAAAAAGAACAAAGTTATTAGATTCATTAGAAAATAAATTACACGGCCAAATTGCAATCATGCATACTATAGCACTGACAATGACTATAGGACCTGCCACGCGTTTCCATACCATCTCTACCGTAAGCAGATTATTCTTTTCAGGATGCTTCTCATAATGCTTCTTTGATAAAAAGGAAATAAGCAAACCAAATAACACAACAAAAGCATAGCACGCCAGTGCTTTACCCATCCCAACCGGAATCTCATAATCATATTCCGTAATAATATTGCGCCCTCTGACTTCCATACCGCCATAAAACAAAGTTCCGTTGTAAGCCGTGCCGGAGGTCTCCGTATCCTCAAATGCCACATAGAAGTCATCAGAAATACCCTGTATCATGTAGCAGTATTCCTCTCCGGCTTCCATATCCTGATTCATCATTATTGTGTAAAAGCCGGGTACTTCTTCCATATTTTCAACGATAACATTCTGATCCATGACAGCATTCAGATCAGCGTCAAACAGAATAAACCGAAATTCTTCACCTGCAGCCTCGTTTAAAAAATATATTTTAATATCCTTCAAGTGACTATATGGTGCAATAAATTTCTGCGCTGCCAGACAGTCGCCCTTAATTGCCCCTGACTGCATAGACATCTCCTGATTGCTTCGTATGTTATGCTTTTCAGTTATTTGGCTCAGGGGTCTCAATATAATTATACAAAAAACCACAATCCAAACCACTCCGCAGATGGCCTGATGCTTAGTTATAATTTTATTCATCTTTATATAAACACTCTCCCAAATTTA
This sequence comes from uncultured Bacteroides sp., assembly GCA_964600805.1. GTDB lineage: Bacteria > Bacillota > Clostridia > Lachnospirales > Lachnospiraceae > UBA3282. The sequence goes on along the minus strand of CAZRKN010000007.1, from coordinate 16,247 downwards.
TTTTCCTCCCATGTGATTGCGGCAAAAAGAGGAAGCGCAAACCATAGAATCAATACATATCTAACCAGATACGTTGGTCCCAGAAGCAGTGTCAGCCAGACAAGAAACAACATAAGATACGGTAGCAGAATATGATACTTTTTCCGATAAACCGCATAACCAAACGCAGCCGCATAGCACCAGAATAAAAATCCCGGAGAGAATATCATAGATATAATCGGGATTTTCTCCTTCAATATTTCCAGCGACATTTTTCGATATACCTCCTCCAACCAAGGAATCTTGCTATTCCTGACTCCGGGCGGTTCCACTTCATATTCAAAGTAAGAACTGTCCTGATATACAAAAGAAAACATAATACTTCCGGTATAAACATCAACAACCGTGTCCGGATACCATAAACCATATGTATTTACCAACCATGCATTTATATAGCTAAAGGGTTTCCTCAATCCGGCTTTCGCCCATAGCTTTGCATATTTGAGTCTGTCAGCCTCGAAGGCAGCATTTTGGAAATGATATTTAACCGGATCGGACAGTTTAGGTGTATAAAGCTGCAGCGCCTCTTCCGGCAGTATTTCATGCAATACAGCAATATCATCTTCTTCAAATGCATCTTTGTTAAACTTATAAGTTCTTGCAAGCTGCTGTATCGGTACCGTCAACATTTCCTGCCTTTCCGAATCATCCGCATGAAGCACCAGCGTCAGTGTTTCATCAATAAGAAAAAAAGAAATAAAGATAACCGCTAACAGTATTGCCATTTTTTTTAAATATTTTCTAAAGTATACAAGAATCACCGGCGTCATTACAATAAATGCATATAAAGCATTTTTTCTAAACAAAATCATTGTCAATGCGCTGAAAACGAAAACTGCCATTTGAGGCTTGGAATTAAAGAAATATTCTGTCGAAATACACATTTCCAGCATACATATCAACAATAATAATAAAGCCGCCGTAAAAATCGTATCTTTGGTAGAACACATCACATACATGACAATTACCGGAAATACGGCAAAATATATTACTGAGCAAAATCTTATAAGACCTGAGACCTTCTTTTTTCTAAGAAAACCAATCAAATATGTAAAAACTCCGGCAACTATAAGCATCTGCACTATCATATAACATGCAATACCAAGATTATAAGAACCGGTAACCTTATGTACGGCACAGATTATACCGCCCAGCATAAGTACATGCACAAGCGGATGATGTGTCGAAAATACTCTGGTCGCCACCTGTACATATTCATTCTGCGCATCATAGACAAAAAAACCCGGATATACCGCAAGCAACACGGGAATCCAACATATAATCAGAAAAAGATATATCACCAAATTCTCATGTTTCAATACAAATTCAGGAAGCCTCGGTATTTTTATATGCGCCTCATAACCGTTTTTTCTTTCCTCAATACTCTCTAAGATGCTCCACAGCCTGCGAATCAGAATTGCAAAAAAGCATGTCAGCACCGGTACGGAAATCCATAATTTCCAATCCTTATAATTGACGTTTCCTTCCGTATCCAACCGCACCCCAAAGAGCATGGCAACAGTAAACAGAAAGGACAGGATTCCGGCAATCTTCCAGCTTCTGCCATCCCGCATGTCAATGTTATTAAGCGAATTATATATAATATGTATGCATAAAATCCATATGAGTACGGAAAAAATGCTATTTGTAAATCCCAGCCCATTTTCTTTTAAGTTCATTACCTGTGGAAAACACAGGACTCCAGCTGTAGCAATAACAATGGCAATATTTTTCAATCTCTCTTTATCTTTATGTGCACTCCCGTTCATCGACACACTCCCTTATCACGTATTGGGGTGAATTATTCAATGATATATAAATCCTTCCTATATATTCCCCTATTATTCCAAGCATCAGCATCATCATACCTCCGATAAACATAATTGCAGACATAATCGAGCTGAAACCGATTACGACATTGGGGTCAACCAGTTTCCTGATAATTGTATAACTACCGTATATAAAGCCCGCAATAGCTGCCAATGCTCCTATGACTGTCGCGATTCTAAGCGGTATGATGCTAAACGCCGTAAAGCCGTTAAACCACAATGCAAAAAGCTTTCCCAGCGTATATCCGGAAGTTCCGATTTCACGCTCCCTGTGATTGACATCTGCATTTGTGATTTTCTTGGTCGTACGAAGAACCAAACCTATCACATAAGGATACGGATTCGTATAACGCACCATTTCATCAATTATGAACCTCTTCGCGGCAAAATAGCTGGACAGATATAAATCCTTAGGTTTCCCCAGCATCACCCTTGCCATCAGCTCATTGGCTTTACTGCCCAGATTGCGAAAAGCCGAATGCTTTTTATGCTTATATCTGGCATATACTACATCAAAGCCCTCTTCTATCTTTACAAGCAATTTCCCGACTTCTTCCGCAGGCGTCTGACCATCATCATCCAGACAGACAACAATATCTCCATGCACGTAACGAAAACCGGCCATCAGTGCTGCATGCTGTCCGAAATTTCTGGTCAGATTAACACCGCAGACCTTCTCGTCTGTTTCACAGATATGCCGGATTTCTTCAAACGTATCATCAGGCGAGCTGTCATTTATCAGTATAACTTCATAATCATACTGTTTCATCCCTTGCATTGTTGCTCTTATTTCTTCTACCACTTTGCCGATTGTGCGCGACGAGTTGTAGCATGGTATTACAAAGCTGACTAACTGACTCATTTATTTACCCCCATAAAAATCACTTCTCTTTTGACTCCATCTATATTAAGAATTTCCTTCTTACCGTCAAGTAATACAAATCCTGCTCTCTCATAACTTTTTCTCGCTCCTATATTGTCTGCAAATACTCTTAAGAACACGGACTTAAGCTTCAGTTCTTCAAATGCATAGGTAAGTGCAAGCTTTGCCGCCTGCGTCCCATATCCCTTTCCAACAGCGTCATCTTCTCCGATAAATATACCATATTCCGCTCTTGCCTGCACTCTGTCTATATCCCTGAAATATACGCTTCCTATGTCTCTGCCTGAAGCCTTCTCACATATAATGAACTGCACAACATGTCCGGGCTCTATCTGCGTGTGTATCCAGTTAAGGTGTCCTTCTACCGTAAAGGGTTTCTGGTATATGAAATTATGACGTACCCTGTCTTTATTACGCCATGCAACGATTTTCTCCGTATCGGAAACTTCCATCTGCCGTAAATAGATCATTTCCGCTTCCGGCAGCTTTTTTTCTCCCATTTGACTCATCATCATTTTCTCCCAGTCATGCATAAAGCAATCATATTAACTTTGTATACGATATACCTTTCGTCAATCAAATCTTCCTGTTCAACACTGACAGTAATTCCTTTTTGCGCATAATATGCCTTCAACCAGTCAGTATCGCCGCCCCGTTCTTCTATATCAATTATAAAATATACGAAAGGCTCATACAGAAGTCCCTCTTCCATCGTCATAATACCGAACTGCTTTAATTTTTCTCTGTAAAGCGGGCTCTTACACATCCATCCACCCATTATATCATAATTCGCAATTGAATTATCAACATTTTTAAATATTTTCTGTGAAAATCCTACAGTAGAATATACATCCTCAAAATAAAAATTATCAGGATGCGCCTTGCAATATGCCGCAATAGCCTGCTCCCCTCTGTTCGCTTCTTCTCTTGCTTTCATATCTGATAAAACCGCATTGAAGCTCTGCGGAAGACAGCATACACATATCAATCCAAGCAATGCCAAAACTGCCGATATCCTCGTTTGCCGTTCATCATGCAGCAGTCTCATGCAAAGAATTCCCATAAGAACCATAAGTTCAGCCAGATATAAGGAATGAGTAATCCTCTCCGGATATCTGCCCTGCATCAAAATATACATCCATAAGACCGTTCTGACAGCGCCAAGTAAAGCAAGTTCCCATATAAATGAGAATCTTCTCTTTGGTGTGGTATCGTTAAATGCATTCACGATGCCTAATATGAAAAGACATATATATCCTGCAATCACCATAATATTATATGGGGCATCCTCTGTATGGAGGAGCCGATAAATATAATATTTTCCCTGATGCAAAATGCGATAAATCAACCCTGCCTGAGCCTCTTTCTCCGATATCATCTCTCCATCCGAACATTCAGCTGCATATTCTGCAATCTGTCCCATTATTTCCTCATCAATATCTTCAGACAACCCGAAATTATAATTATCGAGAAGTTCCTGCTGAGCGTCATTTAATCCAATCGACGACAGATATTCCTTATGTTCACCGCTCGTCAATATATCATAGTGAAAATCATAAACTTCCGTTCTGCTATTAAAAAAGGAAACAAACGACTTCCAATCTTCACTGCCGTACGCAGCGAAATCAATCAGCCTGCTAATAAGCATTCCGGCAAAGATAGTGCCAATCACAATACCATATTTTAAATAATTTTGCTTAAGGAAAAATTTTTCTTCTTCCGCCCATCTAAATAAACCTGCAAGGCATATAAGCGGGAAAACGAGCAGAAGCATCTCTGTCCGAAGCTGATATGCCAGAATAACAAGCAGAATTGACGGAATATTCCTAAGGATAAACTCTTTGACCGACAGGCTTCCCTTTGCTGTCATAAAAAGAAAAATTGCCGCAGACGCCAGAATAGTACAAGTCAGCGTATACTGTATGGCAATAGTATGAGGCAGCGCTACTCCCCACAAAAATACTGTCACCAATATCATGCTGCCTGCCTTATCATACCGATTCCTGCTCAGCTGCAGCAATCGTAAACCCACCAAATAAAGACTTCCTATCTGGCAAAAAAACAAAAACAGACCATACCATGGAACACTCCCGCATAGTCTGTAAAGTAAACTGATAAATGCACCCAGAATATATAATGTCTGCATATTATGTCCGTCAGGGGTTCCCGTATAAACCCCTGCCATAATATCCTTCATCATCACATCATCATTCATATCATAATAAAAATCAAAGAAAAAGCTCAACAGAATCATGTTGACTGCTATGGTCATTAACATTATTATGCAGTTTCCATATTTCTCCCAAGCTTTTTGTATTTTCATGAAGTTTATACCTTCCTGATATCCCTAACAGAATATTCTGATATTAGCAGAATGACGTAGGGCTGCATAGCAATATCTAAGCGTAGAATATCTTTATCTGCTCCGTAATATACTCAACCTCGTCCTTCGTCAGCTTATAAAACAGGGGCAGCCTGAGCAGTCTGTCGCTTTCTTTAGTCGTATACTTATCTTCTCCGTGAAATCTTCCGAATTTTATCCCTGCCGGAGCCGAGTGAAGCGGAACATAATGAAATACTGCCATTATATCTTTTGCCTTCAGGAAATCAATCAACCGGCTTCTCTCTTCCATATCTTTGGTTTTAATATAGAACATATGCGCATTGTGGCTGCAATACTCAGGAATAAACGGCAGTTCAATCTTTCCTTCTTCCGCAAGCGGTATCAGCAGCTCCTTATACTGATTCCATCTGTCCATTCTTGCCTGTGTTATTTCATCAGCCATTTCCAACTGGGCGTAAAGATAAGCAGCATTCATATCGCTTGGCAGATAAGAAGAACCATAATTCTGCCAGCGATACTTATCGACCTGTCCTCTGTAATATTTACTGCGGTCAGTTCCCTTTTCCCTGAGAATTTCAGCCGCCTCGATATTTTTTTCATCCCTAATCAGAAGCGCTCCGCCTTCGCCCATACTGAAATTCTTCGTTTCATGAAAGCTGAAGCAGCCATAATCACCGAATGTTCCAAGAGGTTTCCCTTTATACGATGCCACTATACCCTGCGCTGCATCCTCTACCACCGTCAAATGATGTCTGTCTGCAATGTCCATTATAGCATCCATCTCACAGCCTACTCCGGCATAATGTACCGGAACGATTGCTTTAGTACGCTCCGTAATCGCGTCCTCAATCAGGGTTTCATCAATATTCATGGTATCCGGTCTTATGTCCACAAATACAGCCTTTGCCCCGCGCAGGACAAAAGCGTCCGCTGTAGACACAAAGGTATATGAAGGCATAATTACCTCGTCGCCCTCTCTTATATCGGTCAACAGTGCTGCCAGCTCCGTTGCGTGAGTACATGATGTCGTTAGAAGGCATTTCGCGGTTCCTGTCTTTTGCTCTATCCATTCGCTGCATTTTTTGGTAAAAGGACCGTCACCGCATATCTTCTGGTTCTCGATAGCTTCTTTCATATAATTTAGCTCTTTACCCGTATAGGGTGGGACATTAAAATTAATCATACCGGTCATTTACTCCTATTATTTTTTAAAAAGCAGATATACATGATATAGCAGCATACTAAGATGTCAAATCCCCAATTCCAAATTCCAAGTTGAAAATCCCAAATTCCAAATAACAAATGACATGAAAACAAACCTACTCCTATATTTCTTATCAGGCTTTTATATTTGAAATCAGACTCCGTAATCTTTATAAATTCCACAATAGAAAGCACAAAAGCGATAAATACTGCCAGCATATATCCCCACGCAAAATTAGCATCTACTATACGATACCCTTTTTCATATAAAAATGCCATCTCGCACCATCCAACTACTAAACAGCTAACCATAAGAATAATTCCGGAATTTTTTAAAACATCTTTTCCCTGTACAATAATTGCAGCAATAAATACGAAAAGCGGAAATGCAATACATGCAATCAACGCTGCCCATACGTTATCTACATAGTACTCCAACATTTTAAAAGCTCCAATCCCAATTCCCTCATTCAATGCGCTCCCGCTATAGAACGCTATCCATAACTGAAGGATCATCATACATCCTGCCGGTATAAATGCAGATGCCAGCAATAAATATTTGCGGAACTGAATCTTCTTAAGCGCTATTGTATCAACCAGCACATATACTACCATCGCAGGTGCAATAACTTGTAAAAAAGATGGTTTAGCCAAAACACTAAGCACCAGAACTACCGACAAAATGACATGCTTTTTCCGGTTTACATTCTCCGATTCCAAAATATCTAAAATCAATATAATAGAAATCACAGCAAAAGGCCTAACCATATTTTCAGTCGGATTTTGCCACGGATTTGGCGACCAGACTCCCAAATAATAGTGTGGATTAATCCAGGGAAAAAATAATGGTCCAAGAAAGAAAAGCCCTATCCCCATATAAATCCAAGATGCATAATCAATTTTAGGTATTTTCCTCTTTATATAGTTCATACAGACATTCAGCGTCAGAACATTAGCTGATGCCATGATCAAAGTGCCTGCCTTCTCTATAGACATATGTCCATATCGATATAATAACGACACCATAGCATGCCACATAAAATAAGTATTTCCGCTTTCTATCTCCTGTTTAAGATTGCTAAAACGGAAGCCTGCTGCTATACCGGAATGATACGCAAAATCCCCATCAACTACCACACTTTTCATAACTAATTTGTATGTTGCCGCAAAAAGAACAAGCGAGCAAAACATACTGATAATCAAATCGAATCTGCGCTGATTGGATAATTCCATAATCATAAACCCCGCTATTTTCCGCTCTTCTTCGGTATTACCACCTTATCCAGCTTCCAGATATCATCCACATATTCCTGAATGGTTCTGTCAGATGTGAACTTACCGCAGCATGCCGTATTCAGTATGGCGCTCTTCGCCCATCTTTTCTCATCCCTGTATGCTTCTTCCACTTTCTTCTGAGCCTCGGCATATGCCTTGAAATCTTTCAGAATAAAGTACATATCCGCTTTTGAAGTGCTCTGCGTATTCAATAAAGAGTTATATAAGGTTCTGAACAGTTCGGTATCATTCTGTGAATAAGTCCCATTAATCAACTGCATCAGTACTTTCCTTACGTCAGGATCATTATTGAAGATTTCCATCGGATTATATCCGCCGTGGTTCTCGTAATTTATAACTTCATCGGAACTTAAACCAAAGATAAATGCGTTTTCCTCTCCGACCTCTTCAACGATTTCCACATTAGCTCCATCCATAGTACCTATTGTGAGCGCGCCGTTCAGCATGAACTTCATATTGCCGGTACCGGATGCTTCTTTACTTGCAGTTGAAATCTGCTCGGATACATCAGCTGCCGCAAAAATCATCTCGGCATTTGATACCCTGTAATTCTCAATAAATACAACTTTTATTTTTCCGTTAATACCCTCATCATTGTTTATTACATCCGCAACCGCATTAATCAGTTTAATCGTCAGCTTGGCATTGCGGTAGCCCGCAGCTGCTTTAGCTCCAAAAATAAACGTCCTCGGGTAAAACTCCATTTCCGGATGTTCTTTTAACTCATTATACAAATACATAACATGCAGTATATTCAACAACTGACGTTTATATTCATGCAGTCTCTTGACCTGAACATCAAAAATAGAACGCGGGTCAACTTCGATACCGTTATGCTCTAATATATATTTTGCAAGACGCACCTTGTTCTGATACTTGATATTCATGAATTCCTGCTGTGCTTTTTCATCATCAGCATATACTTTCAATTTACTGATTTTGGGTAAATCAGTAATCCAGTCATTGCCTATATGTTCAGTCACCCAGTTTGCAAGCAGCGGATTGGCGTGTAGAAGGAAACGTCTCTGTGTGATACCGTTCGTCTTGTTATTGAATTTTTCAGGCATCATTTCATAGAAGTCCTTTAACTCCTGATTTTTAAGGATTTCCGTATGTAATCTGGCAACGCCGTTTACCGAATAGCCTGCTGCAATAGCAAGATGCGCCATCTTAACCTGTCCGTCATATATAATAGCCATCTTGCGGACCTTATCATGATTGCCCGGATACTGCTGCTCTATACGCGCAATAAATCTGCGGTTGATTTCCTCTATGATCTGATATACACGCGGAAGCAGTCTGGAGAACAACTCGATAGGCCACTTTTCTAATGCTTCAGACATAATAGTATGGTTGGTATACGCGCAGGTCTTAGTTGTAACTTCCCATGCTTCATCCCATGTCAGATAATAGTCGTCCATCAGAATACGCATCAATTCCGCAACAGCCACCGTCGGATGAGTATCATTCAGCTGGAATGTCACTTTCTCATAAAATTTTCTAATATCATCATGTTTGCGCATGTATTTCTCAACCGCTTCCTGTACAGACGCTGATATAAAGAAATACTGTTGTTTTAAACGCAGCTCTTTACCTGCGTAATGGTTATCATTCGGATAAAGCACTTCCACAATATTTCTTGCAAGATTCTCCTGCTCTACAGCTTTATGATAATCTCCCTTATCAAAAGAATCCAGCTGGAAGCACTCTACAGGTTCGGCATCCCAGATGCGGAGTGTGTTCACTATACCGTTTCCATATCCCACAATCGGAATATCATAAGGAATCGCACGTACAGACTGATAGCCTTCCTGCTTAAAGTTATTTCTGCCGTTCTCATCCACATAAACATTGACATAACCGCCGAATTTAACTTCTTTGGCATATTCCGGTCTGCGCAGTTCAAACGGATTACCGTCTTTTAACCAGTTATCCGGCACTTCAACCTGATAACCGTCTCTGATTTCCTGTTTGAACATACCGTAGCGGTATCTTATACCACAGCCATATGCCGCATATCCCAGCGTCGCCAGAGAATCCAAAAAGCAGGCAGCAAGCCTTCCCAAGCCTCCGTTACCAAGCGCTGCATCAGGTTCCTGATCTTCCACGACATTAATATCAATACCAAGCTCATTTAATGCATCTTTGAATACATCATATGCCAGTAAGTTAATCATATTATTGCCAAGAGCCCGCCCCATAAGAAATTCCATGGACAGATAGTATACCATCTTAGGATCCTGTTTATCATATTCCTTCTGGCTTGCAAGCCACTGGTCTACAATCGCATCCTTAACCGCATAGGATACCGCCTGAAAAACCTGCTGGTCAGTCGCTTCCTCAAGCGTCTTGCGATAGAGAGTCTTTATATTATAAAGCACACTTCTTTTGAAAAGCTCCGTATCAAATTTTGCTGCTTTCTTCTGCATTTAACTACCTCCTCTTGTTGTTTATAGTTATTATTATATTACTCCATTCATTGTTTTTCAATCCCGATAATGACCTTTTCACCATTGACATTCCATTCTTTTGACACTTTAAGCGTCTCATTTTCCGTAATGCCCACAGCAAGGACTTTACCTGATATTACTGCTTCGTTTTTGCGCACTATCTCAGATATCTTCGCATTATCGCAGATTGATACCCTGATATGGTCCATCACCTCAAAATCCGCTTCCTTACGCATTGTCTGAATTTTGCTGATGACTTCATAAACAAAACCTTCCTCAATCAGCTCATCCGTTAATTTTGTATCCAGCACGACGGTAACACTGTTGTCAGCTTCCGATACATAGCCTTCTTTTTGTGCCATTTCAATGAGTAAATCGTCCTTTGTCAAAGAGATTTCCACGCCGTCTACATCGAATTTCAGCACGCCCTTGTCATTCAGCTCATCCATCGCCAGATTGCCGTCCACACTGCTTAAATGCTTCTGAATGCCACCGAGCTGCTTACCGTATTTCGGTCCTACCGTACGAAGCTGAGGTTTAAAACTATAGCTTGTAAAGTCCCTAACATCATCCGTGAAAGTAATTTTCTTCACATTCAATTCATCTTCTATGATTTCCTGATAGAATTCGTCTAATGCGCTCTGTGCTTTGACAAACATGTTTCCGATTGGCTGACGGTTCTTGATATTTGCCGCATTACGCGCAGCGCGCCCCATAACAACAATCTTCAGAACCTCTTCCATATCGTCCTCAAGCTTTCTGTCAATCATCTTTTCATCCGGAACGGGGAAATCGCACAGATGAATACTCTCCGGCGCGTTCTTATCAATGCTTCTGACCAGATTCTGATAAATTTCTTCTGTCATAAAAGGAATCATCGGCGCCGCTGCCTTGCATATATCAACAAGCGCTGTATACAAGGTCATATAAGCATTAATCTTATCCTGCTCCATTCCTTTCGCCCAGAAACGTTCGCGGCTTCTTCTGACATACCAGTTGCTCATTTCATCTACAAAGTTATCCAGCACGCGCGCTGCCTCCGGAATCTTATATTCGTTTAAGTCAGAATCTACTTCCTTAATCGCTGTATTTAACTTGGACAACAGCCACTTATCCATGACCGGAAGCTTATCATAATCCAATGAATACTTCGATGCGTCAAAATTATCAATATTGGCATATAATATGAAGAATGCATAAGTATTCCACAAGGTACCTAAAAATTTACGCTGTCCCTCCTGTACCGCCTTTCCATGGAATCTGTTAGGAAGCCAGGGTGCGGAATTGATATAGAAATACCAGCGGATTGCATCTGCTCCGTAAGTCTCCAGAGCTTCAAACGGGTCTACGGCATTACCTTTGGATTTGGACATCTTCTGACCGTTCTCATCCTGCACGTGTCCGAGAACGATTACATTTTCAAATGGGGCCCTGTTAAACAGCAGGGTAGATTCCGCCATCAAAGAATAAAACCATCCCCTCGTCTGGTCAACCGCTTCCGAAATAAACTGTGCCGGGAACTGCTTGTCGAACAAATCCTTATTTTCAAACGGATAATGATGCTGTGCAAAAGGCATGGCGCCGGAATCAAACCAGCAGTCAATTACCTCCGGAACACGTTTCATGGTCTTACCGCATTTCGGGCATTTAATCGTAATCTCATCGATATATGGTCTGTGCAGCTCTACAGTTTTAGCCGCAGGATTTCCGCTCATTTTCTCAAGTTCATCACGTGAACCTATTGACTCCATATGGCCGCAGTCCTCGCACTCCCATACATTAAGCGGAGTTCCCCAATAACGGTTACGTGAAATACCCCAGTCCTGAATATTCTCCAGCCAGTTTCCGAAACGACCTTCACCGATGGATTCCGGAATCCAATTTACAGTCTTGTTATTGCGCACCAGGTCATCACGTACTGCCGTCATCTTAATGAACCAGGATTCCCTTGCATAGTAAATTAGGGGAGTGTCACATCTCCAACAGAACGGATAATCATGTTCAAATTTAGGAGCGTCAAATAATTTTCCTTCCTTGTCCAAATCCTTCAGGATTTCCGGGTCAGCCTTCTTTACAAACATTCCTGCGTAGGCCGTCTCCTGCGTCATTTCACCTTTACCGTTTACGAACTGTACGAAAGGCAGGTCATATTTTCTGCCTACCTGCGCATCATCCTCACCGAATGCAGGCGCTATATGGACGATACCTGTACCATCCGTCATCGTAACATAGTTATCGCATGTCACAAAGTGTCCTTTCTTATGCTGCTTCGCAGCGGCTTCTCCCGCGCAGGCAAACAAAGGTTCGTATTCTTTATATTCCAAATCCGTTCCCACATAAGTTTCCAATATTTCATATGCCGGTTTTCCGTCCTCCGCCAGTTTTCCAAGCACATTATTAAGAAGCGCCTCCGCCATATAATAGGTATAGCCATCGGCAGCCTTTACTTTTACATAGGTCTCATTAGGATTTACACAGAGGGCTACATTAGAAGGCAGCGTCCACGGTGTAGTGGTCCATGCAAGGAAATAAGCATCTTCTCCCACGACTTTAAAACGCACTACCGCAGAACGCTCTTTTACAGCCTTATAGCCCTGAGCAACCTCATGAGAGGAAAGCGGGGTTCCGCAGCGTGGGCAGTAAGGCACTATCTTAAAGCCTTTATATAATAAACCTTTATCCCAAATCTCTTTTAACGCCCACCATTCTGATTCAATGAAATCGTCATGGTAGGTAACATATGGGTCGTCCATATCCGCCCAGAAACCGACCGTTCCGGAAAAATCTTCCCACATGCCTTTATATTTCCAGACAGATTCCTTACATTTACTGATAAAGGGATCCAGACCATATTCTTCTATCTGCTCTTTTCCATCCAGTCCCAATAATTTCTCAACTTCCAATTCCACCGGAAGTCCATGCGTATCCCAGCCCGCTTTTCTCGGCACCATATACCCTTTCATGGTGCGGTATCTGGGAATCATATCTTTAATTACGCGCGTCAGCACATGGCCGATATGCGGCTGTCCGTTCGCAGTCGGCGGTCCGTCATAAAAAGTATATGTCTCTCCTTCCTTGCGTGAGTCTATACTTTTCTGAAAGATGTCGTTCTCTTTCCAGAATCTGCACACCTCTTTTTCCCTGTCCACAAAATTTAAGCCGGCATCAACTTTTTGATACATAATAAACCTCCTCCATAAAATAAGCCCCGCCCTGTAAAAGGACGAGGCAAAATCTGCTCGTTACACCACCTGTTACAACGTACGGATTATTCTGTATTATATAATGAATAGTCTATACGGTTCCCGATAACGGCGGGCGCCGTCAGCTCCTACTGCCCTTCTATCCGCCTGCATGACCGGTTCTGTCCATGGTGCCAAAAGGGGTTCAGCCTGAAACTCGGAAGTGATATTCCCTGATTTCCTACTCATACCGGTCTCACACCGCCACCGGCTCGCTGTAACTTTTAGAATTCAGATACTGTCTTCTTCAACGTCTTTGTTCATGCATATTATAATATTATGAAAACGGAGTTGTCAAGGTTGATTCTCATCTGAGTTTCCAAATATGAACATTTCCATATTCCGTCATCAGCTCTTTCCCTTCCTGTTCACAAAGCAGGTCAATCTCTCCGCCGATATTTGCCATAATATATTTGGATTGTAATTCCGAAAAATCCTCTATACCGATTTCCTTCGTGTACAGCTCTATGCCAACGCCTTCCGGCAGTGCATACAAATACGTGTGATTTACCGTAATCGGCCAGATAATCGTATTATCCCAAGGCGTATCGCTGTCTGAATCACAAAAGTCAGTCTTTACCAGGTCATTTCTGCCCTTTTCCAGCACAGCCTCTTTTTCATATGTATATACCGGCAGGGAATATATACACGAATTTACCTCTTTTATTCCAAAAGCCCATACAAAGGCAGCTAATAATAATGCATATCGCAAAACAGATTTTTCCTCAAGCGAAAAAATAAATATAAATATCAGAATAAATGCTGCCGCATACCGAACTCCATTACCGATATTGGCTAAATAGATAATCGCCAAAAGCATTACGCAAAAATAAAACAACCACCAGCTTAGCCTGATCACTCTCTTTTTATTATCTGTATTCAGCAGAATCCTGCAGATAAAATAAGCTATCGCTGCAAAATATATAAAATATATACCTCCCATAGGAAGTCCATATATATTGGCCGTTCCAAAACTTTCCCATATTTGCAGCATAGATGAAACAAACATTTTCAGAATATTATATATCCCATATATCGGACTATCAAATAATGTCCTTAGCCAACTCAGCTTAATCATACTTTCAGTATAAGCGGCACAAAAGTTCCGGCTAATAAAAACGGCCACGATGCAGCTGAAGAAAGACCATATAAATTCAATTAGGACAGCTGATTTCTTATTGGTCTTTTTATACAAAAAATATCCCGGTAATACCATCAAAATCAGAAAGTATGGTCTCATTTGGAATAATAAAAACAGTACGCCATTCATTATAATCACATCGCGTATCTTAATTTTTTCCGAATCCCTATACATCTTAACCAAAAGCCCAAGAAAAACTATTATCAAAGCATATATGGGCGTTTCCATCATTCCTGACAAAACATATCGCGTCATATACATATGGGAGCAATATAACAAACAAATAAACAGCGTCTGTCTCAATGACGGACGTACAAGTATTGCAAACACAACCATTGAAATTGTCATAAGAAGAATATTGCAATATATGGGCGACAGCATAGACCATCCAAAAATTTTGGCATACACAACATGCATCAACATTATAATAGGATTCCAGGGACCCAGCGTGCCGATATTGGCTGTACTGCCATTATATCCAAAATAGCCCAGCGGCATATTATACTTTGCCATGCCTTCAATCATCTTATAATAAAAAATCTCATCATTCCAATCGGAATTTGCAATATAAATACCGGTTAAGTTAAGAGAATGGCACGCTCTTAAACATAGCAATAAACATGACAACAATGGTGTAAATGCAAAACCCAATACTGACAAAATACATTTATAGTCTGTCTTTTTTCCACTCTCCATTACTTTCTCCTTCGGATATTCCTTCATAAAGACTAACCTAATAAAAGATAATAGTCAAGTATTTTGAGTTTCCCCATTTTGAGTATTATCATTAGGCAGAAATAATTCACATTATGAAAAATACTTTCATATTTCCCAAAATGGGTGTAGAATAACTATTAAAGTTATTACATGGAAAGGGGAAAAATATGCTTCGCATTATTACTGATTCTGCAACCGATTTACCAAAGAGCTATATAGAAGAGCATAAACTTCATGTCATCCCTACTCCGGTCGTTATAGATGATGTAGATTATTTTGATGGCCAGACAATTCAAACCGGTGAATTCTACACGATTTTGGACGATATTAAGCGTGATGTCAAAACTTATCATATTAACCCTGCGATGTTTACGGACGCTTTTACGCCATACGCACAGGCAGGTGACAGCATTATATATCTCTGCTTCTCGACAGGAATCGCAGGAACTTATAACGCTGCAAATATTGCCAAAGATAATGTGCTGGATGACTATCCTGATTTTGATTTAACTATCATTGATTCCAAGTCCGCGTCTATCGGGTTCGGTTTATTGGTATCCAAATTAGTTACCATGTTGGAAAAGGGAGCCTCAAAAGATGAAATCATAGAGGCTGCCGACTATTTTATTTCCCATATCAAACATGTGTTCACCGTACAGACTCTCGCTTATCTTATTAAAGGCGGACGTCTCACCAAATTAAAAGGCACAATCGCAGAAACTTTGGATATGAAACCTATACTGACCGTAGATGAGAACGGCGCCTTATCCGTTCTCAAGACCGTACGCGGACGTAAGAAATCCCTTCGTGGACTAATAGATTATGCTAAGGAAAAAGGTTACCATCTGGAAAATCAGACTATAGCAGTCTGCCACGGGGAAGACCCGGATTCTCTGACTATAGTGCAGTCACTTATTGAAGAAGAATTTAATCCCAAATCAATGCTCATTTCCGTAGTAGGCTGTGCAATCGGCGCGCACACCGGACGCGGCATCATAGGTTTCTGCTTCTTTGACGCTGACGATGGCAAATATGCACATTATTTTTCATAAAAAATCGAGTGCCAGCGCACTCGATTCAGAGAATGCTTCGCATTCTCAATG
>CAZRKN010000006.1:0-102162 GCA_964600805.1 uncultured Bacteroides sp. | reverse complement strand
ACGGATAACTATTCATTATCCATTAAAAACATACTATATCTCTCTTCATTTTCAATTAGTTACCTATATATGTTAATCAACAGCTTATCCACTATCAGTAAAACTGTAGGTAAGGTTCCTCACAAAGACTATATTTTTCCACTATATAATAAATAACAACTAATCCATTTTTATAATTATACCATCCTCTTTGCAGAAATTACTTGCCATTTTCCCCTATTTTTCTGCATTTTTTGCAAAAAACGCCCAATTTTATTTTTTACTCCTTTTTCAGAATTGTACACCTGCTGAAAATAAACTATAATAACATTACAACCCCAAATCTGTCGGAGGCTATCATGAAAAAAGACTGGCTATTTGAATCAGACAAATACATCTGCGATTTAAGAACAGCTGCCGTCCTCGTTAAGAATAACAAACTTCTCGTACAACGGGAGAAAAATGGAAACGAGTATGCATTACCCGGTGGTCATGTAAAAATAGGAGAAACCTTGGAAGCCGGACTAATTCGTGAAATATCCGAGGAAATAGGCGTAAAAATATCATGCAAATGCCTGTTATGGAGCGAAGAATGTTTCTGGGAATGGAATGGAAAACAAACACATAATATCGCTTTTTATTATTTAATTGAGTTATGCGACAATTTTGAAATTCCGTATGAAGAATTCATTCCCCAAAAGGATAATTGTAATGTGCTTATTGGTTGGATGCCTATCGATGAAATTCAAAATATCACCATATATCCTGAATTTATAAAAGAAGAGATATTTCAGTTAAGTGGACCCATGAAGCATTTTATTTCAAAAAGTTAGTCAAAAGATGTTTAAGTTTGCTGGACAACTACTGAAATGTCTAAAAAGTTAAACTCCAAAATAAAGTGCAGCCCTACAGTTCCCACCACAGCGCTGCACTTTCAACATTCAAACCGGCAAACAACTCACCCGGCCAAACATCAAGTTTACCAAGCTGTTTTATATTCTATTTTTCCCTTTCATTTAATGAAGCCCATTATATGTCACCTTATAAATCTGATTCCCATCAGGAAGGAACGAAGGTTTCATTTCCGGGCACCAGCTTACGACGTTCCCAAAGAACATGTAAGGAGACAGATTATTGTGCGACGGCTTCTCCCATTCCGGAAGGGCATAATATAAATCAAATTCGGTATCTTTGATGCGGCTTGCGGTCATATAGCCAAACAGGGCATGTTCAAAGCTGTGCAGTGATGTTTTCCAGTTATGCGCTTTGGGATAATTAATCACCGGCTTATCCGTCTTGCCATCTACCATATGCCATATTTCGCCGTTTTCCTTATCTACCATTTTGTCGAACCAGTAGCGCTGCGTATTATTCAGATACCTATAATATGAAGGGTCATGAATTGATAAAATCTCACATGCCTGATCCAGCTCTGCCAGAATCCACCACTCTTTATCTAAATCCAGCATCCCGTTCTCGTCAAACCGCCTTGCCCACGAACCGGTCTCCTTAATATATGCTTCCTTGATGATACGGTCAATTTTGGGCCGTGCGAAGTCAATATAAAAAGGATCTCCCAGCAATTCTCCGACTTTCTGGATAACCCAGAATGTTTTAACCGAATGACCGAAATCGGTATGATCCGAACCCAATTCCATAGAAGAATACTCGCTCTCCACACCCCAGAAAAACTTGTAATGCTCGCTATAGAACTGAGTAATCAAGATGTCCACGATTTTCTTCATATCTTTCTTCCAGATACTCTTATAGGGTTCCGGAAGAACCGGAGTCAGCATCAGCATATACGCATACAGCTGATCAAGCTGCGCTACAATCTGCACTTCCGGGTCTTTAGTGTGCTTCGGATACCATGTAAGATAGCCCTTACCGTCATCCATATATACACTAAAAATATAATCTTTTAACTGAATAATTTTGTGGAGAATCGTATTATCGTGTGTAAGGAAATAATACATGCCAAGCCCGGTCAGTCCATAAGCCAAGTCCTGACTCGTTCTCAGCTGATAGTCTTTATCCCACTCTCCGGTTTTCACATTCTGTGTTACATGCATTCCGTAATTCCCGTCCATAGCTTCCGCAAGCGCAAGCGCGCCCTTTCTGCATATCTCCAGATAATGCGGTTTACCGGTCATATGAAAGGCAATTCCAAAAGCATATGTCAGCCGGGAATGTGCCCTGACAAAATTATATTCAGGTTGTACCAATCCTTTTGTAACAGTATCCTTTAAGGCTTCTTTAAATTCTTCCGGCCACTGTTCTCTGTCTTCCGGTAAATCTTTTCCCTCATTGGTGCGGTATGTATTGAAAAGCCCTCCATGAAGTTCTGTTGCTTCAGGTGTATCCCAAAACTTCATAAGGTCCTTTACTACATGGTCTTTCCAGACACGCGGCTCTAACGCCTCGTCAATAATTTTTTTAATATCAATATTCTTCTTTTCCGCCATTCTCTGCCCTATAGGGCTTGAAGGCATGTTTTCATATACATTATCCATATTAGTAACCATATTCCTTTCTTAACCTACGAATTTGAATGTGTGTATTGTACACATTTCTCAATCACAAATATTGCATAACACATGCAAAGCATAACACATACAAGTATGTGTGTGAAAAATTTATTTTTCACACTTTTCATCCTTTCAATTTATTGTAAGTTGCAAGCAGCGTTTCAGTATAAAGTTCCAGGTCAGCTGCAGACCGTCCGGTAACAAGATCACGATCCACAACCACATGCATTTCATCAGGCTCATAAATTCCGCCTGCGTTAATAACATCCGCCAAAACTACCGTATGACATATTACTTTTCTGCCTTTTAACAGTTCCGGTACGGGTGTCAAAATCCAAAGAGCATGGCATAAAGCGCCTTTGACAATCTGTGGATTCATCATGGCAGACGCCATAAACCTTACAGCCGCCGGAGAACGTACCAGACTCGGATCACCCAGCGAGCCCATTGGCGGAATTTCTCTGAGTCTGCATGCCACATAGTTTGCTGCGCATAGCACAATGGCATAGTCATTTGGATTGGCATCGGCTACGTCATTCTTTACCATCATACTTTGCAAAGGCTTATCTACGCTGTCCACATCACTTACAAGAACCCTTTCCGATGCTCCCCATAAATTCGTCAGGAAATCCACCTGTGCGCCATGCTCAGTGAAAAACTCCTGATAATAATTAACTTCTTCAGGTATATATTCTGTCTCAACAAGCACGGCAACCTTTTTTCCTTCCAGTATCTTTTGCATAAATCACACTCCTTTTTTCAAATATTTATGGCAGTTTTATTTTGCCATATATTAATTTTATCAATAATTAATTGGAATGTTTTGCAGTTTTCAACTGTTTTTTGTCTATTTTTATACAAAAAGAATATTTTCTGCAATTCTCGCCGGCATTTCAATATGCTGCGGCGTAATTCCCAAAAATAAAAATAAGACTGCAGATTAATCCACAGTCTCATATATCCGTTTTTTCATATTTATATATACCATATCTAAAAGTTAATATTATATAAATATACTAGGTTTTGATATCTCCGGCTTCTCATCCGTTATAATTTACGACACAATCCTCCTGACCGTAATAATGCTTCTATACGTAGCCGATTGCGTCACTATTCCCGTACGCGCAGTGGCAGCATGCACAATCTGTCCGTTTCCTATATAAATAGCAACATGACCGCCATAATAAATTATATCGCCCGGTTCCGCTTCGGAATATGGAACGCTCCTTCCAACCTGCGACTGAGCATAGGACGTCCTCGGTAAATCATATCCATATTCCTTATATACTGACTGTACGAAGCCCGAACAATCCGCGCCGTTAGTCAGGCTGGTTCCGCCTGCCACATAAGGGTTTCCAATCCACAGACATGCATATTCTGCAATCTTCTTTCCCAAAGCGCTGCCAGAAGAAGCAACCACAGGCGTTGTTGTTGGCTTTTTATTCGTTTCTTCCGATTTGCTGCCGGCTTCCTCTTCGGCTTTTCTCTTTGCTTCTTCCTCTTCCGCCTTTCTTCTTGCTTCTTCTTCAGCCTTTCTCCTTGCTTCTTCCTCCAGCTTTTTTATCTGTGCGGTTTCCTGCTTGATTTTGGTTGTATAAGCCGCCGCTTCCTGCTTTGCCTGCGCAAGCATGACATCATAATTATCATATTCTTCTTGTTTTTGAGCAAGCAGCTCTTGTGCATAAGTCTGCTCTTCCTGCAGCTCATATTTAGAAGTCTGGAGTTCAGACTTTTCATCTTCCAGCTGTTCCTGAAGCGCAGCTACCGTTTCTACCGTTACCTGATATTCTTCAAGAAGCTTCCTGTCATACTCATAAAGCTTTTCAATATATTCCGCCTTATTAAGCGCATCGCCTATATCTGAAGATGTCAAAAGCAGCTGCAAATAAGAAACATCACCCTGTTCATACATGAATTTGATTCTAATCTTCATGGACTCATACTGAGAATCCTTAGTTTCCACAGCTGCATCATAATCTGCCTGTGTCTGCTCTATCTCCTCTTCTTTACTGCTGATTTCTTCTTCAATAAGATTTATATCTGTGAGAAGGTCCACCAATTCTGCATCCAGTTCTTCAATTTCGCTCCCGATATCGGCTTGTGCTCCTTTATAATCTGAAATCTGTTTATTTATTTCTTTCAGCTGTTCTTCGTTCTTTTCCTTTTCTTTTTGTATATCAGAAATAGTGGTAGCATACACTGATTCTACCACTACAGCAAATATGAATACAACTATCATTATACTGATAAATCTTTTTAACATATTTTTCATATGTGCCTTCATTCTGATGCCTTGTCAAATTGTTAAAGTTCGCAGTTCTTAACCGTTCTTGGGAAAGGAACAACGTCTCTGATATTTCCCATACCAGTCAGGTACATTACGCATCTCTCAAAACCAAGTCCGAATCCCGCATGTCTTGCAGAACCGTACTTACGCAAATCCAGATAGAACTGATAATCTTCCTTGTTAAGCCCCAGCTCGTCCATTCTCTGTTCAAGAGTCTTAAGATCGTCTTCTCTCTGGCTGCCGCCGATTATTTCACCGATGCCGGGAACCAGACAATCCATAGCGGCAACTGTCTTTCCGTCCTCATTCAGCTTCATATAGAAAGCTTTGATTTCCTTCGGATAATCAGTCACAAATACAGGACGCTTAAACTCTTTTTCAGTCAGATAACGCTCATGTTCTGTCTGCAGATCACAGCCCCAAGATACCTTATATTCAAATTCGTCATTGTGCTTTTCCAAAATGTTTATCGCCTCGGTATAGGTCACATGCCCGAAATCCGAGTTCAAAACGTGCTGCAGTCTCTCAATCAACCCCTTGTCCACGAACTGGTTAAAGAAGTTCATCTCTTCCGGTGCATTCTCAAGCACATATCTAATGATATGTTTCAGCATGGATTCCGCCAGAATCATATCGTCCGTAAGGTCTGCAAACGCAATTTCAGGTTCAATCATCCAGAACTCTGCCGCATGCCTTGTGGTATTGGAATTCTCCGCACGGAACGTCGGTCCGAAAGTATATACATTTTTGAAAGCAAAAGCATAAGTTTCCACATTTAACTGACCGCTGACTGTCAAACTGGTCGGCTTACCGAAGAAATCCTGACTATAATCTACACTGCCGTCTTCCGCCTTGGGAACGTCATCCAAATTAAGCGTCGTCACCTGAAACATTTCTCCCGCACCTTCACAATCGCTGCTCGTTATAAGCGGCGTATGCACATAGACAAAACCTCTCTCCTGAAAAAAGGTATGAATCGCATAGGCAATCATAGAACGTACGCGAAAAACCGCCTGAAAGGTATTGGTTCTGGGCCTTAAGTGGGAAATGGTTCTCAAATACTCAAAGGTATGCCGTTTTTTCTGCAGCGGATAATCCGAGGTGGATTCACCTTCAATCATAATCTCTTCAGCCTGCATTTCAAAAGGCTGCTTTGCCTGAGGCGTTGCCACTATTTTTCCTCTTGCTACGATTGCAGAGCCTACGTTCAATCCCGATATTGTTTCAAAATTTTCAAGCTTGTCGCTGTATACAATCTGCAGCGTTTCAAAGAAAGTACCGTCGTTAACCACAATGAATCCAAATGTTTTGGAATCCCTGATACTTCTTACCCAGCCTCCTACTGTTACTTCCTTATCAATATACGCTTCCCTGTTACGATATAAGTCTTTCACATCTGTCAATTCCATCTTAATCTCCTTTCTCAGCCCGCGAATTTGTGCAGCGCTGTAAGCGCTTTAGCACAAAATTTGCCGATTGAAAAATCTTTGATTTTTCAATCTATTCATTTGGATAAACTGCATTCTCAATCAGAAAATTCATCACCCTTTCAGCCATCAAATATTCACGGAGTTCTTCTTCATCTGACTGCTCTTTGAATTCTTCAACGGATCCATATCCGAATTCAATCACACTTTCTTCCATTGCCTGACTGAATTCCTCTTCCGACATATTCAGCCCTTCCGCATCTGATATTGCCTGAAACATTATATACTGCTGCGCCGATTGGATTGCATTTTCTTCGAGTTCTTCTTTATAAGCTTCCTCGTCAAAACTCTGTCCGTATGATAAAGCCTGCATAGTCAATCCTTCAACGAGCATATCATAATAACGGTCCACCATCTTCTCCGGAGGCTCTTTAAATATACAATTCGCCGTAACAGCGCTTATAATCTCTCTTCTGACATTCTGATTGTACGTATCCATCTCACTATTGTAAAAATATTCATACAAATAATCCCGTAATTCATCCGGCGTACTGCATCCGCCTATTCCGGCTTCCTGCACTATCTCATCCGTAAGCTCAGGTATCTCTACAATTGAGATGCCGTTAATCGTCACTTCAAAAGATACCTCTACGCCCGCCATATCCGGATTAGGTTTATAATCGTCAGGGAAAGTAAGGTCCAGTGTTACCGTATCGCCGATGCTTGTACCAATCAACCCATCTTCAAATCCCGGAATATAACCGCCGGAACCGATTGTCAGGCTGGCTCCCTGTGCCGAGCCGTTTTCAAACGGTGTACCGTCCCTGTAACCGGTAAAATCTATATTAACCGTATCACCTTCCTCTACCACCGTTCTGTCTGTCACCTCCGTCGTAACCGCTTTTTGTGCAAGAATATAATTTTCAATATAATAATCTACAGTTTCGTATGTCACCTCAGGCTCCGTCACGGTCAGCTCAATCCCCTTGTACTCTCCGAGCGTAACATATTCGGACGCTTTTATCTCTTTTAAATATGCGGCATCCTTTCCGCAAGCGGATAACATGCACATAGACAGCACGACTGCTGCCAATATTGCAATTTTCTTTTTCATAACCTCCATGCCTTTCTACAGATACGCTTTATAGAACCGTTTCTGTTATACATTTGAAGGTATGCATTGCAAACCTTCAATGATTTATTATAAACTATATTAGAATATATCATAAATCGGGACTACTTAAAAGAGTTTCTTTATAAAATATTTATCCATATTCAACCTGAAATCCTTCTTCTTTCCCTTGCCTAATATCAAAATCAATGCTAAAATATGGTTTAACAGCAAATTGGAGGTATCAGTATGAGCACACCGTTAAAAGTAATTTTGGGCATTCTGATTTTTATAATTATTGCTCTGGTCGTTTTATACTTTTTGGGCAGGAATTTACAAAAGAAGCAGTCAGCGCAGCAGGCGCAGATAGAAGCCATGAAACAGACTGTTTCCATGCTTATTATAGATAAGAAGCGGATGAAGATAAAAGATGCAGGGCTGCCGCAGGCAGTTATTGCACAGACGCCTAAGATGCTGAGGAATTCCAAGTTACCTATTGTAAAAGCAAAAGTCGGTCCTCAGGTTATGTCTTTAATCGCGGATGAGAAGATTTTTGATTCCATTCCTGTGAAAAAGGAAGTAAAAGCTGTTGTCAGCGGTATATATATCACCGATGTAAAAGGACTTCACGGCAAACTTGCTCCGGTTGAAGTCAAGAAAAAAGGCTTCTTCAAACGCGCTCTTGAAAAAGCGCAGGAAAAAGCCGGTGCAACACCTTTAAAATAACTATTTTGAACGAATATCCATGACTATTTTACAGTCAGCGTGATATTCATAGTTCATATCCAGTACATATTCCACATCCACTAATATCCTGTCGGATTCTTGTGAGATGTGGATTTTTTTCGTATCAATTCCAAGCACAATATTACCATAAGGTGTATTATAGCTCGTAAGGTTCTTTTTATTTTTCTCAAAAACCATACGGACATTCAGCGGTCCGCTTTTCGTAATTTCCAAAAAATCATCTTCAAATTTAAGTTTATTCCTTACAGGTTTCCCAAACCCTTCCATCGCTTCATCATAGATGAGAAAGTGTCTGCCGTTTTTATCATAATATGTTCCTGCTGCCACTGTATCAATTTCTTCTGTATCTGTCTCGCTTTTACCATGCTGATGACTATGCAGATATATAAGTACGTCTTTTGTCACCTTAATGTCATGCCCTTTCCCGGTCTGTTGTTTTCCACACTAGAATTCCTCAATATTGATGACTTTTGCAGAAAGAATCCCATACGGAATTATGGTATTTGCAAACTTTATAAACTTATCCGCCGTATCGCTGACGAAGAAACGGTAAAGCTCCGTGCCAAGCTCCGGTCTTTTCTCACTCTCTAAGCCTTCTTTATGTAACAGCGCTTTCAACTCATGTGCAGTCTCATAAGCCGGATTTACCAAAGTAACCTTGTCTCCCATAATCCTGCCCACTGTGGAACGAATCAGCGGATAATGCGTACAGCCAAGTACCAAAGTATCAATGCCTATATCGATAAGCCCTGACAAATACCTTCTTGCTATTTCATCCGTTACCGGGTCCTCCCACAGTCCTTCTTCTACAAGCGGTACGAAAAGGGGGCATGCCTTACCGATAACTTCTACGCTATTGTCATTTTCTTTTATGTATCTGTTATAGATTCCGCTTCCAATCGTCGCTTCCGTTGCAATAACACCGACTTTTCCGTTATGTGTGGCTTCAATCGCAGCATGGGCTCCCGGTTTTACCACGTCTACCATCGGAAGCTCCACTTCTTTTTCCAGTTCTTCCAGAGCGCATGCGCTTGCCGTATTACAGGCAACGACGATTGCCTTGACTTCCTGTGTCTGTAAGAATCTCACAATCTGTCTTGAGAACCTCGTTACCGTTTCCGGCGATTTGCTGCCATAGGGTACTCTCGCCGTATCTCCAAAATATACGATTCTCTCGTTGGGCAGTTGACGCATAATCTCTCTTGCCACCGTCAGACCGCCTACACCCGAATCAAAAACACCAATCGGTGCATTGCATAATGATTCATTTTCTTTCATTTTTTCTTATCCATTCTAATATTCTGCTTTTTATAACAAGCTGACCTTCGTCTGAAAGCATCAGCCGACTAAAGATTTCATCTTCTGAGCAGCCATCTTCCATTCCCTGCTCCTCGTACACTGTCTCATAGGTATCCTCCGGAAAACACAGCTCAGGATAAAGCAGGAACCACCATACAAAAGCAGATGTCACTGTAAATATTCCCGTAGCTGCCATCCTCAGATATTCTTTCCATTTGGAGCCGCGCTTTATATCGCATTTTAACAATTCTTCATTCATATTTTCTCTCCTTACCGCCGGACTATTTCCGTTCTTTGCTAAGGAGTTTTCCCGAAAGAATTGTATTTATTCCATATTGCTTATTTAGACAAATTTCTACTTACTTTTTTTATTTTCCTTCTCCATATGAATCTGTCTGATTATGGATTTCTCCTGATTATCAATATGCGCTCTGGCAGCCTGTGCCGCCTTCTCCTTGTCGTGCCGGATTATACCTTCATAAATCATTCTATGTTCATCCACCAGATGATTATGCTGGTTTTCATCTTTTATATATTCAAATCGATATCTGTACATCTGTTGCGACAGGTTGTTTACCAGTTGAATCAGCCTTTTATTTCCCGTCGCGGCCACAATAATGTCATGCAGCTTCACATCCGCCTCTGCCATAATCGTTGCATCTCCTGTAACCGTAGCCTTTTCAAATTCGTCGCAGGCACATTTCAGCTGATTCTTCTCTTCCTCTGTAATCCTGTCGCATGCAAGTTCTGCACAGAGTGCATCCAATGACCGTCTGACCTCAAGCACATCCTTTAAATCCTTCTCCGTAATCTGAGCCACTTCAGCGCCTCGCCGCGGAATCATTATGACAAGCCCCTCTAACTCCAGCTTCCGTATAGCCTCTCTGATAGGCGTCCTGCTGACGCCGAGCTGATTTGCCAGATGAATTTCCATCAGACGTTCTCCCGGCTGCAGTTCTCCGGTCAGAATCGCTTTTCTGAGCGTATTAAACACAACATCCCTCAAAGGAAGAAACTCATCCATATCAAGCTGAAGTCTAGCCTCCATATACCTTCCTCCCTTATGCGAATTCGGTTACAAATACCTGTTTAGCAAGTTTCTGCGCCTTAATCTGTTCCGCTGCCTTCCGCGCTTCGTCCCCCATGGTAAAGATTCCGAAAACGGTAGGTCCGCTTCCGCTCATCAGCGCATTTTCCGCTCCCTCATTCTTCATCAGACTCTTTATTGTATCAATCACCGGATACTCGCGCATTGTTACTGTTTCAAGTACGTTGCCAAGTCTGTCCGAAATTCCTGACAAGCTGCCCGCTTTGATTGCATCCACCATTCCGTCAATATCCGGATGGTATGACAAAGTATCCGCATGCAGATTTTCATATACAAACTTAGTTGATACATTAATATCCGGTTTCGCAATTACCAGTATACACTGCGGCGGCATGGGAAGCTTGGTCAATGTCTCTCCCATTCCTTCCGCCAAAGCTGTTCCTCCCATAATGCAGTACGGAATATCCGCTCCCAGCATGACTCCTATATGCTGAAGCTGCTCTACGGAAAATCCAATTTCAAACAGCTCATTCAGCCCAAGCAGAGCTGCTGCGGCATCCGTACTTCCGCCCGCCATTCCCGCGGCAATCGGAATCCTCTTTTGCAGAAAAATGTCTACGCCCTGTGTAACGCCGGCTCTGGTAAGCAGCAGTTCAGCTGCGCGGTATATAAGATTATCCTTTCCGGCGGAAAGCTCTGCATTATCAGTTTTTAATGTAACGCCATGCTCTGATTTCTTGGTGAAAGTCAAAGTATCACTGATT
Source organism: uncultured Bacteroides sp. (assembly GCA_964600805.1). GTDB lineage: Bacteria > Bacillota > Clostridia > Lachnospirales > Lachnospiraceae > UBA3282. The sequence continues at coordinate 90,972 of CAZRKN010000006.1, read as the reverse complement.
CCTATCGTCTGCATTACCATTTTCACCTCATGGTAACCGTCTTCTCTGCGGCGCAGTACGTCCAAACCTAAATTGATTTTAGCATAAGCCTCTTTTGTCAGCTGTTCCATAATAATCTGTTTTTCCTTATCACATATGATTGTGTTAATTACGTTGTATAATCTATAAGAGATTTCGTTATTTGAAAATTATTTAAGATTGTACTTAATTTTATACAATCCGGGGGAGTTTGTCAATGTGTAGTGGTAAAGAGGCTTTTGCCAACATATACATTACGCTGCCTGCCGCTTATGAAATGCCCTGTAAGCAAATGGCAGCGTAATAGTGCTTACGATTAGAGCCGCCAGAATCAACATAACCGGATAAGATATTTTTAATCCAAATATATGAAAAACTTCGTATTTTGTCAGGGCAGTATAAGCAGCAGCCATTTTTGCCGGCATAAGGTTCAGAATATTATTATATGTCCGGCTGCTTCTGGAGTAGGATAAAAATGATGGTACAAAGAAAAACACCATTGTACAGATAATTACCGGAAATGGTGATGGCATCTTAGCTGATAGCAGCAATGTGATTCCCTGCATGAACAGGCACATAAAGTATCCGGCCAGCAGCACATACAGATATGTCTGCAATAAATTTACATTTGCCGGAGCCAGAAAATTTAAAATCTGCAGACTGCACTCCGCGCCTCCGCTCCCATATATAGTGAATGTCGCGACTGTCAGAATAAACATACCCGATACATAAATTACAGTGGTAAGCATAAAAGACGAGATGATTTTTGCAACAATCAATTTGCTTCTTCCGTATTTTGTTGACAATAGGATTGCATCTGCTCCTGTCTGGTATTCAGATGAAAATATAGGCGCTAAAGTAATGCATACTACCATTGCGATTATCATTAACGAAACATAGCTGATGCCCAATAATTTATTCCAGCCGGTGTTGTATTCATAATGAAATGGAGTCGTGAGCTTTTCATTTTTAGCTATAAAATACTCTTTATCTGATTCGGAATAATTGCCGTATGAATAATCCATATTAAGATATTCTTCAACCTTTTTCAGACGCTTTTCATAGAAGTTTTCAGCCTCCGACAGAGCAAGGGTTCCTAAAGCATAGTAATCATAGCTCTCTCCTTCAGGTGTAAACGCCATATCTATAAGGAATTTAATTTCACTGTCAGGCTGAATATATTTTGCATAGGCAGTATTATTAATCCAAGAACCTACCGTGCCGTCCTCTTTGATAAAGCTATCCTGGTCAGCATAAGCGCTTTGGTAATTTACAATCACGTACTGTAGTTTTTCAGTCGTTAAATCACAACCGGAATTTTCCAACGAAGTCCTTTTTGCACGGATAGCATCCATTCCGGTAATCTCCGTTCCGTCTGCATTAATCCAGTTATTTTCACTGATTGTAAGACACGGTACGATAACAAGCATAACCATCATCAATACAACAGCACAAATAAATGATTTCTTTTTATATACTTTCAAAAACTCAAAACGTATTAATTTTTTCATTTTAAAACACTTACTCCTTTCTCAATCTATCTCCCTATTGATTTTGAAAATGATAAAGATACAAATCTTCCAGCGTCGGCTGCATGGGAACCGCCTCCGCAAATGGCCTGTTGTCGCTAATAACCCTGACTTCTATATTTCCATCTTCAAGATGGTGCAGATTCGCCACACAAAAGCGCTCACTTATCCGCTCAGCATCTCTTTCATCAGCCACATATTTCCAGACTTTTCCCAACATGGAATCAGTTACCCTTTCAACCGGTCCCCGCAAAAGGAGTTTCCCGCTTTTCATCATCAGTATGGTATCTGCAATATACTCAACATCTGAAACAATATGTGTAGACAGAATAACAATCTTATCTTTGGAAAAATCAGCAATCAGGTTACGGAAACGCACCCTTTCTTTTGGATCAAGACCCGCCGTAGGTTCATCCAAAACCAGGATTTTCGGATTGTTGATTACCGCCTGAGCTATGCCCAGCCGCTGCTTCATTCCTCCTGAAAAAGTACGAATCTTTTTATCTGCAACATCTGAAAGACTCACTATTTCAAGAAGTTCTTTGGTCACATACCTTGCCTTTTTGTCACTTAATCCTTTTAAAGCAGCAATATAATGCATAAATTCTTTGGCGGTAAAATCCCGATAGTATCCAAAGTCCTGAGGTAAGTAGCCAAGTAAGCTTCGGTAATTATCTCCGTATTCCCGGATATTGTGACCGTCCATCAGAATTTCACCCTCCGAGGGATTTAAAACATCGCATATCATCCGCATAAGTGTAGTTTTGCCTGCACCATTCGCCCCAAGCAGTCCGTATACGCCATGTGAAAGCGTTACGTTCATGCAGTCTACCGCTCTTTTTCTCCCAAACTTCTTTGTTATTTGCTTTAATGTCAGTTCCATTCCTCTCCTCCTTAATCAGAATAAATTAATCTAAACAGCACATTAGCATATACCAAAACAACTTTGGGGTTATTTGCCGCATTAAAAAAGGGATTGCCCCAAAACGCTTTTTCAATAAACGCTCAGGCAATCCCGCTTACATTCAGGCAGAAAAGTTATGGTTTTTCAATTCTTAAACACTGCACAAATCTATCCTCTTTAAAATATGAATTAAGAAGTACATTTTTGTATTTGCCAATCAGTTTATCCACAATCAACAGTCCGTTTCCGCGGTCTAATCCCTTATCTGTTATTCCGGCAGCCACACCTTTTTCCTTTGTCTGTTGTCGCACTGTATTGCTGATAGAAAATATATATTCCCGTTTATCTTCTTTTATCAGAGTCACCACTGTTCCGTTACAGATTTTTGCTTCTTCTATCGCATTGTCCAACAATATTCCCAGAATTCGTATCAAATCTATCTGACCTATACAAAAATTATCGTCCGTATCATCAAGCTGCACTTGCAAATCTATATTGACATGCATGTCAATTCCCTGCATGACTTTAAAATACAAAAATGATTTCATACTTTCATCATGTATGTCCGTCAATTTCATATATAAATCGCTTTTCTGTAACTCCTGCTTTGCAAAAGGGACAATATTCTCTGTATAAAACGCTCTCATTTCTTCGTCACCGCTCTTATCGACGAAACCTCCCATCGTAAGAAACAGGTTCTTTATATCATGCTTTATGCTCCTGATATTTTCCATATTATTTTCAAGTTCACGATTGTATTCTGAAAGCTGCCGTAAATCATTCTCCTGCAGGCGCATTTCTTCTTTTACCAAAATACTTTTTACCAGAAGACGGATATAAACAGCCTGAATCATTACAATTACCGTACACAAGCCAATCCAGAGCAAAGGGAGGCCATATGTGCTGTCATCCGGTACAGATGAAACAAGCTCCGTCATCATCAGGCAAAAAAAGGTCAGAATCATTACTAATATGATAGAGCGGTCAATTTCCCTATACTTAATACTGTATTCCTGCATCGTTTGTAACCGTTTTTTTATAAGATTACTTGCACATTTATTTACCAGAAGAATAATAACAGAAATTATCAGGATACCAGCCGGAAAAAACAGCGATTTCCAAACAGAAGCATTTCCACCTTCCCTGACAAAATAATCAGAATATAATATTTGTTCGCCCTTTCGATACAGGCTCAATGCAATCCAGCAGATTGCTACCGCGTAAGCAATTACTGCACCATACCCATATTTTCTTTTATGAATCAATCTGAGCAGCAAATATAATTCCAATGAGAGTAAAAATACAAATGGTATTATGCGGGGATGGGTATGATTCGGAATATAAAGGTATGGCAAGATTACTTTATCAAGCAGCATGGCAGATGCCATTGCAATCAAATCATTAACGGACAGTTCCAATAACGGTGCCGCTTTCAAGATTGCTGTCAAAAGCAGAACTTCACAAACATCCATAACATAGTAGAAGTTCCGGTTCCGAAGCTTCCAACTGATTAATAATATGAATGCAAAAATCAGCAATGAACTTAAAAATGCTTTCTTTTCTACTTTATCCACTTTTTGACCTCATTACGCATCCGAAAAGAGCAGGGAACTTCCTGCTGATTAGAGAGTTTTAAAAAACCATCTTTCATTCTTAATATGTGTTTCTTATTCACAATATAGGAACGATGAACCTTTATAAAACTGTCTCCTAACCGTTCCAGTTCTGAGTCCAGCGTACCTATAATTGTAAGCACTGATCCATTAACTGTATGATATGTAATTCCATGTGACACATTTTTCTCTGTTTCTATAAAAACAATATCATCTGATAAAACAGATACGCTTTCATCCATACAGGGATTCAACAAAATTATTCCCTCGTCATCTGAACCTTCAGACTTTGTTTTATTTAAGAGCATTACAATATATTTGCGGTATCCGTCAACAAGCTTTGATATGTCACTGCTTTTTTCCAAAAAGCCAAACGGCTCAACTCCGCTTTTCAAAACCTCCATAGCCTTCTCATGATGGTTTGTCGTGAAAACAATCTTACAGTCGCTTTCCGTCTGGCGCAAAATCCTGGCTGCATCAATACCATTCAGCTTTCCGTTGCCGAAATCCAAATCCAAAAAGATTAGGTACTGTGCCGGATTATTTTTAATATATGAAAACAACTCGTTGCTGTCGGACACTATGCTGACAACCTTTGCCTCAAAACCGTTTGCTTCAATCATCTCATTGATTCTGTCCGCACTCAATTGCAAAATGAACCGGTCATCATCACACAATATTATTTTTAACATATCGAACACATCCTTTAAAACTTACTGAATCTCTATGAAGAGTAATAAGCTTTTTCTTTCCATATTAAAACCCCCAAACTGAGTATTTTTATCTTACATCAGTTTGGAGGTTTACACAAGCTTTATGATAGTCCCAATAAATTGAAAAGATTTTACATTTTTAGAACTGTCTGCTTAATAAATTTTTAATGATGACCACCACCGTGGCGTTGCTCAGAATGGTGCTGCTCCGTTCCATTGACAGCACTCGTACCACTATGGTGGTGACTTGCCTCCGTGCAATCCAAACCGCAGTTATGATGATGCTCATAATCTCCGCAATCTGTCGGGCAGTCGTGGTGATGGGATGCATCAGTGCAGTCAGGGTCACTGCAGCCCATTCCGTTGACAAAAGAAACATTGGTAACTGTCACAGAATCGTCATGATGCGTCTCTTCATGTTCAGTATACGCATGGTGGTGACTTGCCTCCGTGCAATCCAAACCGCAGTTATGGTGATGCTCGTAATCGTCACAATCCGACGGGCAGTCGTGGTGATGGGATGCATCAGTACAGTCAGGGTCACTGCAGCCCATTCCGTTGACAAAAGAAACCGTGGTCATTTTCACAGAATCAACATTATCTTCCCCCATATATTCAATTTCTACATGGTGCTGCACCTGCTCACTGACATCCTCCTGAATATCAGATGATATATCCTCAATCATGTCGTTTTTCCCGCATCCGGTCATCAATATCAAACATGCAAACGTTGTAGCGCAAAGAAATTTTTTCATGTATCTTCCTCCTTCAAAACAGGTTTACGAAACTGAGCTAAGTATATCATATTAATATGAGAATGTCAGCAGCTTTATCCACTTTATATAATATTTCTGCATCCGGAATCAGTCCCATCTCCTTGACATTAATTTTCAATTCTCTTAGAATTAAAGTACTTACAGTTATAGTTGCATAACTCTTACGAAAATCGAGGTATTTTTCATGAATAAGCAAAAATTATCCAGACTACAGACATTACTTCAGGAAATGACAGATACGGGCTTTATCTCCGGCGTAAGCTGCATGGTTCTGCAGGGCGGCGAAGAACAATGCTATTACGAATCCGGTATGCGCGACATTGCAAATGCGCTTCCCATAACAAGGGACACAATTTTCAGACTTTATTCCATGAGTAAGCCGATTACCTCCGCGGCTGTCATGATACTCTTGGAAGAGGGCAAATTAGATTTACTGGACCCTGTTTCAATGTATCTTCCGGGTTTTAATAACCAGCATATAATGCAAAAGGGTATGTTGATACCGGCAGTATTTCCTGTTACCATCCAGCATCTGCTGAATATGACTTCCGGAATTGCTTACGGCGGAGAGGGTAACGCCGCCGAAGTCAGGACAGGTATTCTATTGGAAGAAGTAAAGGAAAGGCTGACATCAGATAATCCCCTCACCACAATTGAAATAATGAACAGACTCGGACAGATTCCATTGGCTTTCCAGCCCGGTGAAAAATGGCAGTACGGAATGTCCGCGGATGTTCTCGGTGCAGTTGTGGAAATAGTTTCCGGTATGCGTTTTGGTGAATTTCTGGAAGAAAGAATTTTCAAACCGCTTGGTATGAAGGATACGGGATTCTATGTACCGGAAGAAAAGCAGCCAAGGCTGGCAAAGGTTTATCGCGCAACCGAAACCGGACTGAAAGAATTTCATATTTCCCATCTGGGTGTACAGAATCGCATGGAGTTTCCGCCTGCTTTTGAATCAGGCGGCGCAGGACTGGTATCTACCATAGACGATTACGCAGCTTTTACCCAGATGCTGTTGAACAAAGGTACTTACCGCGGAAACACCATTCTTTCCGGGAAAACCGTCGAATTTATGACCGGCGCACATCTGTCCCCCGCACTTCAGGACTACATAAACCAATGGGAGAATCTGCCGGGTTATACCTATGCAAACCTTATGCGCATAATGAAAGACCCCGGAGTGGCAGTATCCATGTCAGGAATGGGCGAATACGGTTGGGATGGCTGGCTTGGCACCTATATGATGAATGACCCTTCCAATAATCTCACTTTATTGATTATGCAGCAGAAGACGGATTCGGGCACGACTGTGTATACAAGAAAAATGCGGAATGTATTGTTTTCCGCAATATAAAAAAATCTTTGCTGCGGCGTATTTCCTATAATGATTCGGGTGCCAAAATGTGCCTTTTATGAACTGAGAGGGCAGATTGCACAAAATGATCCCTCATATTCCTGCGCAAGGCGCTTCGCGAACATTTTGTGCAATCTGCCAGCAATATTTTATATAAGCACCTTTTGACACCCTCGCGCAACTATCAGGGGCACATAATAATCTGAATCCTCGTTGATTGCAACTATATATGTCGATTCCGAAGAGATAACATCTGTGCCGCAATACGGATTGCCTTTCTATATTTTATTAATCTCCAAAGCAAGGAAGATTTTCTCTTACATAACCTTCAAAATTCCCATCATCTATATGCACAATAGGAAACGCCTCGGACAATCTTCTGTTTTCCTGTGCGAGCTTCTCGATTTCTTCAAGCTTCTTCTTAAAAGTTGCTGTATCAGTCTCTTCATCATTAATATAGCATTTTCCATATTCATTATTGTTCTCATCAACATAGTATCCGCTTTCCCTTAACATGGAAAAGGTCTGTTCATATTCCGTACCGTTCCAATCGAAAACATAGTATTCTATATATCCCCATGTACCGGTGGTATGTCCAAAGAATGGACAGTACAGAAACTGCTTTGCATCATCAATCCATGTAACCGCTCCCCATGCACTGACTGTTTCAAGATCCAACATTTGAATACCGTCTTCCGTATAATAAAGAAGCTGGCAGCTTCCATAATCATTAATATCAATGATTACTTCGGGAATTTCATCATCATTAATATCACCGATGTATATCCCCTGATAAAAGTCGATAGCATTCAAATACTCTGCATAATCGTGCTGATATGGGTATTCACATTGACATTCCCCGTCAGGTAAATTATCTGTGGTCATCTCCGAGGCACTATTATCGTCTGACATCAATTCTACAGCGTTATAATTATCCTCAATCATACCTGCAATGTTATTATTATCCTGAATCGTCTCTGCATCAATACTATTATTCTGAGTAGTTTCTGCATCTACATTTTCCACAACATTTACAGCGCTATTGTAATCAGAGTCTCCACTGCTACAGGCAGTAAGCACCATTGTGCAGATGCCTAACAGCAGCATTCTCCTTATAAAACGATTTCTTTTCATTTGTTTTATACCTTCTCTGCGTTAGCTACATTAATCACTGGTTTTATTATATTTAACGTGAATAATAAAAGCAATATTTTTACCTTTTTAATTATCTGCTTTAGCAGTAGAAACATTGATATTATTCATACCTGTATGCTATACTTATTCCAGAAGCAAGGCACTGCGTAGTTAAATATATAACGTATCGAAAAATAAAGTCAATGAGGTATTAAAATATGGCGACTTCAAATATTAAGACTACTCTTTCATGTGATATTCATAAAGTCTGGGACATCGTTACAGACGTTGAACACTATACATGGCGAAACGACTTGAGCAAAACAGAGATTTTGAATGAAAAGCAGTTTATTGAATATACCAAAGACGGTTATGCCACAAACTTTACCATTACTGTTTCTGAGCCTTATAAACGGTGGGAATTTGACATGGAAAACAGCAATATGAAAGGTCACTGGATTGGTATTTTCACACAAAAAGGAAATAAGACTGAAATCGAATTTTCGGAGATTGTGAATGCAAAAAAATTTCTTATGAAACCATTTGTAAAAATATATTTAAAAAAGCAGCAGTCACAATTTATTGCTGATTTAGAAAAAGCGTTATAGCTATAATAAATTTTCCAAACTTTGCTTTAACGCCGGAATATCCTCCACTAATGCGTTCCAAACAATTTCCAAATCGACATTTTCATAATCATGTGCATGCAAATTTCTCATTCCTCATACAAAAGCACCCCCTCTTTCATAATTGCCGAAAGAAATTCCAATACATTCGATTTACTACTGCCATTAGGTTCATAAATAATAGGCATATGTGTAAACACCTAAAGCCACAACGCCTCACTCAAAGCCTTCTGGGTTCTTACATCTTCAATACATACCATTTTTACTAACAGCCATGCTCTCTCGTCTTCTGTCATTTCGGCAATCTTTTCTGCTTCTCCTGAACTTCGAAGATTGTTAATGATATTATTCAGACATTCATCTTTGTATTTTGCCGCATTTATTGTCTCCTGCCACGCCTGCCGTTTCTTTTCGAGCATTTCAAGCAATGGTGCTTTCGTTGTTTTCCCATCCATAATCATCTTTATCTCATCAAGAGAAAAACCCAGTGCTTTCAACTCAAGCAGTGCATTTAACTGATGTACCTGTTCTGCCGAATAGTAACGATACCCATTTGCATCATCTACTTTCACCGGCTTAATTATACCTTTCTTTTCGTATAAACGCATTGCTTTTCGGGAAACTCCAAAAAAATCTGCAATTTCTCCAATCAGCATGAGATTATCCTTCATAAGCGCCCTCCGTTTTAAACAAGTTAATATCCGTCTATTCCTCAAATATATCATTAATTCTTTTCACACATACAGAGTTTGCTCTCAGATTGTTTATACAAGTAATGAGCATGAACATCCCTGCCATGACAGAACCTCTAACCTGAAAACAATAAATCAAATTCGAAAATGCCATTGTTCCTTCGGAAATAAATCCAAATCCCATGAACAGAATCATAAGGTATCCTCCGATTCCCAAAAGACGTATGCACGCATCATTTAAAGCATTTCGCATATGAATCTTCATATTGGTCTTCATTAGTTTTCTGCTGGTATCATCACAGCTTTTCATCATCAGCTTTCCGGCATCATATAGCAGGATAGTATCTGCGTCTGTGATAAGAGGCTTAATAGCAGAAGTGTTTTCCGACATGGCATTTTGAGATTCTTCTTTCAATTTCGGAACAGCCCTAATCACCGTATTATAGTTTACAAATAATTGTACGACTGTAAACAGCCATGTAATGCCCAAAAATAGCAGGCTGCTTTTCAGCATCAAAAAAGAAGACAATATCGTATTTATTGCGGCAACTACCAGATGAGGAATATTCATCGGACCATTCATCATCAAAAAAGCTGCCTGTATGTCACTATTTAATCTTGTAATCCATTCGCCGCTAAAACGGCTGTTTATCCGCTTAAGAGATAAACTCAGAATCTTATTAAACATCTTCTTCTGAAGCCGGACTTCTGTTTTTGCAGAAAACGCCGCATAATTAATCCATATGATTCCATTATAAATAAATAATCCCCCACAGAGCAAGCCGTATACTACACATATTTCCGGCAGTAGACCTGAATTATTTGTTTCCAGACAGAGGAAAACCTCTTTTAATAAATTTGCAAGCACCCACGTCCTAACAGCATCAAAAGGGGATCTAAGCAAAAGCAAGAATATATATTTGAGCCAAATACCCATTCTTTTTATCAATTTGCAAAAGTCACTCAAGAACCAGCCTGCCTCCTTCCATACGGTAGATTGTGTAGCTGTCATCTAAGGTCTCCCGATTATGGGTAACGTGAATCACCGTCCTGCCCTCCGTCAGTTTATTCAATGCGCTCAAAACCGAATGTCCGGTATTCTCATCCAATGCCGAAACCGGCTCATCCAGCAGAAAAATCGAAGCATTTTTGCATAGTGCTCTGGCTATCTGAATCCTCTGCGCTTGTCCGCCGGAAACTTGATTTCCCCGCTCACCTACATTTGTGTCCAAACCTTCCGGAAGGCTCTCAATCCATTTTGTAAGGCTGGCACTTTGACAGGCTGCCCATACTATCTTGTCTGAAATATCATGTCCGCAAGTAATATTATCTCTAATAGACATGGGGAAAAGGCTGTTTTGCTGCATAACGAGTGCAATATGCTTCCTGATTTTCTCAGGAGAACGCTCACCAGCTATGACAGTCTCTCCACAATCAGCTTCATAGAGTCCGGCAATGATTTTTAATACAGTGCTTTTACCACATCCGCTGTCTCCCACGATTCCGATATGTTCACCGTGCCTCACTTTAAGCGATAGGTTTTTTATAACCATAGCATTCTCGTATGAAAACGAAATATTATCCAAACAAACTGCATATTGACACATACTATTTTGACACATACTTTCTCCCCTATGCTTTCTCGCCCCTATCCTTCTTTCAACACCAGTTTTTCCTCTAATCTGTCAACAGATGCACTAAACCGTCGGAAGTCAGCGTATATGCCCGGCATGTTCTGTAAAAATCCGGATACATTCCCCGACAGATTTATAAATATATAAAAAATTCCTATGCTGATGTTTCCGTTTATTACCATAGCTCCGCCAAATCCAAGTAATATTAAAAGCGGTACAAACGAAAGCACGCCCGAAAGAGACATTAGCCCGGCTGTAACCCTCTCTTTTTTGACATTCAGTTTCTCACATTCGGAAAATTGTTCTATCATAGCGTCATTAACCAGCTTATATGCGCCGTAAACCTGAATGGTCGGAAATAATTCCAGAATCATATCCGCCAGTCCATTGATTTTTTTCCTGCTGTCCTGGCAACGTCCTGTATAATTTTTAATGGCCTTACTGGAGAAAGAACAGTAAACAATCAGTGGAACCACCGGAAGGATGTAAATCATAGTCAACTTAACATTTTGATATAGTAAAAATACAATCGTAACCGCAAATGTACCAAATTGCTTTACTAATGAAAAGAGGTTTTCGTTCAAATAACCGGAGATGTCTTTAAGCTCATTCTGCATAGCAGACTGCTCTTCTCCGACATTAAGTCCCGAAAGCATCCTAATATCACTTTGCAAATAATATCCGGCATATCCCAGCCTCATCTCATGCGCAAATATTTCACAAGTATAGGAAGCCAGATAGGATGATAAATATTCGCATAACGTGTGTGAAAAAACAATAAATAATCCAACCGGCAAAACAGCAAAAAGTGTACGCGTTCCGTTCTTAATATTAACAGCAGCCACATCTCCGAAATCATCTAAAATCTCCGCTAAAAATTTATTCCAGCATAAATTTAAAATAATAGATAGTAAAGAAAACAGGAACGTTACCGTAAAAAGGAATTTATGCATCTTAATAAGTCGCTTTAGGATTTTCAAAATAACCCTCCTGTATGCATTTTGAAGCCATTATCAAATTTTGTATAATCTGCTTTATGTGTAGTGTAAACTATGTCCTGAGGGCAAGGTCAAGTGTGAAAAAAAATTAATAGCTTAAACAATGCTGTAACTCCATCATACGAAAGATACACAAAAAACTCCCAACACCGGAATCTATGTCCGATTGTTGGGAGTTTACTTTACTATAGTTAATGTGATTATGTCCGCAGCGTCTATAAACTAATTATTAGTTGTAAGTCCTGCCTCCTCAGCGAGCTTATCAAATCCCTCCATAACAGCGTCATATGTTTGCTTGGAAATATCAGGAAGCTCACCGCCCCAAGTCTTTTCAGCCTGCTTATAGCCCTTCTTGAAAGCTTCACGCATCTCTTCGATCTTATCAGGATCTCCGCCTGTCAATGCCGTAGCGAAATCAAGGATACGTTCAGAGGTCTGTTTTACACCCCAGTAACCGTCTTCGGCAATGTCTTTCTGTGCCTGTGCCTGAGTAGCTGCATCAACTTTAAGGTTTCCGCCTGCAAGGATGCTCCAGATTCCGTTAGCGCTATTATAGGTCTGACCCTGTTTAGTCATCAACTGCTCTACAATGCTCTGCAGCTGATTCTGTCTGCTCTGCTGATCTGCTTTCAACTTAGCAATCAAATCTGTATTCTGCGTATAGGTCTTCTTAACAGTACTTGCTGCCGCTGCATTTGATGGCTCATAAACAGCGCCTGCCTGCTCTTCTGATTTCTTTTCAGCAGATACCTCTGAGTTAGTCTTTTCTTCTGATGTCTTCGCAGCAGTTGTCTGGCTTGTCTGATAAACCTCATAAGCGCCTGCTGTATTTGTAACTCCGTTTACACTCATAGTAATTATCCCTCCTTGGAAGATTTTGTAACACCGGAAAATATGTTTACTGTTTCTCCAATGTCCTGACAATAGTTATACTGAATCTGGCGATTCCGCCATTTCTGAATATAGTATCGGCGCACTGCTGTCAAAACATTAGTGCATATTGGAAGAATTTTTCAAAAACTCCCGCTTTTTATTACACATTTCCATCCGTTCATTACATCACGGAGAAAACACAGAAAAGCCGTGCCAAACAAAACTTACTATCAAGATATATTCAGCAGAATTCAACATTCTCTTTTATTGATATACAAGCTTATAATAGCCTGCTGATGTAAGCTTAAAAACGATGAAGTAAATAACTCCGAAAATTGCTACCGTTCCTATAAGGCACTGAATAAACAGTTCATTATTCGATAGCCCGAATATAATCATAATCCGCGTAAGCATCGGGAATGCTGCTATAAGATGAATTACAGCGACAGTAATAGGCATAAAAAATACCGTGCGCACCTGTGAGTTGATAGCAGCTTTCACTTTGCTTCTGTCTATTCCCACCTTTGTCATAATGGCAAACCGTTCCCTGTCCTCATATCCTTCCGATATCTGTTTGTAATAAATAATCAGCATTGTTATCATAAGAAACAAACTTCCTAAGAAAAGTCCTAAGAATAAAAAACCGCCGTTCATTTCCATATTTGAATCTCTCTGTTCTGTTCTTGATAATATAGTATAAGCATTATCACCTACCCAATTTGCAATCTCTTTCCAGATTTCTGATATATATGCGCTTTTCTCGGCTCTCGTCCCGTCTACGTCCATCTCAATATAGTACTCGCTCAATGCCTCGCCTCTTATCCTGTCCAGTTCACCGTCATCTGCCGCAATAGCATACAATACAACTGTACCGCTCAGATAATCCATCAAATCCAATCCTACGTCAGGATAGTCTGTTTGTCCCGCAACCTGATATTCCTGTCCGAATATATCTATGGTATCCCATTCAAATCCGTTCGACGCCGCAACTATCACGCTTCCGCCTGCAATGTCTCCAAGTTCCCGCCCTGTATATTTTTCATAATCGTCTTTAGTCATCGCATAAAGCAAACTCATTTCTGTATAATCATAGTCCGGATCATCATTGTCATATATCTCCACTACATTTCCTTTATTATGTGTTGTATACACAACTTCCGTGTATTCTGACACATCTGTCAGTATTCTGTTCTGCCGTTTTGCCAAGGCTTCAAGTTGTTCAATAATATTGTTCCTTGATGCAGCATCAGGTACTCTATCAGCGTAGATGCATATCAATATTTCCTTTTTAAGTACATTGTCCAGTGAGTCTTCCACACCCGCATACAGGCATACAGTCGTAGAGACCATTACAAGTACCATCGTGGAAAGCACACAGATATTGGCAAGCCCGACAGCATTGCGTTTCATACGGTACAACATCCCGGATATCGAAATAAAATGTGATGTTTTATAGTAGTAACTTTTATTCCTTTTCAACATTTTTAAAAATACAATGCTTACTGCCATAAACAGCTCATACGTCCCTGCAATTACTAAGACAACTGCTACAAAAAACATATTTACTGCATTTATTATGTCCTTAGTGGTTATTGCCAGATAGTATCCTGCTGCGATACATGCTATTCCCGACAGTGCAGAAAACCATTTTGCTTTCGGCTCACGCTCGCCTGCATTGCTTGCATGCAAAAGTGCAATCGGGTTTGCAAGCTTTACCTGCATAAAATTGTACAGCAGCATCAATATATATATTATTCCAAAAAACTCCGCCGTCTGCAGACAGCCCCAGCCGGACACATAAAAAGGAATTTTTTCCGACAGTCCTGTCAGTTTGTATAAAAACATAGTCAGAAGCTTATTGAAAACAATGCCTACAACAAGTCCTCCTACAATCGAAACAGTATATAATATTCCCGCTTCCCATGCCAATACTTTTGCGATATGTTTTTTCTCCATTCCAAGGATATTATATACGCCAAGTTCCTTTTTGCGTCTTTTCATCACAAAACTGTTTGTATAAAACATGAAAATGAACACGCATATTCCTATAATAATAAGTCCCACAGTAAGCACGGCTTTTAATGTTGTGCTGCCGCGCATCGATTTCAATCCTTCATTTCCCTGTATGGCGCGCATACTGTAAAACATTATCACCGAAACCATTCCCATCAATATATAAGGCAGATAGAACCGCCTGTTGTTTTTCAAATTTGTAATCGCCAGTCTGCAATATAAATTATTCATAATAACTATGCTCCTTTCTCAACCTGCGAATTTGTATGTGTGTCTTTTACACATTTGCCAAGGCATCAGTGATGCCTGCACAAATATTGCGTAACACATACAAGTATGTGTGTGAAAAATTTATTTTCCACACTGTCCTCCTTATGATATTTCTTTATTACCGCTGCTCTGTGCCAGCGTTAATGTATCGGATATTCTTGCATAAAGCTGCTCGTTTGTCAGGTTCCCGCGGTATAACTGATGGAATACTTCTCCATCCTTTATGAAAAGAATACGGTTTGCATGGCTTGCCGCATTTGTGCTGTGTGTAACCATAAGTATTGTCTGCCCGCTGCGGTTGATATCGCCAAATACATTGAGCAGTCCATCTGATGCTTTGGAATCCAGCGCTCCCGTCGGCTCATCTGCTAAAATAAGCTGCGGTTTCGTAATGATTGCCCGCGCCACTGCGGTTCTCTGCTTTTGCCCACCCGAAACTTCATATGGGTATTTCGACAGCAGTTCTGCTATGCCAAGCCTCTTCGCAACCGGCTCAAGCGCCTGCTCCATAAATGGCACTGCTTTTCCCTGCAATACCAGCGGAAGTAATATGTTATCCTTCAGCGAAAAGTTATCCAGCAGATTAAAGTCCTGAAATACGAAACCAAGATTGTCACGTCTGAATGCAGACAGTTCCTTTTCCCTGATTGCGCTCAGGTTTTTTCCGCTTAGTAATACTTCCCCGCCTGTAGGTTTGTCTAACGATGCCAGTATATTCAAAAGCGTCGTCTTGCCTGAACCTGACTCACCCATAATCGCCACATATTCTCCCTCTTCGACGGAAAAATTCATGTTTGACAACGCCTGCACTTTCGTACCTCCAAAACGGGTTGTATAGATTTTGCTTACATTTTTTACCTCTAAAATTGCCATTATCATTCTCCTCCCTGAAAAGCTCCGATTTGCTTTTCTTAGTTTTTCATTTCTGATAAACCAATCATAGCAAAAAGAGGAAACTTCAGCCATTTCATAAGCTTACATTTCCCCTTCATTTCTTACAGTTTTGTAAGATTACGATATTATTTTGTGAACTTCACATAACCTTTATAAGTCCATTTTTCGGCATTTCTTGGTTTCAACAACAATTGACCGGCATATCCAATACACAATCACTAAACTACATATACTATTATATATAACACTTTTGTATTGCTAATAGTTATACAATATTATATAATAATATCAACAGAAAAGAAAGAGGTGGTATAATAATGGCTACAAAAAGCGCAAATGTACTTGCACGTGTTGAACCGGAAGTAAAGGAACAAGCAGAATCTATTATGTCCAAACTCGGATTACCTGCTTCTGTTGTTATCAATGCATTATATAAACAGATCATCATGACCAAAAGCATTCCTTTTTCACTGTCATTGCCTAAAGAACCTACTACACTGGATTCAATATCCGCAAAAGAATTCAACTCCATAATGGAAATAGGTCTGTCACAAGCCAAATCTGATCAATCACGCCCTGTTGATGATGTATTCGCAGATTTGAGACGGGAGATACAATAATGAATAAACTTATGTTGTGAAAATCACATCCCAGGCTGAAGAACAAATACAAGAAATCATATATTATATAACCAACGAATTGAAAGCTCCTGTTGCTGCTCTTCATCTATTAGATGCATTAGAAGCTTCATTTACATCACTCGCACACTTTCCTCAACGTGTAGCCCTGATTGATGAAGAACCATGGCACACAAACGGAATACACCGTTTACCAGTAAAAAATTTTATTGTATACTTCTGGATAGATGAAGAAAATATTAAAGTTCAAGTTATTGTTGTAATCTATAAAAAACGTGATCAGCTACATCAGTTATCTCAGATGGATATGGAATAATCCTTAGCCATTCTACCGGTAGAGGGGCTATTGTTTTTTCTGCCAAAGTTATTAGATATTAAAGCACGAAGTTTGGAATTTTCATATTGAAAATATTAATAAATGCAATAG
Organism: uncultured Bacteroides sp.; assembly: GCA_964600805.1. GTDB lineage: Bacteria > Bacillota > Clostridia > Lachnospirales > Lachnospiraceae > UBA3282. The sequence continues at coordinate 73,863 of CAZRKN010000006.1, read as the reverse complement.
CAGTATTGCAACTGATAAATGACTTATTTAAATGTCCTGACAACATATGCAATTATCATATTAAAGGCTCTTAATTATTGGTGTATACATGGACATGGTATAAAATCAGTTGGCTTAACTGCTGAAACATGCATAAAACAAGGCTTTTGCGCACTTTTTATTTCTTACAGTTTTGTAAGATTGCACTGCCATTTCTTTTACAGGCAGATTTTACTAATCTCCACTCTTGTTCCCTTACCTGTTTCTGATGTGACAGAAATCCGGTGTCCAAGCTTGTCCAATATCTCTTTACAGAGGTAAAGCCCTATTCCCGTTGAATGTTTATCCGCATGCCCATTATATCCGGTGTAACCCTTTTCACAAATCCGCGGGAGGTCCTCGGCACTGATTCCTATACCTGTGTCTTCTATAATAATTCTTGCGCTTTCACCTGATTCGTCTGTACTTTGCTCAGCCTGTATAGTGATGCTTCCCTGCTTTGTGTATTTGATGGCATTTGACAAAAGCTGGTCAATCACAAATCCCAGCCATTTTTTATCAGTCACAGCCATGATATCCTTTGATTCATAATTAAGACGCAGTTTTTTGTAGATAAACTGTTTTGCATATTTGTGAATGGAATTTTTTATCACCTCATCAAGCAGTATTCTCCCGATGACAAAATCATTCGTCTGAGCACCAAGCCGCGTATATTGAAGCGCCATGTCAATATATTCCTCTATCCGGAAAAGTTCATTTCGTTTTTGCCTTTCGTTAATGACGCGTGTGTCATCTCCATCTGTGTTTTCTGATTCCACAAAACATGCCATGTCCTCATCAATCAGCAGTTTTAATGCTGCTATCGGCGTCTTAACCTGATGCACCCACATGGAATAATATTCTGTCATGTCCTGCTGCCTGTTCAGCATTTCATTTCGGATGCGGTTATTCTCATTAGCAAGAATCCTGATACAATTCTGATACTGCCTCTCATACATGTACTCCGGAGTTTTCATCACACCTGACTCTACCACGATATTCTCCTGCATCTGCTCAAGCTGACGGAAGCTGCTGTAATGTCTGCCGTATCCCACTGCAATCGCTGCTATTGTTATAAAAAGGCATAACAAGAAACCATATGCAATCTCAACCAATGGTATTCCATTTAAAAGCATTGTAGCGGCAGCGGTCAAAGCAATGCACAGTATCACCGCAAGCCACCTTATATTTTCTCTTATATATGCAATAAAATCTTTCACCTGTTTTTATCCTATTCTGTATCCGATGCTTTTTTTAGTTTGTATATAATCCTCAAGACCGATGCTCTCAAGTTTTTTTCGCAGACGGTTCACATTCACCGACAACGTGTTCTCGTCAACGTAACTGTCGCTTTCCCAGAGCCTTGTCATCAAAGTATCCCTTGAAACGACTTTTTCCTTGTTTTCCATGAGTATCTGCAATATACGAAGTTCATTTTTGGTCAGCTCCAGTTTTTCATTTTTAAAGGTAAGCGTTGCCTCTGTCAGGTTCAGCACCGCTCCTTTATGCTCTAAAATCACGCTCTGGCTTACAAAATCATAGCTTCGTCTGAGCAGCGCCTGTATTTTGGCTATAAGTACGTCCGCGTCAAACGGTTTGGCGACAAAGTCATCACCGCCCATGTTCATCGCCATGACAATGTTCATATTATCAGATGCGGAGGACAGGAAAATAATCGGCACCTTGGAAACTTTACGGATCTCGCTGCACCAGTGATAACCATTGTAAAACGGCAGCTTGATATCCATCAGTACAAGCTGGGGTGAAGCGTTCACATACTCAGGCATGATGTTTGCAAAATCATTCGCGCACACCACATCATAATCCCAGCTTTCCAGATGTCGTCTTAAGCCTGCTGCTATCATTTCATCATCTTCAACTATAAAAATCCGGTACATCGTTCACTCTCCAAAATTTACTGCAAGTCTTCTGTTTCATATATTCATAACCCACCTGTAATTATGGTACAAATTCCTGCTATAAACAAGCCCTTAACCCTACAATTTATAAATAAAAAAACTGTTCTGTTTTTCCAGACATCACACAAAAAAGCACCTTCAGATGTTTAATCCGTTGGTACTTTTCTCAATTTAACATTTCCATTTTCCGACTAAACAAGTTAGACTGATTTCAAAATGTTAAGTTATACAATCTGTCACGCTTTCTGCAATCTTCCAGCCTCAATCTCTTTCAGAAATGCTCTTCCACGCTCATTATAATAATTACGCCTTTCCGATGGCGTCATATCTTTTGTAAGATAATAATTATATTCTCTCAATTTGTGAATATCTTCAATCGTAAAATCAGGACTTAAAACAGGCTTCTCCATAATCATCCCTCACTTTCCAATAAAACAGTAGGACTAAGAATATCAATCGATTTATATCCTGTTAAATTAGTAATTGCCCTCACGCCATGAATTGTTTTGATGTTTACAATATGCTTAAAATTCCATGATATAATACAATCACACTCTGTAACAACCGCCGCTGCTATATGCTGACAATCATCATAGCTTTTATTTGTTAGTATACCCATATCAATTTGCTATCATTTCATCATCTTCAACTATAAAAATTCGGTACATCGTTCACTCTCCAAAATCTGATTCAGGCTGTTTGTCATCAGACCCGCTGCATACATAACATTTTGCCCCTAATGTTCTATATTCCACCTCAAATATATCCTGCAATTCATCATATTCAAAAGGTAATATATCTTCTTCCTGTACATAGAACGGAACAATATATATTATTTGTTTATATTCTATCAGATCATCAGCATTATTTGCAATTAAAACAGGGATAGTATCCTCCGAGATATTCACCTGCATCTTTTTCTTTTTAATATTCCAATGTATTTTATCGCTATATCCATAGGATTTTGGTATATTTTCGTATGAGGGAAATACAATTATTGTGTCCGCATCATATCCGGCTTTTTCTAAAACAAGATTCAATGTTTCTCCCCAATAACTATACTCTCTGTTATATATAGCTCCATCGTCCAATTTATATCCATCTGCTGTTACGATATTACTTGGTGAATCCGAATAGTTAATCACCGAAAAGTTCATATATGTACAAGGATCTATTGTTACAAAGCTTTGTATAAGCAGAATAAGGGTTCCAATTCCAAGCGCTATATTTACAAATAATCGCCTTTCTATCGACAATAATAACAAAACTGAAATCATGCAAAAAATCATAATTCCGACAGACAAGTATCTTGGATGCGGATAATCCAGATAGAAGAGATTAAAGATAATTACTCCCATCATAATAAATAATAATGGAATAATTGGTTTTAAACATACGGTTCTTTTTTTGAATAATATGTAAAACACACTTAATAATATAAATATCGTAAAAATCCAGCTGCCGTTAAATATCAGTATTTCCTTGAACTTGACAAGCATATTATCTACCGAAAACCCAAATGTATGTAACCCACTGCTGTTTACCAGCAACTGAGTATCGGCAACCCATGAATCTCTTCCGGGAGCAATATAATAAATTCTCCAGAATATAACCGGAATAGCTCTGACAATTTGCAAAAGTACTGTTTTAACAAACCGTTTGGCTATCGGAACTCCGGTATTCTTACTAAAGACTTCCTCCAATACGATTCCCATGATATAAAAAGCATAGTAAATTACATTCGGCTCTTTAGTGCACACAAATACCCATGCGAAGAAAAGTTCCAACGCCCTGTATTTTTTTAAATAACAGTACCATAGAATGACAAAGAAATATATTCCTGGAACATCTATATTAATAGTTCCAACCATACCAATCATATTCGGGGAAAAAGCATATATGCAGGTGGCTAATATGATTCCTGCTCTGTTCTGATTTGGAAAAAGCAATTCCAACGACTTGAAGAAAGCGGCTATAGAGCATAAGGCCAGCAAAATATTAATCAGCCGAACGCCGTACCCCCCGGTAATCAGCTCACCGGCCAATGCAAACATTCCATATCCTACAGATATATGGCTTGCAAGACAATAATCAAATATATTTCTGCATGTAAAATCAAAATTTGATGCCAGCCTGGATATACTCCATGAATAGTATGCTCCGGAATCGTACATGGGAACCTCATCCATAACCTCTATAGATAATATTGCAAATATTATACAAATCAGTGCAACAGCTTTGTAATTACTTAAGTTTTTCCATTTTATTGTACGTATCAGAAATATCCCAAAAATAAGCGTTCCGGCAAAAAAACAAAGTTCGCCGCTGATAATAAGAATCCTGTTTCCTTTATATGATTCCTTACATAAAATTCCAGCAGTCCATAGAAAGAAAAAAATGAAGTTCAGCCAGAATAACTGTAATTTAACATTCCGATCTGCATTCCGCAGACATATTGATATCACAAACAGCCATAAAATAAGTGCAAATTCTAAATATACGGTATATTCTGTATGCTGAAAAAAACATCGCGCAATAAAATAAAAATACATTACTTCCAATACAATAATTATATATTCGTCTCTATCTGTTTCGGTCAGTACTTTCATGTTCATTTTCCTCTCCGTAAAAATCCGCATATCATTAATACGACAAAAAATCCCCGGCTGCGACCAACCGGGGATTCACAACTACTTTACTTTGGTAAAATAGAAATTTGCTTTGTTTTTTACCACATTAATATAGAATTATCCAATGCTGAATATGCCCACCATATTCTTTATCGCTATATCATCTTCTGAACAACTAATGAATATCTGACTTATACCTAAACATGCAATTAAAAAGATATTAACCTAAATAGCGGCTTTATAATTAATATATATATGGAAAAAATATGGTTATACTGTCTGCGATGGAGATTTTTGATTATGTATGTTGCTCCTTTCTTCCTTTTGCAAAAGACAATGAATCCAGCCCTTTAAGTAAAAATAATCCTCCGGACAGCGCTCCCTAATTTCATCCAGTTTTAATGCTATATCTTTTACATCTTCTATTTTTATTGCATTCATCGGATTACCTTCTTTACTGTTTTCAATGAAATCATATTAGCATTCATTGAATGTATTGTCAACGGATTTTTTCCTTTTGTTTACTTTGAAATCAAATTATGCTATAGTGCTTTCATGGGGGAATGAACTATGGATATCCATGGACGATTAAAACATTTACGTGAAGAACTTAACCTTACTACCCGCGCTTTTGGCGCAGCTATCAATATGTCCGGAGGCGCTATAACCAATATGGAAAAAGGAACACGCAATATCACTGAGCGTACAATCCGTGACATATGCCGCGAATATAATGTCAATTCCGACTGGCTTATCAATGGCATCGAACCAATATTTGAAGATGCTACCAGCGGTTTAGATATTGATGAGGAAGTAAAGCAACTTGTTAGACAATATTGTCTACTGAACGAAAATGACAGAGACCTGATTAAAAAGATGATAGACTCTTTGGCTGAAAAAGTCAGTCACAAATGATTTAAATATTAAAAAGTAATTGTAACAACCACATAACCAACAAACTAAATACGCTGCTTGGATTGTGTTTTAAAACTTTTTCGTGTATAATTCATTCATAGGAAGAAATACTTTTTCTATTGGCTCAGATATGAGAGGAGGATTTCCCATGAGTACTTTAGATGCAACAGTTTCCATGCTGGAAGCAATGCCGGAGGAAGCAAGGCTAAAAGTTTTGGAATTCACGCAGCAGCTATTCACTTCCAGAAAACCGGCAAATCCATTTGTTCAAATAAGCCAAGAGCAGGTTATGTCAGACCTTGCCGAATCACGCCAGCAGATTGCCTCCGGACAAGGACTTAATATGGAAGACGCATTAAATAAGGTGGGAAAACAGCATGGATTCATTTGATGTAATTATTTCACCCAAAGCACTGTCCCAACTAAACAGCTATATTGATTATCTTCAATATACCTTACTGAATAATCAGGCAGCATATAATGTATGGCAGGACGCTATGGAAACGCGAAATCAACTTTCAAAAGCTGCCAAAAGCCTGAAACTCTGCTCTCATCCCCAATTAAAGAAAAACGAATATCGTGCAATCAATTTCATGCGACACTGCTACGTAATGCTTTACCGAATAGAAGGTTCAACTGTTTATGTGGACGCTATATATCACCGGCTTCAGGACTATGAAAATACTTTTGCAGATGAAATAAACCAGTAAAACATGAAATTTGAAATGTAAGCGAAAATTATTCTGAAAATACTATAATAAATGCAAAAAAAAACAACAATGGGAGGGTATCAACATGATTGAAAGCAATAAGGTACAGAAAATTCTCTACGGCGGAGACTACAATCCCGAACAGTGGCCGGAAGAAACATGGAAAGAGGATATGCGTCTGCTGAAGCTGGCACATATAGATATTGTCACGCTGAATGTATTCAGCTGGGCTTCGCTTCAGTCTGACGAAAATACCTACCATTTTGATAAATTGGATAAAATCATGGAACTGGTCAAAGAAAACGGACTCAAAGTCTGTCTTGCCACTTCCACAAGCGCTCATCCGGCATGGATGGCAAGAAAGTATCCCGATATTCTAAGAACTGAACTAAACGGCATGAAACGCAAATTCGGCTGCCGGCACAATTCCTGTCCGAACAGCCCTACATACCAAAAGTATGCCAAAGCTCTCGCTGCCAAATTAGCCGAGCGATACAAAGGTTATGACAATATTGTCGCATGGCATATTTCCAATGAATTCGGCGGCATGTGCTACTGCGAAAACTGCGAACGCAAATTCCGCGAATGGCTGAAAAACAAATATAAAACTATCGACGAAGTCAACCGTGTCTGGGATACGGCTTTCTGGGGACACACCTTTTATGATTTTGAAGATATCGTAGTGCCGAATATGCTCTCTGAACATTTCGCTGCTAACAGAACTACTTTTCAAGGTATATCCCTGGATTACAGGAGGTTTAATTCCGAAAGCATTATGAACTGCTATAGAATGGAATACGATGCCGTTCATGAAATTACTCCCGACATACCGATTACAACCAATCTGATGGGAGCTTATCAGGACCTGGATTATCAGATGTGGGCAAAATACATGGATTTTATTTCATGGGATAACTATCCGTCAAATGATACTCCTATGGAGGATACCTCGCTCAAACACGACCTCATGCGAGGCTTAAAGCAGGGTAAACCGTTTGCACTGATGGAGCAGACTCCAAGCGTTACTAACTGGCTTCCTTATAATTCGCTCAAGCGTCCGGGCGTAATGCGCCTATGGAGCTATCAGGCGGTGGCGCATGGCGCAGATACCGTCATGTTCTTTCAGATGAAACGCAGCATCGGAGCATGCGAAAAATATCACGGTGCCGTCATTGACCATGCCGGTCACGAAAACACGCGGGTGTTCCGCGAAATTACCGAATTAGGAGCTGAGCTTGAAAAAATCGGTTCCCTGACTCTTGGCGGCAGAACGGAGTCCAAAGCAGCTATCATATTTGACTGGGACAACTGGTGGGCAACCGACTATTCCGCCGGACCCAGCGTAAGCCTTCATTACTTTGATGAAGTATTGAATTATTATAAAGCGTTCAACAACCTGAATATTTCCGTAGACATGATCAGTGTGGAAGATGATTTGTCCAAATACTCCCTTGTTATCGCCCCACTGCTTTATATGGTGAAAACAGGACATGACGAAAAAATCAGAAGCTTCGTTAATAACGGCGGACATTTCCTGACCACTTTCTTCAGCGGTTATGTAGATGAGCATGACCTGGTAACAATCGGCGGCTATCCCGGAAAGCTCAGGGATATTCTTGGTATATGGGTAGAGGAAGAAGACGCACTGCCGGATGACGTTTCCAATTCATTCACTTATCAGAGCGTTACCTATCCTGCCAACCTTATCTGTGATTTACTGCATACGGAAAATGCACAGTCACTTTCTGCTTATGAAAAAGATTTCTACGCAGGTATGCCTGCTTTGACACGCAATAATTTCGGCAAAGGAGCCGCCTACTATGTGGCTACCCGCTCCGATGCGGATTTTTACAGGCATTTTATCGGCGACATATGTAAAGATATCGGCATTGAGCCCATAATCAATACGCCGGAACATATTGAAGTAACGAAGCGCAGCAATAACAACGGCACGTTCCTGTTTTTCTTAAACCACAGTGAAGAAAAATGCGATATCGTCCTAAACTGCAGCGGTACGGATATTCTTACTGACAATGTTTATCAAAATGGGGATACTCTCCTGCTGGAAGCAAAGGGAGTGGCGATTTTGAGGCAGGAATTAATTTAAAAAGGGGATTGGTATGGAGTTAAACAGAATAGAGACGACGAATTTTCGCATTTTTTATGAAGAAGCAGATGCGGAAATGATAGAAACAATAAAAGGAAAAATTCAGAATACTTATATCAAGGTACAGCAGGAGTTGTTGATAACACCGGACTCCGAAAAGTTTGATTTCTTTCTGTGTCCTGATGTGGATAGTTTTATAGAATATACGGGAACATCAAAAGAGTCCTATCAGAACTGGATGGTTGGGAATGCGGATTACAACAGAAAGAGATTATGTATTTTATCCCCAAGAGTGGTTTTTGACAGAAGCAGTGAAGAAATGATGAAGGTAATGATACATGAGATTGTTCATATTGCAATGGATTCACTTGCAGATGCAGACAAAGTGGAATTGTGGATTTCGGAAGGGATTGCCCTTCTCTATGCCGGACAGGCAGATTTAAAGTATATCAGCGAAACTGATTTTCCAAAGCTGAACAATTTGATCGGAGAAGAAGATTTTGTAAATAATGGAGGTTACGATTACGCCGGGATTTATGTTTGGTACTTTATAGAAAAGTTTGGATTTGATGTTTTTAAAAGAGTTTATATGGGATTGGAGCAGACCGGGAAATATTTATATCCCGAATTTGAGGAAGAAGCTATCATTGCATTCCGAAGACGCAGCAATAGGAAAGGAGCACATATATCTATATGAAAATCACCGACAGGCAGGCATACTTATCACAAATCCGCGAAGTTATAGACAAAGGTCCTTATCATGATGACTGGGCATCACTGACTGATTTTGTCATGCCCTCATGGTTTGAAAAGGCTAAATTCGGGATATTTATCCATTGGGGATTATACAGCGTTCCCGCATTTAACAATGAATGGTATTCCCGTAATATGTATATTCAGGGCTCGCCTGAGTTCGAGCATCATATAAAGACATATGGAGCCCATAAGGATTTTGGTTATAAGGACTTTATTCCCATGTTTACAGCTGATAAGTTTGACCCCGATTTCTGGGCGGAGACATTTGCCTCAGCGGGTGCCAAGTATGTTGTTCCGGTAGCGGAGCACCATGACGGTTTCCAGATGTATCAAAGTGATTTATCCATTTATAATGCTGCTAATATGGGACCGAAACGGAATATTCTCGGTGAACTTAAGGATGCTTTTGAGAAAAAGGGACTGGTTTTCTGTACTTCTTCCCACAGGGCTGAACATTTCTGGTTTATGGGAAAAGGCAGGGATTTCGAAAGCGATATCAAAGAACCGCTCAAATGCGGCGATTTCTACTGGCCTTCTATTAAAGAACAGCCTGATCATCAGGATCTTTTTGCTAAACCTTATCCGACTCAGGAATTTCTGGAAGACTGGATATGCCGCACCTGCGAAATCATAGACCGTTATCAGCCTAAGATTCTCTACTTCGACTGGTGGATTGAGCATGAGGGATTTAAGCCCGCACTGCGCCGGATTGCGGCATACTATTATAACAGAGGTCTGGAATGGGGTTATAATACCGCTATCTGCTATAAACATGACGCTATGGCGTTTGGAAGCGCTATCGTGGATGTTGAGCGCGGTAAATTCGCGGATACCAGACCTTATCACTGGCAGACCGACACTGCAATTGCCCGCAATTCATGGTGTTATACCACCAGCCTTGACTATAAGAGCAGCAATGAGATTATCTGCTATTTGACTGATGTAGTCAGTAAGAACGGCAACCTTCTGCTCAATGTAGGTCCTAAGTCAGATGGTACTTTTGCGGAAAAAGACCTTTCCATTTTGCATGATATAGGCAGATGGCTTGACGTAAACGGAGAGGCTGTCTATAATACGAAACCATGGCGGTATCCGGCTGAAGGACCTGCAAAAGAAATCGAAGGACAATTCAGCGACGCCTCCCCCACTGTATATACAAGCGAAGATTTCAGATTCACCGCAGGAAACGGATGCATTTATGCTATCTGCTTAAAATTCCCGGAAGACGGTAAAATAACCATTCATTCACTGTCAAAATCCGTCGATGCAAGCAAGCCGAATTTCCACGGTATAATCCGTAAAGTAAGTATTCTTGGGTCTGATGAGCAGATTGACTTCCATTGTGATGAAGATGGATTGCACTTTATAACAAATAATGTAAAAAGTGAGTTTCCTGTTGTAATTAAGGTTACCGTGGAATAATGACCTTGCAATCGTCCCGAATACCTTGTAATGCAGAAAGCAGATGGCTAATTAATCATCTGCTTTCCGTTATTCACAATAATATCAATTCCATATAGTATAATAGCATTCTATTATATATCAGCTTAGAATTACTTCTTTCATCCATGTATCCGCCAGCGTCATCCATGACCGGCATTCTTTTACATTTCCCCATCCGTCCATTCCATTCGTACGTTCATCGGAAAGACTCAGTCCATGTCCGCCCTTTGCATAAAGATGAAATTCTACCGGGATTCCCTGCTTTCTCATCGCCAATGCCAGCAACAGGGAATTTTCCGCCGGAACCAGACCGTCTTCATTCGTATGCCATATAAAAGCAGGCGGAGTATCGGCGCTGACCTGATTCTCTAAGGACATTTCTGCTTTCATATCCTCATATTTTTCCGCCAGCAAAGAGCGGAACGAATCATCATGAGCGTACTCACCGGAAGTAATGACCGGATAGTTCAGAATCATACCTGCCGGACGAAGCATTTCCGAAGTTGTCCCTGCTTTTTCCGCCATAAACGCTCTGTTCCAGAACATACCGTAGCTTGCCGCCAGATGCCCGCCCGCCGACGAACCTTCTATCAGAATCTTGTCCCTATCAATATACCACTCTTCCGCATGTTCTTTCATCATTTTTACCGCTGTGGCAAGCTCCAGCAATGCTGTCGGATAAACCGCGGGTTCCACAGAGTAATACAGCACCGCTGCATGATATCCAAGTGCGAGCCACTGTAAGGCAAGCATTTCCGCTTCTCTCTCCGATACAAAAGAGTACCCGCCTCCCGGACAAATGATTATTAACGGTCTTTTTTGAATATTTATTTCCTCCGAATGCGAAATCAAATATACCCTGAGAGAAACCTTATCAGTTGAACCATCGACCTTAATCGGATATTCTTTATAAATCATATCTGCTCTTTCCTTTCATGTGTTTTTTCTTATTTAAGCATTTACGAAACTACCCATCTCCATAACCCAGTTTTATAATTGCCCAGGTTCTCCTTATTCATAAATCTTATAATCTTTCCCGTCCCTTATCATAACAGGAATAATATCCAAAGGCGCCGGAACCGTAACTGTCTGTCCGCCCTCGTATATCTTTTTCGTATTGGCGTCTGTCCACTTACAGCCTGACGGCAGATAAATCGTTCTTTCCCTAAGCCCTTCTTCCATCACCGGAGCGACCAGCAAATCCGGTCCGAACATGTAGGCATCTTCCACTTCCCAGCATGTTTTATCTTCCGGGAAATCGAAGAACAGCGGACGCATGATCGGAGCGCCTTTTTCACTTGCAGCTTTCATACAATCTCTAATATAGGGGCGAAGCCTTTCACGGATAAATAAGTATTTGGACAAAATCTTATAGTTATCCTCGCCAAAGCTCCACACCTCATTGTCCTGCCCGCTGGTAAGCTGACGCACACCGCCTATGTATTCCTGTTCTCTTTCATACCAGGGTGAACGTTCACCATGCATACGGAACACAGGACAGAAAGCTCCCCATGCGAACCAGCGCACCAGAAGTTCCCTGAAATGCTCATCCTCAATATTTCCGCCCAAGAATCCGCCGATATCGGAAGTCCACCATGGAATTCCTGCCATTCCCATATTAAGTCCCGCCTGAAGCTGTTCACGCATGGAACGGAAAGATGAATAAATATCACCCGACCATGTCAGCACACCGTATTTCTGGCTTCCTGCCCATGCACAGCGCACCAGACTCATTATCTCACTCTCGCCTTCTTCACGCAGTCCGTCATAGAAGCCTTTGGCATAGCCTACCGGATAGCGGTTAGTACACTGCAGCGCCGTACCTTCATAATAGCGGTAATTATCGAAATCGTAAGGCCCGTATTCCGGCTCAGCCTCATCCAGCCAGAAACAGCGGATTCCCTTTTTATAATAATTCTCCCTGCACCGTTCCCAGACGAATTTCTGTGCGCCGGGATGTGTAGCATCATAGAAGATTGTATTTCCCATCCACGTCATATGGTTGGAATTTCCTCTGTCCGCCGTAACTAAGTATCCCTTCTGCGCCATTTCACCGAAGTTCTCACTCTGCTCATCAATGGTAGGCCAGACAGATACCACCGTCTCGATTCCCATCTCTTTCAATTCATTTACCATTGCTTCAGGATCCGGCCAGTCTCTGGGCTCGAATTTAAAGTCTCCCTGCCTCGTCCAGTGGAAGAAATCGACTACTATGGCATCCATGGGAAGTCCTCTCTTTTTATGTTCCCTCGCTACAGCAAGCAGTTCATCCTGATTTCTGTAACGAAGTTTGCACTGCCAGTATCCCATGCCGTACTCAGGCATCATAGGGCTTCTGCCGGCTGCCATGGAATATTGTTCTTCGATTTCAGCAGGCGTATCTCCCGCCGTAATGAAATAATCCAGTTTTTTGGTACTCTTCGCAGACCACTCCGTTTTATTGGTGCCGAAAATTGCCGTTCCGATTGCCGGATTGTTCCACAAAAAGCCGTAGCCTCTGCTTGATACCATAAAAGGCACGCTTGCCTGACTGTTTCTATGCGCTAACTCCAAAACAGCTCCCTTTTTATTCAGATTCTTTTCCTGATACTGCCCCATTCCGAATATTTTCTCATCATCAAACGCCTCAAAACGTGCAGTAAGGGTATAATCCGTAGAACCCTGAATAGGCTTCAGTTCTCTGGCGTCAACTCTGAGCGGTACACAGTAACGATTGATGCGGTTACGGTTGCGCCAGTATTCTTCCGTCAGAAGTTCGCCCTTTTGATTGTAAAAACTAATCCAGCCTTCATGAGACACTTTAGCGGTAATCTTTCCATTGGTGAGTGCTGCCTGAATACCCTTCCGGTGATATTTCGCATATTCCTCAGACTGGTACCATGGGTCTGTGACATCAAGTTCCTCAAAAGTAATCTGTACTTCCGTTTCAGGCACTTTTTCCGTCAATGCCCAGTCATTCGCATCCATATGCGCCTCACAGCTCATCCGCACCCTTAAAGAATTCTCACCCCATGGCTCAATCCACACCTGGGATTTCCCATCCTTTATCATCAGCCTGTTTTTATCCTGTTCCAAATACATATGCATCCTCCTTTATGTTAGATATTATATTCAGCAAATAAAAACTTTCCTTTCAATCAGCAACACGGCATTCCATACAGCACTCCGCGGCTTCCTGTACCAAGATAGAATCTTCCGAATACCCTGCTGTCGCCTTCCATACTGTTGATTTCGCCGTACATCTGGTTATCCTCATTTAGCCTTACAAAAGTCTTTCCATCGTCCACCGAACGGTAAAATCCATATACGCCACCTATCTCGGCCGCCGTATAAATAGCCTTATCCTCTTTATAATAATCTCCGCCCGGACGGATTATTCCAAGCCCCATTCGATAGAAGATATCGCCATCTGCACTGAGTTTTATGACGTTTGTGTCATCTTTTTTCATATCATAATGCAGTTTCCAGAGCCCATACTTTCCAAGCGCCATATAGAAAACTCCCTGCTTACCGCATTCACCCCTCACCTCAGTCTTGTTGGCACAGTCTATACGTGAAAAATCAACTTGGGGAAATGCCATAAACTCCGAAGCACAATCTGCCTTACCGTTCTCATCTCTTACAGAGCATGCCGCAGAAATCTCTCTTTGCCGGAAAGTCTTACCGCCATCTCTGCTCAAATAGAATTGTGAGCCTTCTCCAAATCCGTAAAAAATGCTGCTCTCCATACGGTCTGCAAAAACCTTCATACCTCCATGCGTTTTCATCTCACCCGAAACATCATAGATTTTTGCCTGTACAAAGCTTTTTCCGCCATCCTGACTGACAACTACCATATCGATTGGCAACTGAATATTTTCTGCAACAGTCCATACAATGTTCGTACAATCCGGTGATACCGCTACCCATCCGCTGTTTACATTTGGTGTCTCGATTCGATGCAGCGCCTTGTCCAGTTTATCAGTAATTCCGAAAGGCATGGGCAGCCGCGTAAATGTCCGGCACTGGTCATCCGATACTATAAGACCGCCCTTAGTCTTGCCCGTCCAGTTTCCCCTGGGCGTCACTACGACAAACTCAGGTCTGATATCAGAATAATCTGCATTGATACAGGTAATATACCGGTTTCCCTCTGAATCATCAAACGAATTGTCACATGGCTCGTCCAGCTTGCGGAAAGCAAAACCACCCAAATCACCCAGAATATCAATCAAGTGTACATCTCCCGCCGGAGGACTGTACAAATTCAAATGTACGGTTTCTTCTATCCCATCACTCCAATCGCTGAAAACTACTTTCTCCCCTGTCAGGTTCTTAGTGCAGAACACTCCTGTCCCGGTGTTGAACCATGCCTCATTTTCATCAAACGGATTGATTTTCAAATCGGTAAGCCAGTGTATAAGGGAGTGCCCGCCATTGTAGCATGGCTTCATGTACGAAGTTCTGAAATCTATCCTGCCCACATCTAAATCGTGCAGAATCTCTTCCCAGTTCTCTCCATAATCCAAGGAACGGAAAATGCTGTCACCATTCTCTTTACAGATAGTCGAACAAATCAGGAGTCCCGGCTGCGTCGCCGCCGTATTGATTCCACTAAAGCCATACTTGGAATATCCGGTCTGCCGCACTTCCAAGCTGCCATGATTCGGGGTAATCTCTTCTCCTTCACCGAATCCGTTATTTGAAAGTATCGGATAACGGACAACCCTTCCGCCTATGACGCTTCCTCCATCACAGCTGTATCCGTTCTCCAATACATAGGCGTTCCTTCCCATCACAGAAAATGTTGCATAAAGATATTTTTCATCCAAAGCATACCTCTGAGCTACAAGTCCCGCGAGTCTTACTCCTTCTATTTCGCCATCATTCGGCTGCCACATCTTCTCAAAGCTAACTCCACCATCATAAGACACATACATGCTATGTCCGCGCAGATTCCCGCTGCGCTTCGTGGTCACACCCGCGCATCCCACAAACAAAGCGCTTCCGTCACTGCTCTGTCCCACAAACGTCAGATACTCTTCCGGAAAAGCATCATTTTTCTCCCAATCAGCTCCTCTGTCATAACTAACCCACAAACCTTCCTGCTGGCTTGCAAAAATAAGCCTGTCACTGTTTTGCTTATCTACGATCAATCGATATCCTGTTCCTCTTCCGTTTAAATTTCCATGAACCAATACCGGGATTTTATGATAAACAAAGTGCGCTCCGTAATCATCCGATACCGCAATCACTCCCGCGCCTTCCCTGTGGACTCCGCACGCAATATAGAGCCTCTCCGGATGCAAGTCGTCAAGAGCAGCAGCAATCGGAAAGGTCTCGCTTAAATCTTCCATCGTCACATGGTCTATAAGGCTGAACCAGCGCTTCGACGCATAATCAAACCGATATGTACCGCCGATATCGGTTCGGGCATACAGCACTCCCTGCTTTTTCTCATGAAAAATAAAGCCCGTCACATATCCGCCTCCAGGAATCGGAAGGTTGCGGTATTCATATTTCTCGTTCTTCATTATAGTAAATCTGCTCCTTTCATTTTGTTCAAACTATTATTCAAAAAATACTATTCTTTCATTTTGTTTAGATTTATAATAATATATATTTATAAAATTTTAAATAGTATTTTAAGGAGGACTGCCATGAAATTCAATAACGGCTGCTGGTTATTTAAAGAAGGTGTTGCCTGCTTCTCACCGGGAGAGGTATATTACACCAAAATTGAAGAAAAAGAAGTCACTCTATGTGCGCCTACTCATAAGATCACCGAGCGTGGCGATACTTTGGGCGGAGTAAATCTGACTATACGCATCAGTTCCCCGATGCCTGACATCATCCGCGTACAGACTGACCATTATATGGGTACTCTTCCAAAAAGCCCGTCATTTGAGTTGAACCTTGACAATCCGCAGACTCTTCAGGTAGAGGATTCGGAAGATGAGCTTGTTGTGACGAGCGGTTCGGTTTCTTTGAAAATCGGAAAGAAAAACTGGTATATGCGTTATTGTACAGGGGACAAGGTAATTACCCAGAGTCTGACAAAGGATCTGGCATTGATGAAAACCGACTGGAAGGGCGACTACTATGACAGAAACGGCGACCTAGACGACACCTATATGCGCCAACAGTTGAGCATAGGCGTAGGCGAACTGTTATACGGTACGGGAGAGCGCTTTACTCCCTTTGTAAAAAACGGACAGACTGTGGAGATTTTTAATGAAGACGGCGGTACCAGCACCGAGCAGTCTTATAAGAATATTCCGTTTTTTATTTCCAATAAGGGATACGGTATTCTGGTGAATCATCCGGAAAAAGTTTCCTTTGAATTTGCAACGGAAAATGTGACGAAAACCGCATTCAGCGTAAAGGGCGGCAGTCTGGATTACTTCTTCATAAGCGGACCTACCATGAAGGAGGTATTAACAAAGTATACCGATTTGACAGGCAAGCCTTCCCTGCCGGCTCCCTGGACCTTCGGACTGTGGCTGTCTACCTCTTTCACGACAAGCTATGATGAAGATACCGTTATGAGTTTCATAGACGGTATGCTGGACCGCGGCATTCCGCTTCGTACATTCCATTTTGACTGCTTCTGGATGAAAGCTTTCCACTGGTCCGATTTCGTATGGGATGAGAAGGTATTCCCTGACCCTGAAGGCTTACTGCGCAGAATCAAGGCAAAAGGGCTGAATATCTGTGTATGGATTAATCCATACATCGGTCAGGAATCCGTTTTGTTTAAAGAGGGTATGGAGAAAGGTTATTTTATTAAACGTACAAACGGCGATGTATGGCAATGGGATATGTGGCAGCCCGGCATGGCTTTTGTAGATTTCACCAATCCCGCTGCCTGCAAATGGTATCAGGACAAACTGGAAGCACTGCTGGATATGGGCGTGGACTGTTTCAAGACAGACTTTGGCGAGAGAATTCCGACCAACTGTGTTTATTATGACGGTTCGGATCCTGAAAAAATGCATAACTTCTATACATATTTATATAACAAAACAGTATATGAATTATTGGAAAGAAAACGCGGTAAGGGTCAGGCAGTTCTGTTTGCACGTTCTGCAACGGTCGGCGGTCAGAAATTCCCCGTTCACTGGGGCGGCGATTGCTGGTCAGACTATGAATCCATGGAAGAAAGCTTACGCGGCGGCTTATCCCTGATGATGTCGGGCTTCGGCTTTTGGGCGCAC
This sequence comes from uncultured Bacteroides sp., assembly GCA_964600805.1. Classification (GTDB taxonomy): domain Bacteria; phylum Bacillota; class Clostridia; order Lachnospirales; family Lachnospiraceae; genus UBA3282. The sequence continues at coordinate 56,169 of CAZRKN010000006.1, read as the reverse complement.
GATATCGGCGGTTTTGAGAATACCTCTACCGCAGATGTTTACAAGCGCTGGGTGGCATTCGGTCTGCTCTCCTCACACAGCCGTCTGCATGGCAGCAGCTCCTATCGTGTACCGTGGGTATATGATGACGAGGCTGTGGATGTAGTCAGAAGCTTTACCAGACTGAAAGCTTCTCTGATGCCTTATCTGTATAAAACGGCAATTGATACATCCAAATCCGGCGTTCCTACCATGCGCAGTATGGTTCTGGATTTCACACAGGACAGAAGCTGCCATTATCTGGACAAACAATATATGCTGGGCGACAATCTTCTGGTCGCGCCTATTTTTAATCCTGAAGGTAAGGGAATATTCTATCTGCCGAAGGGCACTTGGACCGACTTTTTCACAGGAGAAGCCATGGAAGGCGAAAGATGGATAGAAAAAGAATATGACTATCTGCATCTGCCTCTTATGGTAAAAGAAAACAGTATAATAGCAATCGGGGCTCATGATGACGGACCGGAATATGATTATGCAGACGGAGCAGAAATAAGGATCTATGCACTTACAGAGGGTAAGGAAATAAAAAGCGTTATATACGATATGAACGGAAAGACAGACCTCAGCATTTCCGCCCAAAAAAATAACGGCGAAATCATTATACAGGCCGATGCTTCCAAAGAGTATACAATTCGTCTTATCAATGTAACCGGAGTAACAGCGTCAGGCGCTTCAATCCGGACAGATGGAAATGACACAATTGTCATTCCTTCTGCAGACCGGATAGAAATCAAACCTGCTAATTAAACACACTGTAAATAATTCACATTGTGAATTATTTACAGGAATCACTGCTTTTCTGATTTATGTTCTTCACTTTCGGGAGTTGTTTCAGACTGGCTGCCCTTATCTGCCTTTCCTTTTACGGAATTGGTAACCGGGGTAGTCGTCATGGAACATCTTCCGTCAAAGCATGCATTTTCATCAATAACAAGGGACTTGGCTGTAATATTGCCTAATATTTTACCGGTAGCAAGAAGTTCAATCTTTCCGTCCGCATAAATATCACCTTCTACATTGCCTGATATAAGTACATTCTGCGCAGTAATATCACCTATGACGCTTCCGTCAACTCCTATAATCAGATTTTCTTTACAATCACAGTTTCCATTCAGAGTTCCGTCCAGCCTGACTGTCTCAGGTGCGGTAATATTACCTTCAATAACAGCTCCTTTGCCTATCAGTGTTCCTACTTTTGTACGCGCATCCGTCATAGAGTTTGCATTTTTGTTCATTTTCATCATAATATTATCCTCCTTTTATCCTTTTGCTTCGATAACTGTAAGCGGGTCTATCGGTTCTCCTTCAAAGATAATCTGATAATCCAGCTGGGTATCTTCTACCGTAATCGTAAACAGAGTATCTCCTGCTTCTACCTGTGCTCCCACGCTTGATGCCACTTCTGCTTCCTGACGACACATATATCTTGTCTTGTAACCCTTTTTATGCTCTATCGAAATAATAACCGCATAAGTATCATCACTTGTAACCTCTACTACCGTTCCGCTGCCTGTCGCAATGACGTTTATATCCTTATGTGTATTAATGGAAAGATAAGGCTGCTCTTCCGTATAGAAAGACAGCACTGCACTGCTTGAAGACGGATAAAGACGCGGAATCGATAAATCCTCTTCATCTTTTGGTTCCTCCACGACATTCGTATCATCAGCTTCAGCGCTCTGACGCAACGTTTTATTTTCCGCTTCAAGCGTCATTTTTTCTTCGCTTAAAACCTGCTTTTCAGCTTCCAGCTGTTCTACCAATTGCGTCTGCTCATCCAACTGAGCCTGAATATCCGCATTTCCGCCGCTATTTGCCGCGATATTATAAATCAGCCAACCTGACACTCCTAAAGCGGCGCAAATCAGGAGCAGTAAAACGATAATAAACCGTAAGGCATATCGCGTAATATAAAATTTTCTGTTACAGCGTCCCGTATTGGATATCAGCAGTATGGAAAATGATTCCTTATGTTTATGTCCTTTACGTTTCATATACCTCTCCCTTCAGATTATCTACAAAGTAAATTCTCTGCTATGTCCGGTGATAGGGTGAAATTAAAATTTCACCATCCTGATTCGAATGCCTGCTAAAGCAGGCAGATAGGAGTTAGGGTGAAAAATAAATTTTTCACCCGCAAGTTTAGTGCTAAAACGCTTTTAGCGTTGCCCAAACTCGCTGGCTGAGTAAGCATGGCAGATTATTATAATCATTCTGCCAATTATACCTTATATTCAGCGGCTACCTTCTATGATATCACAAATTTTTCAAAAGGTAAACCGTTATACTTAAAATCTTTACAAATTTTTAACTAAAATATTACTAAAATATTAAATCGGGTTAAAATCCCGTTTCAGAGGATTTCTGCCCGATTTTATCCATTTTGTCAGTATTAAAAACTATGAAACACCTTTTACCACCAGAATTTTATCACCCGCCTTTATCTCTTCCGTTGCAAGCTCATTTACCTCTTTCAGCTGCGCAATCGGCACATAGTACTTTTTGCCGATATCCCAGAGAGTGTCTCCCGTTCCCGCAATATAGATAACAATACCGGGAAGTTCACTGATTTTGTTCATATCCAGCTCTTCAACTTTTATGTCCGTAATAAGATTTGCCTTTTTCGTTGTAAAGACAAGCATATCATAACTAATCACCGCTTTTATATCCAGCTCATCGCTGTCAATCATAGTAACGCTAAGCTGTTCCAGATTCCAGTGTATATGATACTTGGCAGTGTCATCAATATGAGGCACGTCGATTAAATGCTGAAAAGGCAGGGCGCTTTTCGTAGCATAAAGTGTATTCTGTCCGTTTGTGCACAGATAAATTGTCGTAACATTCAAAGTTCCGATGATGTTAATTCCGTTTTCTACAATCGCCTGTTCTTCTATCTGAATCTCTGCTTCGCTATGCACCAGCTGATATATGTGCATTTCCGTATTCTGAATCTTTGCATGGTCTGCACATTTACACTTCCCACTTGTGCTAAGAAGCAGCTTCTTTAATGACACCTCTGTCGTTAATGCTTCTATTTCCTTGGCCACACCGTAAATATCCGACAGCACTTCCAGATTTTCCTCTTCATATAATCGGATTTCCAAATCCAATACGTTTTCTACACAGAAAACCCTCTCTTCTCCGTCGAAGTCCTGTTTGATTTCCACGTTACACTGCGATGTGGTGTATCTGATATCCGTCAGCATATTTTCACGGCAGCCGTGACACTCTATCATGCCGCTGAAAGGCACAGTGCTTTCATGCCAAAGTGTCCTGTCATTATCGCCTTCCCCTTCATACAGGAAAAACGCTTTCATCTCTCCCTGAATAGCGATTTTCTCATCCAATGCCTTGAATTCTATGTTATTCAGTGTAATACTGCGCCAAATCAATCTGAAAGCATTAGGAAGATTAGACGGAAGTTCCATTTCCTCTTTGATTCTGAAAATGTCTTTTTTGTTTACCGTCATCTGAAGCATAGGATGTACCTGCTTACGGTACTCCACCGGCTCATCATGATAAATATCCACTGCGGCTTCCTGTTCCATTTTTTCTTCCAGTTCCACATCAAAAGAGAGCATCGCCTGTACGCTCAGTTTTCTTGAATTAATCAAACCGACGCTCAAATCCTCGATTTTCCACGATGTCAAAACCGTATCGCCGTTATGTACCCCTTCCATGTTAATTTTTTCTTCAAACGGAATATCCGACTCCATGCTGGCGCACATTCCTTCTTCGTCCGTAAGATACAGCATCTGCACCTGCAGTTTCCCCTTCAAACTGACACGGTCGTCATTTACACGAATTTCATCCATGATGACTTCGCCCCTTACGGCAATTATCTGCGCGGCATCCGGTCTGTTATCCGATATATTTACATCCTCTTCCAATACCATCTGGGTTCCGGCTTTATTTGCGATGCGGTCCATATGTATCTTTTTCTTCACTAATTCCACAAAAATACCTCCATGTGTATACTTATTGTATTGTATGCGGCATGGAGGGGAGATATGACAAACGGTATAAAATTTATTGTTATATGGCGGCAATCAATTCTTGAAACGGAGTCTTCGTTGACAGCCTTTTTTTATTCATATATAATGGTGCAAAACAGTTGCGGGGAGGCTGACATGAATATCAAAATCAGCAGGTCGATTATTTTAAATATTTTTGAAAGCTTTTTTACGACATGGGCTATTATGAAAGCCGGCAGAATGGAGCCGGGAAATATCCTGACCGGCGTAATTTTTATTTTTTCCTATTTTTCGTATCGACACATCAGAATCCGCATTTCGGAAAAGCCATTTGCACATACGCCGAATACCAGACGGACGGCCGGGATTTTGTCGTTCCTTTTCACATTGTTTTACATGACTATAGACTATCCCAACTATATTCAGGAATTGACAAACAGATTTTTTCAGGCAGTTATTCTTGTAGTTGTTTCCGTCGGTTTCTTTATTTGTTTTTATAAAGTATTACTATTATTATTCACCTACAGCGGAGATAAAGATACCTTAAAAACCCTTATTTGCAAACCTGAAAATGCAGCAATGATAAAGAATCTTCCTTTCTATTGCTTTTTAGCCTGCCTGTTGTGCTGGCTCCCTTATTTCTTATATCAATATCCGGGCATTATGTCGCCTGACAGCATTAATCAGCTCGAGCAGGTAATGGGGCTGATATCTTATAACAACCACCATCCTTTTATGCATACAATGCTCTTCAAGCTGTTTTATCAAATCGGTATGGCAATTACCCACAGTAAAGTGGCAGCGGTTTCTTTTTATACTTTTTTCCAGATGTGCTTCCTTGCTTTCAGCGTAGCTTATTTTCTCAAAACGCTTCGCATTTTCAAGGTCCGGGACGGCATATTAATACTCATTACCTGCTTTTACGCACTGATACCGTATCATGCTGTTTTTTCAATTATTATATGTAAGGACGTCCCTTTTGCAGCAGCAGTGCTTTTGTTCAGCTGTTCAATGCTTCGTATGGAAAAGGGAATTGCACCTAAGGTTTTGGCATTTTTCATCTGTTCCGGTATCATGGTATGCCTGTTCCGTTCGAACGGTTGGTATGGTTTTTTATTTTGCCTGCCTTTTTTAGTCTTCTTTTACCGCAGATATGCCAAAAAAATATATCCGGCGCTCGGTGTCATCCTTTTTATAACAGTTTTAATAAAGCATCCTGTTATGGATGCTTTGGATGTTACACAACCCGACTTAATCGAATCACTTTCAATTCCTACGCAGCAGATTGCCGCTGTAATTTGTAATGACAGGGATTTGAAAGAAGAACAGCTTGTGTTAATAGAAAATGTTGTAGATTTGACTCATATTAAAGATTTGTACCAGCCTGTCTTTGCCGATAATATGAAGGAACTGGTGCGCGCCGGAAACGAAGAGTATTTATCATCCCATAAATGGGAATTTTTGAAACTATGGTTCAATCTGGGCTGTACCTATCCGGCGGATTATTTGAAAGCTTATATTGATCAGACATCGGGCTACTGGTATCCGGATACTTTCTATTCGGTTGCAGATATCGAAGGCATCTGGAGACCCGATTTAGTAGGAATATCGACTACTCCGTTAATCCGCGGTTCTGTTGTTGTAAAAGCAAAAGAAATCCTTTTAAAACTCGGCAATATGGTTCCTATTTACAGCCTTCTATGGAGTATGGGAATTGTTTTCTGGATTTTTTTGTTTTGCATTGGAAATGCATTCGTCAGAAATGAAAAGGCAAAGCTTATTTATTATCTTCCAAGCTTTGCCCTATATCTTACGGTAATGATTGCTACCCCGGTTGCAACTGAATTCAGGTATGTTTATTTTTTGATTTTTTCGCTTCCGTTCTATCTGATCACAGCCATTCTTTCCCCGATTGAGCATACTGAAGAAAGTGACGGAGTTTCCGTTAAAACACAGGCGGTATGATTATTCTACCGCACCTATTATCTCGCTTATATCTTCTATGTCGTTACTGCGCATGTATGCTTCTATGCCCTCAATGATTTCTACAGTTGTATATGGATTTACAAAGTTCATGGCTCCGACCGCTACCGCTGAAGCCCCAGCCAGAAGGAATTCAACCGCATCCTCTGCATCTGCAATTCCGCCCATACCTATAATGGGAATTTTTACCGCATGGGACGCCTGATATACCATTCTGACCGCCACCGGCTTAATTGCAGGACCTGACAAGCCGCCGGTCTTATTGGCAAGAACAAATTTCCTCTTATGAATGTCAATTTTCATTCCCGTTATGGTATTTATCATCGAAAGCGCATCCGCACCCGCTGCCTCCGCTGCTTTCGCCATCTCCGTAATGTCCGTTACGTTTGGACTTAGCTTCATAATAACAGGCTGTTTGGCATGCTTTTTTATTTGTGACGTAATATCATACAGACAGTCCGCTTTTTGTCCGAAGGCTATAGCTCCTTCTTTTACGTTTGGACAGGACACATTAATTTCCAGCAAATCAACCGGCTCATCGGCAAGCCGGTCTACCACTTCCAGATAATCCTCCACTGTTTTGCCGCATACGTTTACTATGACACGTGTGTCATATTTTTCCAGGAAGGGAATATCCCTTTCCACGAAAACATCAATGCCCGGATTCTGCAAACCTATAGCATTTAACATTCCTCCATAAACTTCCGCTACGCGCGGTGTCGGATTGCCCTGCCATGGCACATTGGCGACTCCTTTGGTCACCACTGCCCCCAATCTGTTCAAATCCACGAAATCACTATATTCCATTCCGGAACCAAAGGTTCCGGACGCCGTCATAACCGGATTTTTTAGTGTAACTCCTGCAATTGTAACCTTAGTATTCATCAGATATCCACCTCATTTGCTTCAAATACCGGACCGTCAGTACATATACGTGCATTGTGCACATGAGAATGCCTGTCCACTTCTTTCGTTTTGCATACGCAGCCCAGACACGCCCCTACACCGCATGCCATCCTCTCTTCCAGAGAAATATATGCTTCTATCCCATTCTCAGCTGCATATTGTTTAATCGCACGCAACATCGGCATCGGACCGCATGCCATGATTACATCCGCCTTAAGTCCGTTATCTTTAATAGCATCCATGACATTGCCCCTGCTGCCCGCGCTGCCGTCTTCCGTGGCAATATAGATATCACCGCAATGTCCTAAATCTTCCCGCAAAAATAAATCATTATTCCGATATCCGAGTATTATCTGCTTTTCGGCATCCAGTTCTTTAGCAAGCTGTAACAGCGGCGGAATGCCAATCCCACCGCCCATCAGGAATACTTTCTTACCCTCAGCCTTATCGAGCGGAAATCCATTCCCTAAAATACCCAGAATATCCACCGTATCACCTTCGCGGTAAGAAGAAAACTCTCCGGTTCCCTTTCCTGCAATCCGGTATACCAAGCGCAGCCTTCCCTTCTCCTTATCCACCTCGCAGATGCTTATCGGCCTCGGGAGAAGCGTAGCCGCATTCTTGGGATACACCGCCACAAACTGCCCCGGATGCGCATCTGCAGCCAACTCTGTTCCCAGCCATAAATCATAGATATTCTCAGCAATTTCCTTTTGTGACACTACTGTCGTTCCGATTTTCTTCTTCAGTGCCATATTAATATCCTTGCTCCTTCCTCAACAGTGTGAAATATTTATTTTTCACACTATAACCATGCTCCTTTCTCAGCCTGCGAATTTGGGCAGCGCTGTAAGCGCTTTAGCACCAAATTTGCCGATTGAAAAATCTTTGATTTTTCAATCTATCCCATTTCTTGTATATCATTAATAGAATTCCTCTCATCCTTATATACCACTTCACCACCGCATATAGTATACGCCACAACTCCCGGCATCCATTCTCCGACAAAAGGCGAATTGCACGACTTGGAAGCAAATCCGTCCTGCGTCACCTGCCACTTGGCATTTTTATCGAAGATAACCAAATCCGCCGGTCCGCCCTCCGCTATATAGCCTGCATCCAGATGATAAAATTCCGCAGGTGCGGTGCTCATTTTCCGAAGCAGTTCCATCATCGAAAGATATCCCGATATTACCAGTTCTCTGATGCCGAGCGACAATGAAGTTTCCAGACCTATGATTCCGCTTGGCGCCTCCGTAACCGGTCTTCCCTTTTCTTCTACGCTGTGAGGCGCATGGTCAGTAGCAATCATATCAATCGTACCATCTCTCAGACCTTCTATAATCGCCATTCTGTCGGCTTCTTCCCTGAGCGGCGGATTCATTTTTGCCAACGCACCATGCTTTATGACGGCTTCCTGCGTAAGTGTAAAATGATGCGGAGTGGCTTCGGCAAAAATATGACTGCTTCTTTTTTTTATCTGTCTGATAAGCTCTACGGCTTCTTTCGTACTAATATGCTGGATGGATAAATCCGACTCTTCCTCAGCCGCTATTTCAATATCGCGCTTCACCATATAGATTTCAGCTTCTCTTGGCGAGCCGTCGATTCCCAAATATTCCGATGCTGCACCGGCGTTGATTCCGTTGTTCGTAATATATTCCGGGTTTTCCTCATGGAGACTGACGGGCTTGCCAAGCTTCGCCGCTTTTCGCAATGCCTCCCTCAATATTTCTTCATTCAAAACCGGAACTCCGTCATCCGTAAAGCCTGCCGCCCCCTCCTGACTTAAGGACTCCATATCCACTAATTCCTGTCCTTTCATTCCCTTAGTGACATTAGCGCAGGTATACACATGAATTCCCGTCTTTTTTCCTTTTTTTATGACATAATCAAGCGTCTCTTTATTATCGACTGCCGGCTTTGTATTTGCCATTAACACTACGGTTGTAAATCCGCCTTTTGCCGCTGCCGCCGCCCCGCTTTCAATATCTTCCTTATAGGTAAATCCGGGGTCCCTGAAATGCACATGCACATCCACAAGCCCCGGTGCAACCAACCTGCCTGCCGCATTAATGTACTCTGTATGTCCGGCTTCATCATTTGCAGGAATTTTTCCCTGTTCCGCAATTTCTACTATCTTACCGTTTTTTATCAGTATATCCCGATATCCTTCCAAACCCGATTTAGGGTCAACTAAATATCCGTTTGTAATACAGAGCATGCTGATACTCCTTTTCCATTTAGATAACAATTTTAAAAATACCTATATCTGTTCTATTGTACCACACCTTCCCCCAATCTTCAATCAAACGCCACAGGCTTATTTATAAACTCAGTTTTTACTACAACATATGGATAGGACGGAACAAGCCTTCCTTTCTCCTCCTGACCCGGACCTATCAGATTCGTATCTATGTAGACTGCATTTCCGGTTTCATATAAGTCGTTGACTGCGATACTGTAGCCTCCGGTTTCCTGTTCGCCATACCCTACGCAAATATACAGGAACCCCTGATCCTGAAATGTCAGTTTAAACGGCTCAGCCTTTTTTTCCTCAATCATAGAAAGTAATTCCTCAGGCAATTTGTCCTCTGCAATCACGCTGAACTCCAAATCTTTAATTTTCTCCATAGGGTCCTGCTTCTTGCCACAGGCTATTACGCCCATGCACAGTATGCATACTGCCATAACGCTTAATATCCTTTTTTCCAATTCACTCATAGTAATAATCTTTCCTTAATATTATTATCATTTACTACTAATTTATTATTAAACAGAAAAGTCTATTCCTATTGATTAAAAAAGTAAAGTCGGATATAATAAAAAGCGCAGGTTTACTACTCGGAGGAAATATATGATTCGATTTATTTTAGTTGTACTTTTTGTTCTGCTGTTTCTTATATGCAGCATCCCTTTACTGATTATTGAATACTTTATCGGCAAGATTAATATGGATTTAAAGAACCGCAGTTCACTTGCCATCGTCAACTGGGCATTTCGTGGGTGTCTATTTCTGGCAGGTACCAAGGTGACTGTAATCGGGGAAGAAAATGTGCCAAAAGACCAGCCGGTACTATATATCGGCAATCACCGAAGCTATTTTGATATTTTAATTACCTATATCAGGGTTCCCAGACCTACCGGTTATATAGCCAAAAAAGAAATGCTGCGGTATCCGCTTCTGCGCAATTGGATGAAATATCTTCACTGTCTGTTTCTGGATAGGAAAGACTTAAAGCAGGGATTAAAAACGATTCTGGAAGGCATTGAAAAAGTCAAATCCGGTATCTCCATATGCATCTTTCCTGAGGGCACCAGGAACAGAGTCAATGATACGTTTATGCCTTTCCGCGAAGGCAGCTTCAAAATTGCGGAGAAAACCGGCTGCCCTATCATTCCCATGAGCATCAACAATTCCGCTGCAATTTTTGAAGATCATATACCCAGAATCAAAAAGGCACATGTTATCCTTGAATATGGAAAACCGATTTATATGAATGAAATGACCAGGGAAGAAAAGAAAGGAATCGGCTCAAAGGTACAGACAGTCATCATGGAAACATATTTTAAAAATAAAGAACTGTTGCTTTAACGAGTATCATCCGTTAAAGCAACAGCTCTTTATTTTTTAATTTCCCTCTATCGCACTCATCATCAATATAAGCTTCGCGTTCAAATCCACCTGCTTCATTATCCCAAGTTTTTCATTTAATATCTGATAATTTCTGCTTCCCACTCCGTCGATATAACTAATGGATTCCGCATTTCTTCCCAGAAAATAATGTAAATGGTTCTCTAGAACAGTCGTATACTCATGGTTTGTTATAATGTGGTCAACCACTGCCAGCCTTGTCATTTTTTGTAACAACTCAGCATTATTGTCCTGCTCTTTGTTTCCTTCTGTCAGATATTTGGAAGATTTGGAAGCATAAGATATTGTCTCCACATCCCTCATCAAAGTGCTAATCGCCTTGTTGCATAATTTTGCATCCACACTCTGCTTAGTAGCCAGATAAGTGGCACAACCCCAGAAAACATAATCGTTGTCCATATCCAGTTCATTTTCGCTTTCCAAATAATTCTGTACCACTTTACGGTAGGTATATTTTCCTGTCGCCCGATACAATTCCGTAGACGCATAGAAATAATCCTCCGCAGAAACATCAGCCATATATTCTCCGGCATAACGGTACGCCCTGTCGGCAGCTTTCAGGCACTGTGTTGCAAAGTTCATGTCATAGTTCTGATACAGATAACTGAACTTCGCCATTGTCGCCGCAAAATGGATTGTTGCGTCCATTGTAACGGGCTCGATGTAAAGTTGGTATGACGCAGTCGAATTATTCACAACACTTACTCCCGAATAAACAGCGCCGCTTGTGGTATCCTGCATTTTAAGAAACCAGTCCACCTCATATTTTACTTCATCCATTATATCCGGAATTTCATTTCCGCTCTCCGGAATCCCTACTTCATCCGTGAATACGTCACCGTACAAATCGTACGCAAGCAGCAGATTATTAACTGCATTACAGCACTCCACTACATCTCTTTTTCCGGTCTCATCTATATGCCATCCACCGGAAACATCTATTTGCACGCCGGAATCTTCCTTATACTTCGCCGTCTTTGAATGACATGCATTGTGCGCTGCCGCTCCCGCAAACTCCGTTGAAAGCGTAAGTCCGCAGCGGTTATAGTAGTATTGCTTTAAGGCATTATTAAAAATATTTTCATAAGGTTCTTCCGCTATAACAAAAGGATATGACCGCCCAATCACTTCTGCCTGCAGATAATAAGTTCCCGGAAGTATATAATCAGTAAAGTCACCGTAACTGATATTCTCTTCCGTTGCTTCATTATAACCTTTTTGCTCAATATTGCCTGTATATACCGTTTCTCCCGTAACCGCATCAATTAAATCATATGTATCCGGCAGGTTTTCTCCCCGAAACACTGCGATTTTATTGCTGCCTACAGAGTATCCAACCTGATTTACCACAATTTCCGGAAGGCTTTCCGGCATCACATAATCAAATTCCGGCGTCAGTCCCCAACTGACGATTTCGTCTTCCTGCTCATTTTTCACATCGTCTGCGCCAAACAAATCTTCAAGCTCTGCACAGCCGGATAACATACTTATACATAAAAATGCGGATATTATGCTGTAGATATATCTTTTTTTCATAAATTAGCTCTACCCATACTTCTGAATATAATAAATAACTGTAATAAACGCAAGCTGTTAAGCCTGCGTTTATTGTATCACAAAATTCCCTCATTTTCATCATAATATACAATTTTTTCTTCTATTATCGTGCACAGCGTCTTGCTGAATACTTCCATAGGATTGCCGTCAAAAATAGCTACATCCCCATCTTTTCCTACTTCCAGACTGCCGACTCTGTCCGCAACCCCGCAGATTTTGGCTGCATTGATGGTAATGGAACGAAGTCCCTCCTCCTCAGACAGCCCGGACTTGACTGCAAGTCCCGCACAAATCGGAAGAAATTGTATCATTGAAACGGGGTGGTCTGTCGTAATCGCCGTGCATATACCTGCATTATTCAAAATTCCTGCCGTTTTGAATGCCATATTCTGTACCTCGATTTTATTTCTGCTTGCCATATCAGGTCCAACGATTGCGGGAAATCCACTCTCTTTAATCTCTTCTGCGATAAGATGCCCTTCACTGCAGTGGTCTAAGGTCATTGACAATCCGAACTCTTTAGCTATCCGTATCGCGGTTAAAATGTCATCAGCACGATGGACATGCGCTTTCAGTGGTATTTTTCCCTCCAATACCGGAATCCAGCACTCATAACGGAAATCTTTCTCCTGATTCTTATCCGCATTCCGTCTTTTCTGATAAGCTTCGGCTTCGAAAAGTTCACGACGCAGCATAGCAGCAATTGCCATTCTGGTTGCAGGCGATGTATTCTGTCCCGAAAAATTTACCTTCGGATTTTCTCCAAAGGCAATTTTCATCGCTGCAGGCGCTTTAACTATCATATTATCAATACATCTGCCATGCGTCTTAATAAATGCAAACTGTCCTCCTACCACATTGGAGCTTCCCGGTCCTACCATAGCGGAGGTTATGCCGGCACGCAGCGCATCATCAAACGCTGCATCCATAGGATTTATGGCATCAATAGCACGAAGATAGGGAGTAAGCGGATCTACATTTTCATTACAGTCGTCACCTTCCATTCCTTTCTTCTCTTCAGTGATACCCATATGGCAGTGCGCTTCTATAATTCCGGGCATTACCAGATTGCCTTTTGCATCTATGACATTGCTGTCGTTTTTATTGACAGGACAATCTGCCATATTTCCAATCGCGCTGATCTTGCCATGGTTTATCTGCAAAAAGCCGTCTTTATATTCGGCTTCCGCCATTGTCCTTATATTCCCATGAACTATTGTAAGCATATAACACTCTCCTCCAAATAACAGAGTTTGGGCTAAATGAATAAAATAAGGGGTGACTTGCCACGCATCGGAACCCCGTTTTTATTCATTTTGACCAAACTCATGACTAGATTTACTGCCCCAGCTTACTCATCGGATTCACCGGTTCTCCATCTTTTGTCAGTTTAAAATAAACATTCGCGCCTTCAGTACTGTAATATTTAGTCGGATGCGCCACGCTTCCTATTATATCTCCCGTTGCCACATAGCTGCCTTCGCTGACTGTAATATTATCAAGCTGTCCATAGGTCAGTTCATATTGATTACCCAAATCCATCACAACCGTATTGCCAAGCTGCGGGTCATAAGCTACGGAAATCACCCTGCCATCCGCTGCTGCGGTAATAGTCTCTCCCTCTGTCGCGGAAATAACGATTCCGGGATTATATTTATATTGCTGCAGCGTTGCGAAATATATAGTCTTGTCCATGCTATAGTCTATCAGAATATTACCCACAATCGGCCACGCCAGACCATCTTCCTCGTTAAAATCCAACAAAGGCTGAACTGTTGTCGCAATCGCTTCCCTGTCTTCTGCCGTTTCCGATACATCTGATGTTGCAGCAGTTTCCGACGCCTCTGTCGTTTTTATGGTTTCTGCTGTCTCAGACGTTTCTGTAGTTTTTGCAGCTCCGGCAGTCTCTGATGTTTCTGTAGTTTTTGACGTGCTTTCTTTATTTTCATCAAACATACCTTCTTCATTTTCAGCATTTATCTTTGAATTATCTTTTCCGGATTTTTGACCTGGCTTTGCATTCTGTGCAGACTGCTTGTCCGATTCTTCCGTAGCTTTTTCAGATTCATTTGACGCACTTTCTACATTCTCCACACTGTCGGAATTGGCCTCCTGAAAACTTGGGTCATAATCCAAATCATCAGTTCCCACTTCTGCGAAAAGAGCTCCGTCAATATCTTCAGGCAGGGCATTTTCTCCGTTTTCAATTGCGCTGAAATCCAGAACGTTGCTTTCTTCTTCAAACTGACGATTACTTCTGACAAAAATACCGGTAGCTGTAAGCGCGGTCAGCACAAGCGCTGCTGAAGCCAGCATAACGATTCGTTCTTTACTAACACCATTTCTATTTCTTTTCATGCTCATAATTTAAACTTTGCCTCCTACTGAGAAATCATTTTCGTTTTCTGGTGTTTAGTCTTTCCCGAATCTTACACATTATTCAATTTTTGCTAAATCTGTATTAAAAAAGTAATCTTCCAAAATCTGGTCAAAGCTTTCTCCTGAAACCGCTTTTTTGTTAGCGCCGTACTGACTCATTCCAAAACCATGCCCCACTCCTTTAACATGAAATACCACCGATTCATCCATCCACTGAATCTGAATGCAGGCGGAACTAAGTCCAAATGTATTACGAAACGCTTCCCCGCTGCAGGTATGCCCACAGAATTCCGCCTCTATCACATACCCCGCACTATCATATGTAAATTCCGGAACCGTCCACAAATCCTGCATCGAACCTGCCGCTCCAAACAACTCCCGTACCAGCCGACAGTATTCTTCCTTTGATATAGCAGTCTGACTTTGATAATTATATGCCTGAATGTCCTGACTGCATTCTACGCTGATAAGATAGGGATATTCGCTGTTTTCCCAAACCTCCTTTGCATTTCTCGTCTGTCCGCTGCTGACCGGAAAAAACGCTGCTTTTACAGGCTGTCCGTCATATGCCAGAAAAATTCCGTCCGTTTCACGAACCGCTCTTTCATACAATGTTTCATCCTCCGACGAAATTGTTTCATCCCGATTATACATAGTCACATCATCCTGTATCACTGCCGAGTCCCCGTTAGAACTAAAAATCCGCCACAGCTCTGTCCTAAGAAGCACAGCCTGCGCCTTCAATGCTTCAAGCTCATATTGTACGCCGCTTCCTTCAACCTGCGGCATAACTATTTCCAGCTTACGAATCAGGTATTCCTGCATATTCATCCGTCTGATTCCCCAGCTTTCCGAAAGGCTAACCTCATACCGTCTGTCTATACCGTTTGTCTCCTCTACCGCATTGTCTTGTATATTTTCCGTTTCTTCACCGATATGTCCCCATAAACATGAAACGACATAGGGCAATAAAAAAACAAACAAAAGTATTGCGCTCGCGTCCCGATAAGGACTTTCCTCACGCTTACTTTTGTTTGTTCTTTTTTGGACGATTCTAAACAGATTCATAGGGCACCTCTTTTCATTCTATGTAGAAATGTGCCCATTAATACTTTAAAGATGAGTAACTGTTCAGTACCTTCACAGTTACGATGCAAAATCCATCCTAAATTGCCTGCGGCAATGGGATTTTGCATAGCTGAATCACATTTTTACGGTCTTGGCAGTAAATGCTTCGACCTTTGCTGAATAGTTACAAAGATGATTCATTTTAATACTTTATTGTTGTTATTGTGCCAGATCCAAGTGCTGTACAGTTCCGACATTGCCATTCTCATACAGAAAAATTCCGGTATTCCTGATTACTCCGTTATTGCGATTATCTGACATGGAATTTAAAGCAAACTCCGTTGATGAATTCTGTAAGCAGATAGCTCCCACTCCTGCCTCTCTTAAGGTATACACCTTATCTTTACCATTCTCATCTTTAGTCCAGATTAATAGTTTTTCCCAGATTTCATCATCTTCATCAATCCAGCCGTCACCATCGCTGTCATACTTCGCCAAATCCTTGAAGCCATTTCCTGATTTGGTTCCGAACAATTCACTGCCGTCATTAATGACTCCATCCTGATTCAGATCCAAAGCCAGATAACCGCTTCCTGCCTGCAAAGAAGAAATTTCTTCCTTCTCCCCGTCACAATCCAGATCGAAATAAAATTTCTGATCGGAGAGCCCTGCAATATTTCCGTTCAGGTTAATAACCAGCGGATCGGTATAAGTATTCTTCAATACTTCAATGCTATGATTTTCCTCATAATACTCTGCGAAACTTCTGCTCATTTCCAGATTCAGACCAAAGCTGATTTCCCTGCCATCAGCGGTCCTAACAATTCCGGTTGTGGCAAAAGACGTGTTTTCCGTCTCACTGTGGAAATACTGATTTGAAAATCCGTAAGTCATTCCGGTGGACAGACCTGATGTAAAACCTGACGAATCTGATTTGGCTCCCCATATTTCATCCAACTCGTTTCTATGGCGGTCACCAAACAACAGATACATCAAAAATTTCATGCAATGCTGCCTGATGCTCTCTCTTGCCTCCAACTCTTCATGACTTGACGTTACCCTGCCGGTATTTGACAGGCTCCGAAAGTGAAGCGTGATATCATTCAGAGCGTTCTGCGCATTATCGCTCTCTTCCGTGTCTTCCGCTTCTCCTCCCATTCCCAGAAAGCCTCCAAGAAATCCTTTTCCATCTTCAGCCGTTAAGCTTCCTGTTTTTGTCTTACCCACATAATATGAGCGGACATTTCTTGCTGTTACAGAAGAATATCTTCTGGCGGATTCCATTCCTATACTGCTGGAATCAATTCTCAATAATACCTCCTTTTGCTCTCGCCCGATTTTGCCATAGCAAAATAAAAGGATGCTATTTTATGAGGAAATCCTTTTCCGATAAAACACCATCCTTGGGCAGACATTATTCATATTCAAGGAGCGACCGTCTGGCCGGGAGCAGCCACCCCTTGTGATTTATATATCGGCCTTTTATTTTTTTTCTTTAATTTTTTTACAAAATCTTCTAAACAGAATCCTAAAGTTCCGCTCACTCCACTCTGTTATAATTAATAAGGCAGCCCTTCATTATAATACTTCGTTCTTCGTCTGTCAGTTCTCCCAACTTCAGTTCAAACGGCTGCATGGAGTCGTTTTCAACAGATACCGTATATGCGGTAATAGTCTCCCACTTCTCCTCTACTGCTTTCCTGATATCAGGAATGAAAAGATAATCCAGATTTTTAAACGGAAGCCCGCCTTCTTTAATAATGAAAGGAAGCATGCCCCAGTTAATCAAATTGGAACGATATCTCTTCGTTGCATACTCATTGGCAATATTCGCCCATCCGCCAAGCACCTTCTGACAGCTTGCAGCCTGTTCCCTGGCGGAACCGTCACCCGGTTTTACAGCAAAAATCGTGGAACCGAATCCTGTATTCTCATGAGATGCATCCGCAAAGCTCTTCTTAACCACACCCATTACCGGTTTTACATCCGGGTGCACCTTGCATGGATGCTCACCTACCATTCTTGCTTTTTCCGCTTTCTGTATATCTTTGGCACGTCCTACATATTCAGGATCTTTTCTCGATAGAGTAAACTCCGCAAGCCCCAATGGGTTTGAGCGATAGGAAGACGTTTCGCCGGAAGGAATAAGTTCATCCGTGGTCGTAACCGGATCATGTATTTCCGAAACGACGCGAAGCACCAGATTTTCCGGTAATGCTCCCATAGCAGGCCAGTCCTTGATATTGGGACCAAACTGAATTTCAACGCTCTCATCAGCCGCTCCATGCGAATCAAAGACGCGGTTCGCATAAATGTTGGCGTCAAAATGATACTTATATTTTCCGATTTCCCCATCAAACTCAGTCGCAGGCGTAAGCACTCCCTTATTTGCCGCCGTGGCTGCAATGGAACGCGCATCCATAAGTGCAACTGAAGATATCTGACCGCTTTGCAGCTTAGAGCCTTCCCTGTTCGGGAAGTTTCTTGTGGAATGACGGATACTGAAAGCGTTATTGGCAGGAGTATCTCCCGCTCCAAAGCATGGTCCGCAGAACGCTGTCTTCATGACCGCACCGGTTTCTAAAATTGCAGCCGCACAGCCGTTTTTGATAAGTTCCATATAAACAGGCATAGATGCAGGATATACACTCAAAGTAAATCCATCCGCACCGATATATGAACCTTTAAGTATATCGGCTGCCGCACAGATGTTCTCAAATCCGCCGCCTGCGCAGCCGGCAATTATTCCCTGATCTACCATGAACCTGCCGTTTACTATCTTTTCCTGCAATGAATACGGTACTGCGCCGTCTAAGCTTACTTTTGCCCTTTCTTCCACATCATGAAGAATATCCGAAAGATTGGCATTTACTTCTTCTATTGTATATGTATTGCTCGGATGGAACGGCATTGCAATCATAGGTCTGATTTCTGAAAGGTCAACTTCAATCATTCCGTCATAATATGTTACATCACCCGGATTTAACTCCTTATATTCCTCGCTTCTTCCGTGAATGTCATAAAATTCCTTTATCTGGTCATCCGTTGTCCAGATAGAGGAAAGGCAGGTCGTCTCCGTAGTCATGACATCTATGCCGATACGGAAATCCGCGCTCAGTTTCTCCACACCTGGTCCCACGAATTCCATAACCTTATTCTTGACATATCCGTTGGCAAATACCGCTCCGATAATCGCAAGCGCCACATCCTGAGGACCTACTCCCTTTATTGGCTCACCTTTTAAATAAACACCCACAACGCCCGGCATATTGATATCATAGGTCTGTGAAAGGAGCTGCTTAACAAGTTCCGGACCTCCCTCTCCCATAGCCATCGTACCAAGCGCTCCATATCTGGTATGGGAATCTGAACCAAGAATCATCTTACCGCCGCCTGCAAGCATTTCTCTTGCAAACTGATGAATAACTGCCTGATGAGGAGGTACATATACACCGCCGTATTTCTTAGCGCATGTAAGTCCAAACATATGGTCATCTTCATTAATCGTACCGCCCACTGCACAAAGCGAATTATGACAGTTTGTCAGAACATATGGGATAGGGAATTTTGTGAGTCCCGAAGCTCTCGCTGTCTGAATGATTCCGACAAATGTAATATCGTGTGAAGTCAGTTTATCAAACTTAATTTTCAACTTCTCCATATTCCCTGAGGTATTGTGTTCCTTCAAAATACCATAAGAAATTGTGTTTTGTGCCGCCTCCTGTTTAGTAATATCTTTTCCTGTCCTGCTCTTTACCTGTGCTGCAGCCTCTCCTCCATCCGGTATGATTTCCGTACCATGAACAAGATATGCCCCACTTTCCCATAGCTTAATCATAATAATACCCATGCTCCTTTCTTAACCTGTGTGTTTCTGCTTAGTTTCCTATTTAGCCTGCGGATCCTTAAAAATCCATATCTTACTTAAAATATAATTTGCTATGATAACGGCAGCCTGTGCTACAAGCTTAGCAATATTAGAATTAATGCGCGCAAGGTCTACCATAAGATACATTAATAAAAGTTCCAATAATTCTGTTGCAATCCGTGCACCGATAAAAGAACAGATTTCTTTAAAAATATTTGTCTTACCTGTATTTTTGCTTTTAAATACAAATGTACGGTTTGTCCAATACGCAAAAAAAACTGTCAGCAGCCATGAAAGCGCTGTTGCAACCATATAGTCTATATGCATCCATGTTTCAAATACATAGAACAGGCAATAATTCAGCACAAATGCCAGAAATCCAAAAATAAGATAATTTATGCCTTCCTCATGTTTTTTATACATATCCCATGCATATTTAAATAATTTTTTCATTCAATTACGCGCCTTCCTATTCTTATGAATTTCTGTTTATCGCTCTCTTACCACTTTTCCATCTTCTACGCGGTAAACTATGTCGCACTTCTCTATCGTCTGTAGTCTATGGGCAATAATAATCAGAGTCTTACGCCCGTGCAGTCTGTTGATAGATTCCATTATAGCAGCTTCCGTATCATTATCCAATGCCGAAGTCGCCTCATCCAGTATCAATACTTCCGGGTCTTCAAACAATGCCCTGGCAATGCTGATACGCTGCCTCTGCCCTCCGGAAATACGTATTCCTCTTTCGCCTATGGACGTATCAAGACCATCCGGAAGACCTCTTACGAATTCGTCTAACTGTGCTTCCTTCAGAGCCTCCCAGACTTTATCATCATCAATATCCTCGTCCTCATATCCAAACGCCACGTTCTTACGAATCGTAGAGTCAATCATAAAAATCATCTGCGGAATATATCCGATATTTTTGAGCCACTCCTGATAATATTCCATCACATCCGTGCCGTCTGCCAGAATCTCTCCGCTTTGCAGCCGCAGTAAGCCTAAAAGGATATCTACCACTGTTGTCTTTCCTGAACCGGTAGTCCCCACGATACCGATACTTTTTCCGATCGGTATCTCCATATTCGCATTATCAAAAATCAGGGTATTCGTGTTTGGATACTTATATGTGATATTCTTTATCTCAATTTTATCTTTAATTTCAAGTTTCTCTACTTCCACCTTCTTCTTATAAGTCTCAGCATTATAATCTACGGTATCATCCCTGATTTCTTCCTGCAGATTATCGCTGACGCCCATGAAGAAGGGTTCAAAATAAGCTATGGACGTCAGATGATTATTGATTCGGTTGGCACATGGAATAAGCCTTGTTGCAACAACTGCAAGCAAACCTATCTGCGGTATTATTTCGACAACGCTTACTCCCCTCATGAGCTGCATCATCATATACATAATCATACCGGCCATTGCCACAGTTTCAATCAAAAGTCTGGGAGTAGCGTTATACAGATTATATCGCTGCACCGCACTTACATATCCGTTACCGCACTTGGCATATTCATTAATAAAATAATTTTCCTTTGCGGCGATTTTGATTTCCTTAATGCCCATTACAGACTGCTCAATCCATTTGAAAAGCCCGCTGTAATATTCCTGATTTTCTTCACCCGCACGTCTCATAATCGGTTTTAAAATACATTTTATAATAAGCAGGACAACAATAAGAAGCGACGAAACCGTAACTGTCATCCATACATCCTTAAGAATACTTACCGTCACCAGACAGACAAACACGATTCCCTCGCTTATAAGCTGTAGCAGCGAAAGAATCAGTCCATACATATTATTAACATCCGAGGTAATATTTCTCTGTATAACAGCCGTATCCGCATTCAGATAATATTCATAAGGCCGCTGCATGAAATTAATCATCATTCTTCTGGATGTCGCAAATTGATTGGTATAGACAAACCTAAGCTGTATTTTCTGCTGGAAAAACAGAAAAATATTTTTCACCGCAAATATCACAACCATTGCCGTCATGACAAATATTATCAGAGCTCTGGTATTGGTTTCGTCAATTGAAAAAATCCGGCAGATAACCTGCAGATACTTATGCTTTTCTACTGCATTTTCTTCCAAGACCACATTCATGACAGGTATGATCATAGCTACACCCAGCGTCTCCAGTGCAGCGCCTATCAGCATGATGAAAACCAGCAGCGCCATTTTTCTTTTCTGCTTCTTGTCCAATAAAACCATCAATTTCTTATATATTTTCTTCATTGCACATTTTAACCCTCAATTTAAAATATCTATGTATTTTACCATAGGTGCGCTGATTAGTCAAAGTCTCACAAATAATAACAGTAACACTTTTTATTAATTCTGTTGTTTGCACAAAAGTATTATAGCATAAACCATATTTTTTTTGTATAATAAGTATCAATAAGAAAGATGGGAGAAAATCGGGAATGAACAGGAAGAAATGGATATCTTTTCTTTGGCTGGCTGCAGCCGCGCTTGCCGTAGAGCTCATAGTATGTAATTTCTCGGCATGGAAAAGCCTGTTTTATAAGGAGAGATTCGTTTTTGAGGACATACTCGCAGAAGGCGGCTCTGAAACGGAAGAAGGCTCCGGACAATATATTGTACAGGACAGTACTTTAACTCTGCATATCCCTGAGGTGAATGAAGAAATACACAATCTTTTTTTTGCGATAGACTTCCCCGAAAACACCGCGGTTTCCTACACTGTAATGCTTACTGATGAAGGAAATTACTATCCGTTTTTTCTTCCGGAAAAGGTATTGATGTCCGGTGTAAAGAAAAGCTTTTATACAAATATCTATCCTTCAGGAAAAGTGGGAAGCATAGATGTGCAGTTCACTCTTCCCGCCGGCAGTCTGATTACAATAACCGGAATCTGTGCCAACGCCCGAATTCCGTTTATGGTAAGTCCTTGCAGATTTCTCCTTATTTCAGGATTCCTGTTCTTATTCTATCAATCCTTGGCAGGTAAAAAATGGCAGGCCGAAACTATACACCAAAGAAGCAAAAAGCAGTTTTTTATCACTGCTGTGACAATTCTTCTGCTTATAGGAATGTCATGGAAGCTTGTGCATATAAATCCAATGTGCGTTGACCCTAAGTGGCCGCATCATAAACAATACCAGGAACTTGCAGAGGTCATATCACAGGGACATTTTTATCTTGATAAGACCCCCTCAGAGGAGCTTATGAATTCTGATAATCCCTATGATACCATTTATCTGCAGGCTAACGGTATTGACTACCATGCGGATTACGCTTATTACGACGGAAAATATTATGTCTATTTCGGCATCGTTCCGGAACTGCTTCTGTATCTGCCCTGCTATCTTATAACCGGACATCATATGCCTAATTATATGGCAGTCTTTCTGTTTTATTGCGGATTCATTCCGGCAGTTTTTGCACTTTATAGGGAGATATGCAGAAGATGGTTTCCACATACGCCTTTTATTCTATATATAATCGCAGGAATCCTCACTGTATGCAGCGGTAATTATCTGTTCATTATTGCAAGACCCGATTTGTACGATGTCCCGATTATGGCAGCCAATATGTTTACTGTGGCAGGTC
Organism: uncultured Bacteroides sp.; assembly: GCA_964600805.1. Classification (GTDB taxonomy): domain Bacteria; phylum Bacillota; class Clostridia; order Lachnospirales; family Lachnospiraceae; genus UBA3282. The sequence continues at coordinate 33,152 of CAZRKN010000006.1, read as the reverse complement.
TGTGGTTATGGATAAAGGGAAAATATGCAGAATCTGCAAAAATAAGAAACATAAGTTACTTCTGCGGCTCGATGTGCATGGCGCTGGTTGCCGGCTGCCGTCCCCAGATGCTTCTCTTTTCTTTTCTGGCGGTTCCTCTATTCTGGGATGAAGTAATAAAAAAAAGGAAATTATTCAACAAAAAGAATTTATGGGATACAGTGTGTATCTGTATGCCTTATCTTATTACCGCTATTGGAATCATGTATTATAACAGCGCCAGATTCGGTTCTCCTCTTGACTTTGGGGCAACATACAGCCTTACCAGCAATGATATGACGAAACGCGGTTTTAATCTGCATCAGGCTCTATTAGGACTGTGGCACTTTTTCGCCAGACCTCCTGTCGTCGAAAGTGACTTTCCTTTTCTGCAGGGAGTCCAGATAGCTTCCGGCTCTTATATGGGAAAACTGAACTCTGAATACACCTATGGCGGTTTGCTGGTTTCCAATGCCTTCTTATGGGTGCTGTTCTCTATGGGGAGCAAAAAAGAATTTTTGAAAAATAAAGGTATCTATGCCTTTACAATACTAAATATTGTCATTTCAGTTATCTTATGCATAGTGGATGTAACAGGCGCAGGAATTCTGCAAAGATATATGGTGGATATGATATGGGGAATGTGGCTTGCCGCTGTTCTCCTCTGGTTTGCGTGGGCGGAAAAAGCAAGGAATAACGGAATACTGAGAACAGTCCTGTTCTGCCTGACGGCAGTTTGTCTGATGCAGGCTGCCTACGGCTTCGGTGTGGTATTCGGATGCGGAGACTTAAGCACAAATATACAGATTGCAAATCCTAAACTTTATTACTACCTGAAAGAGCTGTTCACGTTCTGAGAAAGTCTTTGGCTGTCTCATTTCTCATTCATACTCTACGTGAACAAACTCCAACGCTTTACTCCCGATTTCCATGGCTTCCTCTGCGCTGCCGCATACCGTAATGATATGACCAAGCCTGTCATTGCTGGACTTCGTTCCGTTCACTGCGTCTCCTGCTTTTTTATCAATAACTACTTCCTCTACGCCCTTTAAAGTATGGATTTCCTCGTCAATCCCAATATTTTTTATTATACCCTCTCTACCTTGTATAAAATGAATCGCCGCGCCCTTTTGCCATTTATGCTCAAGGTCCACTTCTTCACCTGTCGCAAGAAGCACGGAAGCTCCTACCATATCTATACCCGTCGATAGCGGAACCAATTTGGAAGTGATAAAATCCCCTCCCAGTCTCGCTGCAAGCTCTACAATTTTAGGTCCATCCTCAGTCACCTTTATTTCAGTATGGGAAGGACCATTCTGAAGCCTGATGGCGGATATAGCCTGTAACGCCACCTGCCTTATTTGCTCCTGTGTCTCCACACTCAGGCGGCTCGGCTCGCTATGAGCGATTTCCACAAAATATGGCGGCGGTGTAATATACTTATCGGTAATGGTAATAATCGCAGTCTCACCATTTACAGTCATCGCTTCCACGCTCACCTCAGGTCCTTTCATGAACTCTTCCACCATGACAATGCCGTTTCTCGAATTCCTTTTACTGTATTCATAAGTTTGCCGCAGCTCTTCCTCCGTCCTTCTCTCCGGCTCATCCAAAGATACAACTCCCCGGCTTCCGGCATTATCTGCAGGTTTTACGATACAGCATCTTTTAATTTTTCTCACTGCACTCATAAACTCTTCAAAATTCATTACGGAATAATAATCCGGAATCGGTACATTATTCTCTTTCAGACGCTCTCTCATATAACTCTTAATCGTGGCGCATAAGGAATCTTCATACGACAAATCAGGCTGCTTTCCCAGCCTTTCATTCACATAAGCCGCAGTTCTCACAGGACCGTCGCTGGTAGAAGTAATAATTACATCCGGACAATAACGCAATGCCTGACGATATACCTCCTCCTGATCCAGTGTACTCACCACAAGCTTTACATCAGCTAACTGAAAACCTACCGCATTCTCATCATAATCCACAAGAATAATCTGATACCCCAATTCTTTCGCTTTTCTGATAGCCGGAACCTGAAGCGCGCTTGCACCCAGAATCATTATTTTCTTCTGCAGCTCTGTCTTCTTTTCTGCCATATCTGCCGTCTCCGTTCTTCATCTGCAATATTACGGTTCCCCTTTGCGTTTCACATAATATGTTCCCAAGTCAAGGGCGTTCCCTTCACGATATCGCTCTTTGCTGTTTTTCCTAATATTTCATCATAATACATGGTATGCATTCCAAATGCCGGGCGGACAGAACGCACGTTATCTTCCGTGAACTTCTCTCCTGCCTTTACATCCTTCACCACAAACAGAGAACGTCCATCCTCCCTGCTCTTTTTCTGTTTGTCAGTCAATTCATATGTCACTCTGCCAAGCGCTTTTTCCACGATTCGAATATCATCAACCATCTGTTTAAACTCTGCCGGCTCCATGGAAAATGCTGCATCCGGTCCGCCGTCCGCCCTGGAAAGAGTAAAATGTTTTTCCACCATCTTTGCACCCAATGCCACACTTGCCACCGCCACCGCTGTTCCCATACTGTGATCTGACAGACCGGTAACAGCATCAAATACCTGAGCCATATTGGGAATCAGCTTAAGATTCATATCCTCATATGGGGAAGGATAGGTAGAAGTACATTTAAGCAGTATAATCTGTTCGTTTCCTTCCTCTTTACATACACGCACTGCTCTTTCAATATCCTCAAGATATGCTATTCCCGTGGCGAATATAACGGGTTTTCCCAACTTTGCAATCCTGCGTATCAGAGGAATATCATTGATTTCAAAGGAAGCCACTTTATAAGCAGGCATATCCATTTCATTCATAAACTCCACTGCAGAAGCGTCAAACGGTGAAGAAAAGCACTCCATCCCCAACTCATTTGCAAGCGCCTTAAGCTTAGGCTGCCACTCCCACGGCGTATATGCCGTTTCATAAAGCTTATGGAGAGTCGTACCATCCCAGATTGTTCCTTGTGTAATCTGGAAATACTCATTATCACAGTCCAGCGTAATCGTATCCGGCGTATAGGTCTGAAGCTTTACTGCGTCTGCACCGGCCTCCTTAGCCGCACGGATTATTGCTTCCGCACGGTCATAATCCTGCAGATGGTTCGCCGACATTTCCGCAACGATAAAAGTTTTTTCTCCTTCTCCCACATAGCGGTTTCCTATTCTTATTTTTTTATCCATAAAAAACCATGTTCCTTTCTCAACCTGCGAATTTGTGTGCCCAAGACATCTATGATGTCTGCACAAATTTGCGGGTGAAAAATTTATTTTTCACCCTGTCCTTCTTATTTTTCCTTCATCATACTATATTTAATTTCCGCGAGTTTCCAGTCAGAAAAATTATCGATATCCTGAACTTCTGTTTCGTCTACGACAACAGGTACATAACCATCCGGCAGATTTCCTCTGCAGGCACGGTATTTTTGAACATTATAGCAATAAAATTGTCCGCAGTCATGATAAATCGCTTCCAAATCCTGTGAACGTTTAAGAGCGTTTTCCGGATAACAGTATTCCAGTCTGCCGTTTCTTACCACCATTCCCCTCTGGGGCGGAAAAGAAAAGCTGACCACCGGCATAACGCCTGATGCTTTCTCTTCTATCAGAATGTTCATGGCATTCTTCAATTTTTCAGCGGTGACGAAGGGTGCAGTCGGATAAATACATGCCATATAATCGAAAACCCTTCCCCTTTTTTCATACTCTTCCAGCACTTCCATCAAAACATCGTCCGTAGAGGCAAAATCATTAGAAGAAGCCGCGCTTCGCATAAACGGCACACTTGCCCCCGCCTCTTTTGCTATCCCGGCTATTTCCTCATCATCTGTAGATACCATTATTTCCTCAAACAGTCCTGAAGAAATCGCAGCCTCTATAGAATAACAGATAATCGGTTTTCCCAAAAAATCCTTCTTATTCTTACCCGGTATTCTTTTACTTCCTCCCCTTGCCGTAATAATCGCTATCGCATTCATATCAGTAAACCTGTCCCTTTCCCGGTTTTTACCCTACAGATAAAGGATCTCGTCTGCAATCCTCATAGCTCCCTTACCGTCTGTTACTTCATGCAGCCGCCGCTTCATCCTGTCTTGCATTTCCACGTCTCTCAAAATCATTCTAAGCTGACTGCATATGTTCTCAATACAGCTGTCCCTGTCCTTGCGTATATCTCCCGCAAAAAGCATTCTTTCATTCTGCGCAAAAAATTCACTGTCATACCGCTGATTATCCGCACTGACAAAAAACACTGTAGGTATCTGCATGGCGCTAAGCTCAAACAGCATCGTTCCCGCCGCCGACACCGCTGCCATGCACCGCTGCATCAGCTCCGCCATGTTGCTTACCCTGTAGTGCAGCAGTATATTGGGGTGTCTATGTGCCAGACTCTCTAACTCTTTCACATTCCGGTTAAAGTTTCCGACTATTACATGAAAAACTATGTCCGCCAGCGTTTCTTCACCCATACTTTTCGACAGAATTCCCGCGAGCGCATCGCATATGTCCCCGCCTCCCGAACTCAGCAGCACATGAATATTTTCACCCGCTTCACTTTCCATAATCTTTGGTTCATCATTATTTTCCGAAATCCTGCAAAACTCTTCCCTAAGCGGCACATAAACAGTACCGAGAAGCAGTTTCGTTCTGCCGGCATATGTTTCTTCATATGGAAAACGCACATGATATGCATTATAATTCACAATCATATCCACCGGATAGACAGCGTCAAAGCAGTCGTCTATATAAATAAGCCTGCAAATATCCCTTAAACACTCAAAGTATTTTGCCGTTACCTGATATGAATCTACTAACAGTTTTACGCAGCCTGTCTTTTGCAGTTCATCTCGAAGCACAGGTATTTCCTCCTCCATATGCTCCCATTGTGTATGCAGGCATACGCATTCCATTCCTGCCTGCTCAATCATCTCACGCGCGTACTCATCCGCAGTAAAAAAAACTACCCTGCATCCTTTATGCACCAGCTGTCCGGCTATTGTGATACAGCGCATAACATGTCCCATTGCCACCGTATCATTTGCATCCACACGTATACCGACGATTTTCTTAAATCTGTCCGACTCCTTATTTTCATACTGCTCCAGAACGTCTGCTATACGCTGCATTTCCGTTATACCGTAACGCTGGTCTATAGGAAGCGCCAGCAAATGGTCATAAATATATCGTTCATCCTGAGTCAGGGCGGCTCCGTTTTCTTTTCCGACAGGCCAGAGAATGGGAGCATAGATATCATGAGCAGTCAAAAAGCCCTGCAGCAATTCTCTATCAGACGCATAGATGGGAAAATACAAAGGCGCCGTATCCTGAGTATTCTCCGTTTTCAGCCCGCTTTGCGTGATATCTTTTTCAAATACATGAACAAACTGTTTCTTTCCTGCAAGCCTTCCCAACAAATATCTGTAATTTTCATTCCTTCTCTTCCTGCATGACTTCTCATCCTCTGCGGTGAGTATACAGGCTGCCTCGTATGATATGCCGCTGATTCCCTCATAATTATCCAGCCATTGTTCCATCTGACGATTCTTTCTTAAAAAATCGTCTTTTAGCCTGCGTCTCTCTTCAGCATTTCCGTATCCATGCAGATATTCCCACTTTTCAGTCATCAGCTCCAGCCTTTTTTCGGTAAATTCCACATTGGGATATAGCTTTTCGTCCGACATATATTCATCTGCCGCTGCAAATCCTCCATCGGGCACAAAATACCACTTGCGCAGGCTTCCGATTACATAATCCGCATCTTTCCCTGCTCCATCCAGATAATACGACTGCGTCACGTCCTCCATAATACAGATTCCCTGCTTTCTCCATTCCCCAAGCAGGGGGCGTATTGTTTTGCATGTATCTATGCCGTAATACGGATGAATAAAAATCAGCCCCGGCTTTATCTGTTCTATCTGTGCGCATAACTTTTCGGCATCCGCCACAAGATTCCTGCCAATATGATAGAAACAGATTTCCCAGCCGGCGCGTTCAAAGGGGAAAAACACCGTATCGCACATATATGCAGGAATAAGACATCTCTTGGCAATATCCGGCCGATTCTTCTCCAGGCTTCTTAAAGCCAGGGCAATCGCCTCTCTTCCTGATGATGTAAATCTGATTTGCTTTTTTCCGTATTTCTCTATTTCGTCAAGCTTAAGCTTCCCTGAGTTTCCCCTGCCTTTGTCGGCACAGCTGTCAGGATTGATTTCATAGATGCTTCCGATTTCCATTAAATAAGCGCCTTTCTTTCATCTTCCTTTATCCCTGCAGTTTCTTTCTCCATCTCCTGTATGTCCACAACAGTTTATAATACAGTATGAAAAAGAGCGTGGAGCGCTGCTGCATCCTAATCAGTTTTTTCTCTTCCGCATGAGTCCTCTCATTATAATAGGGATTCTTCTCAAAATCCGGAAAAGTCCGCTTCATTTCATTTCCCATTGCCTTTACGAAGCCGTACCTCGTTTTACGCACTCCTGACATATACGAAAACAAAGTATTAATATAGAACAGAAGCGTGAAGCTATATTCTAGCTCCTGTTTATAATCATCAAAATAATTATGCCTTCTCGCTTCATCCAGCATCAGTCTGCCTGCCGTCATACGGTCCTCACAACGTTCCTGCGTAATTGTATGAACGGTAGAGAGGTCATGCTGATAATAGTAATACAACGGTTCTTCTATATATTCAAAATGATTTGCAAGCACAACATAGGAATTCCCGACTGCATTATCCTCGTAGAAAATATTCTCCGGGAACCAAAGTTCATTCTCCATAATCATTGAACGGCGGAAGATTTTAACCACCAGGCTGCCGCCATCCAAAATAAGGCTGCGCCTTTTAGCATTGTTCAGAATTCCACTTTGGCTGCTTTTATTATTCGGCACTACCTTTCCAACCTTCATAGAATGCTCATCAGTCAGGCAGTAATCACAGCCCACCAAATCCGCTCCGCTGTCCTCCGCCTTCTTAATCAGACGCTCATACATATCCGGAGTTATCCAGTCATCACTGTCAATGAAGCCTATCCATTCTCCCTTTGCCATTTTAAGTCCGATGTTTTTCGCTCCACCCTGATGCTTGTTTACATCGGAATGTACTGCATGGAACTTATCACTAAAACGTCTTTCAAAATCCTTTAACACAGCAAATGAATCATCCGTAGAGCAATCATCCACCGCAATTATCTCATAGTCCCCTATCGTCTGGTTTACCAGAGAATTCAAACAATATTCCAGTTTCCCGTCCGAAGCCATATTATATACCGGAACAATGATACTAAGCTTCATAGTCGTCTACCCTCTTTAGCGACGCGCTTGCGCCAATACATATACGCAATCCCTGCAATCGTCAATGCTGAAATCACATCTGCTGCAACAAAACTCACTACCGGACCGAATCTGACATAGACAGTATGCTCTTTCCCGTCTCCCTCAGTCATAATCCGAATCCGCTGTTTACTGCCTTCAATAACATCCAATCTTTTTCCGTTTTCATCATATGCACGATAGCCGTAATAATTCAATATCGGCAGCTCAATATAATTTCCATCCGCATCCGCAATATAAGTCGTCTGCGCTTTAGTTCCCTTTTTACTATATCCATATACTTTCACATGATTCATATCTGAAACAACGACATTTGTTGTTAATTCTTCATCAACAATGCCGCCTTTACGCCATTCATGCGGATAAAAAATTCCGATATTAGCTGCCATCTTACTGTCATGACCTTTAGATGCAGTGGCAGTAACATCATCATATGGCATATGCGTATTGTCTGCCGGAACCGAAATAATCGTAAGTAAATTCAATCCGATAAGCAGGGCAAATATCAGATTCCTATATGGTTTCAATATCTCTGACTCTGACAGCCTCAGGCTGCCGACAAACAGGAAGCAGACTCCGGCAGGACCCAGGAATCTCCACGGGAACTGAATCATAGTCAGAATTGATTTTAAAAAGTCATTCTTACACATCTCCAGACCGGGAAAATATCCTGTCATCATATATGTCAGGATAACCCCCATAACCAACAGATAGTTGAGATATTTATTGAGGTTTGTCTTATTATTCTTCTTTTCACATACCAGATACAAAACTCCCATTCCCGCACAACCGAGCAGTGGCAGTCCCAAAGAAAAATATTGTTTATTATACAGACTGATAGTCTGTGTCAGGTACGAAGGATTAACCGACTGCTCAAAAAATCCGCTCCACCTTAGTATATTCGTATTAAGATTTCCGTTAAAATAATATTGCAAAAAAGGAACCAGAAACCAGAGATTCAATAATATCGTAATTCCCGCCGCCTTGCCGATTTCCACATACCGTTTTTCCTTCCAAATATTTATAACAAAGACAAGCGCAGAGACTATGCAAAATCCGGCCGCAATAGCAATGCTTAAAATATGGCTCTGTAGTATCCCGCTGAATCCAAGCACAAGGTAATACCATTTCTGCCTGTCCCCAAGCATAACATGATATAAGCCCGCTATTAAAAGAGGCCAGAACGTAAGCGCCAGAGTTTCTCCCAAATCCCCGCGGGAAAAAATATTCGTAAACCTATATGGCATGAGCGTATATAAGACTACTGCCAGAATAATCGTCCGTCTTGATTTTGACATTGATTTTACGGCATAATATGTGCATACAGCCGAACCAAGATTTGCCAGAAAAACAACTGATTTATATGACAGACCTATAGACACCCTGCATATTCGCAAAAAAGCTCCTATGTATAAAAAAAGATAGGGGTACATGGCATTCAGATATCCGTTTCCCTTAAGCGCATCAGGCATGATAATGACAGGAACCTGCCCATCCAGAATTCCGTCTTTAATTCCTTCCATACGTGCCAGATGGTAGCATAAATCATCCCCATTAAAAAGATAGGTAGAAAACATCGGAGAGGCAGCAAGCAGGGCAACCCCCAGAATAATACATGCATCTGCCAATTTATCCTGTGCAATCGGATTTTCCAAATGCTTCTGATACAGAAAATATCCTGCCAGATTCAATATCAGAAACAATACAATCATAAAATACGTATCTGTGTAAAAAAGCGTTTTAGGCGTTAAATAAACCTTCTGTATGATAAACGAACCTTTACCCGCATAATTAAACCTCACAGACAACTGTTTTGCATCCTTAGCCAAAGTAAAATCAACTGTAAATTCATTCTGCCCCGGTTCCAGAGGCCAGCCTGCAATTTTACTTCCCATTTCCCACAGCTCTACCACATTTCCGGTCTCGTCTGTTTCGTATTTAAAGTCAATCGTATATGTTCCGCGATTCATTACAATCTGCGGTGTACTGGCAACAATTCCCGTCCTTGCAACCGCATCCCTTATGACCAATGCATAATCCGAATCCAGCGCACCCACGGAATATTGCAGTTCTGACCCTGTATAAGCAAGCGGATTGTCTCCCTCATTTCCAAGCCACAAAAAAAAGACGATACAGCATATACTAATCAGATATATGACCGTTGATTTTGTTGTCATCTTCATGCTCTGTCGCCTTCCCTCTGTTATTTAGAATAATACGTTGCAATTTTGCTGACTGCCGCTATGACGCTCTCCACATCTTCATCTGTCATGGCAAAATATAGCGGCAGGCTTATAATTTCTTCATAAAGTTTCTCAGCATTCGGACATATTCCCTTCTTATATCCCAATTTTTCATAGTATGGGAAATAGTAGGTAGGAATATAATGCACATTACAACACACATTTTCTGCTGCCAGAGCTTCAAAGAACTTCCTTCTGTCTATGGAAAGCTTCTCCGGCTTCAGACGCAGGATATATAAGTGTCTGGTCGTATCGGATTCTGCAATTTCCTTCTGTACGAAAATACCCGGTATCTTAGAGAACGCTTCGTTATATTCTGCAACAATTTCCTTTCTCCGCTTACTGAAAATCTCCAATTTATCAAGCTGGCTTATGATAAGCGCCGCCTGCATATCAGTCATACGATAATTATATCCCAGCGCAATCTGCTCATAATACCATGGACCGTCAGACGGATTCTCTAAAAAGGACTCATCCCGCGTGATTCCATGAGCGCGATATAATAAGAGCTTCTGATAATACTCCTCATTGTTTGTCAGTACAGCCCCGCCCTCGCCGCCTGTAACTGTCTTGACCGGATGAAAGCTGAGAGTTGTCATATCCGCAATAGAACCGTTCGGTCTGCCCTTGTACTTCGTTCCTATTACATGGGCGCCATCCTCAATCAGTATCATATTCTTATCTCTGCAGAGTTGCATAATTGAATCCAGTTCCACCGACTGTCCGGTAAAATCAACTGCCACTACAGCCTTGCTTCTCTCAGTCACACACTTTGCCACTGAATCAGGATCTATATTGTAAGTCTCCGGATTGATGTCTGCGAAGACAGGACGTGCCCCACAGTACAATGCACAGTTGGCGGACGCCGCAAAAGTAATCGGCGTTGTAATGACCTCATCACCTTCGCCAACTCCTGCTGCCAGACAGGCGATATGAAGCGCTGCCGTGCCATTACTGCATACAACCGCATATTTCGCCCACGTAACATCGCAGAGTTTTCGCTCCAACTCAGTAATCTTCGGGCCGCAGGTCAGATAGTCACTCCTCATGACATCCACTACCGCCTGTATATCTGCTTCATCTATATATTGGTGTCCATAATATATTTTACTGTCCCTTACCGGTTTTCCACCCTCTATTGCCGGCTTTTCCATATATACCATACCTTTCATTAATTCTCTAAATTCATGTCTTTAAGCAGCGCTCTGATATCCTCTACAGACAGCCATTCCGTATTTTTATCGGAACTGTACTCAAAACCTTCCTCAACCTTCTTCCCGCTCAAATCAGGCTTCTGCTTATTATTCCAAATCATCTGAGGATAAACAATAAAATGCTTATCATATTCATATGTCGTCATAGAATCTTCTTTTGTTACCATGATCTCATGCAGTTTCTCACCAGGACGTATTCCTATTTCCTTCAGCTCGCAGCCCGGCAGCATTGCTTCCGCCAAGTCCGTTACTTTAAATGAAGGGATCTTACTAATAAAAGTTTCGCCCCCGTTAGCCTCTGCAAGAGCTTTTATTACAAGCTCTATTCCCTGCGTCAGACTGATCCAGAAACGCGTCATTCTGAAATCGGTAATTGGAAGTTTAGTTCCTCCCTCTTTAATAATGTTATTAAAAACAGGAATAATTGAACCGCGGCTTCCGGCAACATTTCCATAACGCACTATTGAAAAATTAACATCCTTATCTCCTACATAAGCATTAGCTGCTACGAAAAGCTTATCGGACACCAGCTTAGTACCGCCATATAAATTTACCGGTTCAACCGCTTTATCTGTTGACAATGCCACTACCTTGCGGATACCACAGTCAAGCGCTGCATCAATTACATTCATCGCGCCGTGAATATTGGTCTTGATTGCCTCGTTCGGATTATATTCACAAGCCGGAACCTGTTTTAAAGCCGCAGCATGGATGATGTAATCAACACCATAGCAGGCTCTTTTCAATCGTTCAAGATCCCTCACATCGCCAATAAAGAATCGCAGCTTATCTGCATACTCCTTAAACTCGTCAGCCATAATCCACTGTTTAAATTCGTCTCTGGAATATATAATAATCTTCTTTGGCTCATAATGCTTAAGCACATATCTGGTAAAGCTTTTTCCAAAAGAGCCTGTCCCTCCGGTAATTAAAATTGTCTTGTCCTTTAACATAAGTTTTCTCCTTTTTTATGACATCAATGTTTCTGTTATGCCCTCTGCCGCCATTATTACATTGATTTTTAGTATAGCATAGGTATTTTTTGTTTTCAATAGCTACCACCCTTGCGGTTCTCCCTGGATATCATAATCTGCCTGTGAATTTTCCGTACCGTCTTTGGCGCTGTTGTAAGGAGCAAAAGATAGCCTTTGTTTTTGATAGTTAAATAACGGTTAAATACAGTATTGAGTATATGCCCGTGAAGATACTTTTTTACATTTTTATAAAACTCGTTCTTTCCATTCATCTGCGGAATCGGAACATGCAGCATATAATCCAGCCTTTGAAATAAATTAAAGCGAACTGCATACGAATGAAGCGCAGGATAATTTTTATCCACAATAACCTGTATTCTGTCAGCATTTTCTATATTATCCATAAAAACTCTGGAAAAACTGTTTTCAGAATGCTGCCTTGTCGTACTATTACTGCGGTATACAACATGATATCCCTGCTTCGGCAGAATGCCGACTCCGTCTATCTGCGAAAGCAGTTCCACTAAAAGTCTGAAATCTTCATTTAATTCACCCTCGGGAAATCTATGTTTCTGCAGCAGTTCCCGCTTAACTAATTTCGTACAAAAAGAACAATCACCTTTATGCAGCAGGAGTTCTTTCATAAACGTCTCCGAATCGCAAAAACGTACATCCTCAGGCGGCACACAGATATTCTCAAGTATATTGCCTTCTTCGTCTATTTCATCTCTGGAAATCTGCGTCATCTGAAGATTCTTCTCTATGGCAAGCTCCATCATTATCTGATACATGTCAGTATCAATATAATCATCACTGTCCACAAATCCAATATAATCACCCACTGCATTCCTGATTCCAATGTTACGCGCCGAAGATGCCCCGCCGTTTTCTTTATGATATACCCTGATTCTGTTATCCAGTTTTTCCAACTTGTCACAAAGCTGCCCCGAGCCATCCGTAGAACCATCATCCACCAGAATCAATTCCAAATTCTTATATGACTGTCTTCTTATGGAATCCACACAGCGTTCCAAACAGTCCAAAGTATTATATACCGGCACGATAACACTGATTTTAAACTTCTCCATGCTATTTCATTCTGCCTTTCATCATTGCTTTATACATATTCCTTGGCGCAACAGCCGGAGCGGGACTAAGCGGTCCGCTTGACGCAGGAACAATCTTTCCCTCTGACAGACAACTCGCAAACCTTAAGAATTCTTCCGCAGCATGTTCTGCATTCCATTCCGTAACAATCGTATTATATGCAGCACGACCCATATGTTTACGCTCCTCCCAATGGTCAAATAAGTCCAACACCAATTTCTCCATTTCCTTATATGAACCATCCGGAAACACAAGTCCATTCACACCATGCTCTATCAGGTAGGGCGTCGCTCCTGCCTGAACGCTGGCCACTTCCACGCATCCGCTGTTCATACCTTCATTCAGGACAGCCCCCCAGCCCTCCAGATAATTGCTTGTAAAAAGATGTATATGGCATTTTTCCATTACAGCCCGCACTTTGGTCGAATTGGTATATCCATAAAATATAAATCTGTCCGAGAGTCCGGCCTGCTCTATCTGCTGCTTTATTTCCTGCTCCAGTTCTCCGCTTCCCAGCATGTGTATGTTGAAAACATATCCTTTTCTGTCAAGACATTGTGCAAGCTTTACCACGTATTCAGGACGTTTCAATTTAATAAATCTCGCCGCCCAGACCAGCTGCAGCGGGCCTTCCTTTTTCATCGAGGCAAAGGTTTCCTCAGAATAAATCCTTGTCTCGGGAAAATATCCCCACTTAAACATCTTACCCGGATATGCGCCTATTAAATGAAAATCCGATGCGGTATATGCTCCGGCACACAGCAGGCAGACATCTTTATTACGATATTTGATATGTTCTTTGTATTTTGCAATAAGACCTCGCGGTGAAACCGCCTTCCATTGGCCTTCCCTATATATCCTCTCACTGCTTCGTATCGTCGTCTTTCCTGAACGCAGACGTTCATCCTCGATGTCTTCCCTCTCTGTCCAGCCCAGCAACACCACATCGCTCTCCGCAATTATTTTGCGGCATTCATATTCATCCTCATACAGACAGCGTACGTAGGGAATTTTTTTCACATCAAGCCCCCATCCCATCTCTATACGCTCTTTCTCCATCGGCATAGTCTGTATGAAGCAATAGTCTTTTCCAAGCTTTTCATAAATGGCATTGGAAAACGGAATCTGATGGTGATTGATGTAATTTGATACAAATGTTATGGTCATTACAGCCTCCGCATCGAACTATAAAGTTTGCTTTTCTTCTACTATTTCCTGGTAAATCCGTATCATCTTATAATAATTCTGATCGGCATCATGCGTCTCTCTGGCATGTCTTCTGGCATTATGAGAATATTTTTCTGAAATAAATTCTTTTTCAAAAATCTCAATCAGCTTTTCCGAAAGTGCCTCCACGTTGCCGGGAGGATACAACAAACCGTCTCCGCCATCTACCAGCAGGTTATGTACGCCGCCCACATTTGCAGCCACACACGGTACCCCGAGCAGCATGGCTTCTCCCAATGAGTTAGGTGAATTTTCCAATGCGGAAGGACATACAAATACATGGCTTCTCAAAAACTGTTCTTTCATTCCTTCGGCATCCAGACTTCCAAGCATGGTCACTTTATCCTTTAAATGGTTTTCCCTGATTAATTTCTTCAAATATTTTCCGTAAGCGGATCGTTTCAATCTGTCTTTCCATGTTGCACTCTTTATAATATTATTTCCGGCTACAAAAATCTGTGCCTCAGGATATTTTTCCAGCACTGCAGGCATAGCCTGCAGCAGGTAATGAAATCCTTTTATAGGATAGTCTCCCTGACTCAAAAATATACTATACGGAATACAGGCATTTCTTTTCCATCTGTCTCTATAGAAACAACTTCTCAATGTCTCATTCAAAAAATGATATCGTGCTTCCGGATTCACCACTGCCACAGACTCTCTGTCAAAATCGGTTCTTCCTGCAATATGTTCCACAAGACGCAGTGCTTCTTTTTCATTTACTCCTCTTTTTCTAAACTTCTTCTGCTGCTGCATGATGCTGTCTTTTCTGATCAAATCCCTGAGAGTAACCTTTCTGCGCACATTGGCAGGCAGGTCGGCCATGTATGCTTCCGCGCATGCATACATTAATCCCTGAATACTTATCAACGTTCTTGACGGTCTTCCATAGGCACGTACGCATGCCAGCGTGTGCGGAAACTCTGTTCCGAAAATATGTATCATATCAGGATTAAAATCAGATATTATTTCCTTCATCCTATCTTCAATTGCACTGTCATACTGCTCCGGTTTAAGTAAGTTTTCCACAAAACCGTAGCAGCGGCAATACGCATTTTCCCCGAGCATCATCTCTTTAGATATATTACCAAGCTCTTCCGTCACCGGAAAAGCAATTCCCAATGTAATTTTGTTACGATTCTGCTCCTGCAGAAAACGATCCATCATTGCAGTCAGCCATCCCTCACGATTGCTATAGGAAAGACCTAATTGAACGGCTATTTCCGGCATCATAATATTGCATACCCAAAGTACCCTCATCGCTCTGCTCCTTTCTTGTAAAATGATTTTTTCAGCTTATTGTACAAACCTGCTGTCGCCGGATTACCGGCAATCCATGTGCGAACCGGTGCAAGCGTAATCCACATCAACATCCTGTATTTCAGGATTTTCCCTGCAGGCAGATATTTTCTGACAATCTCTTTATGTTCAGCGGAAGAAAGTTTTCTGTTCCGCTTCGTTTCCGAAAATCCGCCGCCCTCATAATCCGCAATTAAAATATCACCGTAAACAAAAGTTGCCTTTTCGGGCAGTTCACTTGTAAAAAAACACCATAAAAACTGTTCATAGTCCGCTCTTACACGGTATTTTGTTTCAAAAGGATGTGAAACCAGCAGCTTCCTGTCATAAAAGCAGGCCTGATGACAGGGTACATTCCGGTAACAGCCAAAATCGTCCATTTTCGGATTGGAAGCCACTTCGCGCCCTGTCAGCCTCTCATAAATATTGCCATAGTAAATGCCGGCATCAGAGGGATTACGTCGAATCAGCTCTGCCATTTCCGCAAGAACATTCTCGCTGTAGAATACATCTCCGCAATTCAGAAAATAAATATATTTTCCCTTGGACTCCTGTACAGCCTGATTCATTGCGTCATAGATTCCGCTGTCTTTCTTCTCAATCAGCCGGATCGGCGGAAGTCCGGCAGCAGCATCCTGTTCCCCCTTCAGGCAGGAAAGCGACTCATCCGTAGACAACCCATCCTTTACCACTACTTCATAATTCCGGTATGACTGAATCCGGATACTATCCAAAGTCTTTTTCAATTTATCACCGGGGTTCAAACAAACCACCAAAACGGAAAATTCCGGTTTCATACTAATCCTCCATGCCGCCAGCAACCTGCGAATTCGGGCAGCGCCGGAAGCGCTTTCGCACCAAATTTACCGATTGAAAAATCTTTGATTTTTCAACCTAATCACCTATCCATGTTGTATCCAACATTTCATCGAATATAAAGCTTCTATATGGAAGAATCCGCATATTATCATCATACGCCCTGCCCATAAATTTAGCAAGATACCAAAGCGCTGCCAAAATCATTCCCAGCTTCAGCAGTTTCCGCAGCTTTTCATTTCCGACTTCCTTAAGCAGCGCGGGTAAAAACAGAATGTGGCTGATTGTCAGATAATATCCTATACGCGAAATAATCGGCAGAAAAGAGCAGAATACATATAAAGCGAGCGCGCCCAGATTCAGATAAAAGTAAAACCGCAGACGTCTGTTTCCCTGTATACTCTTTTTATAATAAATAAGAGAGAGAGTAAGCACGGCCGCGCAGCGCAGAATATTTATATAACTGGTTCCGCCTTCCAAATATTCCGTATCCTCATATGTTGGATATAGAAATAATACGACTTTCAGATAAAAATCCTGAAAGAACAAAAATGTGATGCAAAATAATCCTGTCAATATTAACTGCCACTTTTTCCACTCAATGGAAGCCAGAAAAAACAACGGCATAACCACAAGCATTGATTTGTGGAAAAACGAGCCGAGAATTACCAATAATACAAATCGTACCCACTGCCTGCGTATCACAAATTTCATGGAATATAATGCAATGGCAAGCGCCAGATAGTAACGCACTGTGTTAAATGTCTGAAAGTAATATCCCAATGCCATGAACAAAAAAAATGTCATAGGAAAGTCATCACTCTGCTCATAGATTGCCAGAATGAATAAAAAAATCGTAAAAAAAGAAAAAATCGCAAATACAAGCAGATAATTTTCAAACCCTGATGCAATGTAAACCGCTTTTGATAACAAATTAAACCCTGCTTCTGTAGGAACATATGCATTACAATATACCAGATGCATAAACTCCACATATCTGCTATAATCATTTCCCACATCATGCCTGCAGGCAGAAAGCGTAAAGAGTATAAGAAAAACAGCAAAAAGACATATCCTATTGCACATCTGCTGTCTTGTCACCCTATACGGCTGCAATACCGGCCGGTTATTAACCATGCATGCAAGCAGCACTGTTCCCACCGCAACTGTAAGATATAGAATCATGAGTAAACCAACTGCTCCTTTTTAACTACCGTTGTGATCTAATCCCTTCCTTCATCAGCGTATATGCCTCTTTGAAAGGAATCTCGACACACATTTCTCTTTTATTTTTAAAAAGAAAACGAAACGCAAAAATCTTTGAAAGTCTTCCGTACAAATAGTGATAAAGAACTCCTCTGTCCATAAAAAATTTCTTCGTGTATCCATGAAACCATGTAGATTCTCTCTCTATTTCTTCACCAATACAAACGGGTACGGCATATATTTTTAATCCGGCTTTGAGACAGTCACGTAAAAACAGGCTGTCTTCACCGTTACTGTACTTTGCACCGCCTCCGAACAAGAGCGAAAAATGTACATTTGCCCGCCGCAGTGAATCCAGCTTTCCCGAAATGCTGTAGGCAGGATATCTGCCATAATTATACCAGCGGATTCTTTTTACCTTCTCATTCCAATAAGTTCTTCTGGCTGGAGATACTTTAACATTGAACAAAATCATATCCGCTTCAGGATACTTTATATAAGTCTCCCTGACAGTGTTCTGCAATCCTTCCATGAAGACTATGTCCTCATCCGAAAACAGGCAGATATCCGCTTTCGCATGCAGCAGCGCCGTATTCCTGCTCAGCCCCACTCCGCGTCCCTTCATATAGAAGCATTGAACATTGCCGTGAGCCGGTTCAAGCTCTTTATAGTCATATTTACCGCATTGGTTCACAATCACGGCGTCGGTATCTATATTCATTTTCTTATAGAGTTCATCAGCATCATTATCAACTGTCGATACCAGAACCTGAATCTTTAAAGGTGATTGTAATACCATTTCATAAACCTCATATCTGCATTCTTAATGATAATTCCCACCGGCTTACATTGCTGTAATGTCAGCTGGTCTATCCTGTATGCAAGAGATGTCCTGTCCATTCTTCCAAAAGGAATAACCAGGATTATGCCATCTACTTTCCGCAGCTTATCACAAACATCTTCAGTAACCGGACTCTTCTTACTCAGTTCCAGAGTATCAAGCGTTCCATACTCTTTCATCAGATGCGCCCGATTCAGTTCCATATCCTCATGAAGCTTTTCAAGCAGCGTTTCCTCACCGGAATTTTTCCCTTTTTCCGCCTTATCCGTTAATTGAAATCCTGCAAAAGGAAGTCCGGTGACACATTTCAAATCTCCCGGTACATATATCCTGTCATCCAATACATAAACAAGCGCCATCGCAATAAGCGACAGTATCAGCACAATCACGAGACCTGACAGAACAGCCTGTAACAGTCTGGAATCCGCTGTTACCAGCTTTGCTTCCGTTTCTGCAATAACTTCTATTTCTGTAAATTCTATTTCACGCTCTCCCATTTCCACTAAAGACCTGTTGGTTGCTTTCAGAATCTCCGACGTCATATTCGGGTCGGAAGTAGTAATTGTAATCGTCAAAAGCCGAATATCTGAGAGAATTCTTGCGGTCGTTGCCGCAATGACTTCTTCCTCCGTATATGTGTCCGGCAGATATGACATAGTACCATTCAGAATTCTCTCTGTTGACATAAGATCATTCCATGTATATCCATTATACGCCTGATAAACCTCGCCCGTCTCATCCGGTGCAAAATACAGATATAATTTGGATGTAGCCTGATATTCCCTATTGGCGCTCAATATCACATTATGGAACAGGTATATTCCCCCTCCTAAAGCCGCGCCGATAACAGCTGCAAGAGCAGCTACCCAGATTTTTTTAATAAACAGAAGAAGCAATTTTTTACAATCCATACCTTCATTCACGTATTTCATTTTTTATAGCCATACTCCTTTCTCAGGGCTTTTTAGCCGCCGTTGTCTGGCTATCATCTATGCCTTCCGTACTTTCAGGCTTAAACAGAATTTTTATAGTCAACAGCATAAGCTTTAAATCCAACCATACCGAATAATTCTCAATATAAGTCAAATCCAGTTTCAGTTTATCATAAGGCGTCGTATTGTATTTTCCATACACCTGCGCATATCCTGCCAACCCTGCTTTTACCTTCATGCGAAAAGTAAACTCCGGCATATCTTCGGTATATTGTGCAATTATCTCCGGACGTTCCGGCCGCGGTCCCACGAATGACATATCGCCTTTCAAAATATTGAACAGCTGCGGCAGCTCGTCAATTCGTACTGCGCGTATTAATTTCCCAATGGGCGTTATGCGCGAATCATTTCGTGATGCCAGTCTGGCAACACCGTCCTTTTCCGCATCAACACGCATGCTGCGGAATTTCAAAATATTAAACTCCCTTGCATCCCTTGTACAGCGAATCTGCTTATACAAAACCGGTCCGCCGTCATACACCTTAATTGCAATAGCCGTTATCAACATAAAGGGAGACGCAAGCACAAGCAAAATAATTGCGCAGACCAGATCAATAAGTCTTTTTATTATCCGCTGCTCCATTTTCAGAGCATACTCCCTTGTCAGTAAAATCGGCGTATCAAACAAATGCAGCTGGTCGGAGCCTTTGACTAAAACATCGGAAATCTTAGGCATCATATAAACACGGATGGACTTACTGTAACAGTATTTCAGTAGATTGTTTCTGTCGTTTATAGGGATATCCCACAATACAACCGCTCCATACCCATCCAATATCTCCGTACGGATCTTCTCGTCTTCTTCGGAAATACTTATGCAGCCGGCAATACGGTACTTGTCCTTTCTGGAATTGAGTTTATTTACAATATCATCAATGGAACGCTCCCCATGAATAAGCAGAATATCCCGTGGCGGAAAAGCCTTGCGGTAAAATGTGTTGCAAAGATATACCCATACCGCTGACACTATTATCTGAATCAGCATTGTCAATATGATCGGTCTGACAGCAGCCAGCCAGTTTGCCATCAGTGAAATCTGAAAATACGATATTATATTGACCGCAAGCAAAGAAAAAAATTGTGAAACATAAACATCCAGCGGTTTTAAGTATCCGACTTTCAATCCGCCGTATGTGCTTTCAAAGAAAAACAGTAATACAAAATAAATCAGAAACATCAGTATATGGCCTTTAAAATAGAATTTCAGCCCGCGATGCATCCTGAGAAACGGATGATATTCCGTCAGCCAGAAATAAGCATATATACCTGTCTGTAAGATCAATCCTATAAAAGAAAGCTGTAATATTATGAGTCTTTTTAAAGAATCCAGCCGTTTCACTTCATCACCTCATTTGTGAAAATATTGTTTGCTATATCCGCCTTAGTGTTGCACGCATCGCCCAAAGGCAAAAGCAAAATACGCTAACCGGCACAGTCAATCCTTCTTCTCTGCGGTACAGCTCCCATATCCGCCTGATTGCCGTCAGCTTATTGGAAGACAGGCTCTTTGCCGGCCTTCTGTATATTGCAAGCACATCGTTCAATCCATATGCCACATATCCCGCCTTAAGAATTTTCCACCATGCAGCGGTATCCTCACTCTCCACATCAGGCATCTGTATCTGTGCTTTAGTGAGTTTCGTCATATCGAACATGACTGTCGTTGTAAAAATCACCGTTCTGGTCAAAGCCTTCCTGTATGTCAACTGTTCGGGCACAGCAACGATTTTCCCTGTTCCTCTGGCATTCTCATCCCCAAATTCATATGCTGTGAATACAAAAGCTGCCTGCTTTTCTTTCATAAAAGCAAGCTCTCTCTCAAGTTTCTCAGGAAGCCAGATGTCATCTGCATCCAAGAACGCAATATACCTTCCTATTGCTGTCTCAATTCCGGTATTTCTCGCTTTTGCCGCCCCTTCATTTCTTTCCTTGCGAATGAGGCGTATGCGTTCCTCCTCATGAGATGACTGAATTCCCTGAATGATATCCGCACTGTTATCCGGAGAGCAGTCATCCACCAGAATAAGTTCCCAATTATTATAAGTTTGTCTCCTTACCATCTCTATCGTTTCAGCAATATAGGCAGCCGCACGATAGACCGGTACAATGATACTGACCATCTCTTCCATCAGATATCCTCTTTTATCAGATAAATAGGTCTTTTCTTTACTTCCATATATGTCTTGGATAAGTATTGCCCTACAATTCCCAGACAAAACAACTGAACGCCGCTTATCATGGAAATTATGCAAACAAGCGATGGCCAGCCTGAAGTCGGGTCACCAAATACAAGCTTTCGCACAATCGTTACAACAATCAGCAAAAACGCGGCAAAGCAGAACAGAACGCCCATTACGGAGGCAATCGCAAGCGGCATCGTAGAAAAAGCCGTAATTCCTTCGATAGAATAGAAAAACAGTTTCCAAAAAGACCATTTCGTTTCCCCTTTATTCCGCTCTATATTTTCATACTCAAGCCACTTCGTTTCAAATCCTACCCAACCGAAAATCCCTTTGGAAAAACGATTATATTCCGTCATAGATAAAATGGCATCCGCGACCTGCCTGGTCATAAGCCGGTAATCACGTGCACCGTCCACGATTTCAGTTCTCGAAATTCTGTTCATCAGACGATAAAACAGCCTTGCAAATGCAGAACGTATCATAGGTTCGCCTTTTCTTGTCACCCTTCTTGTAGCAACGGAATCATAACCTTCTTCTATATAAGAATACATCTCCGGCAACAGCGCCGGCGGATCCTGTAAATCCACATCCATTATTACCACATAATCCCCTTTGGACTTCTGAAGTCCCGCATAGATAGCCGCTTCTTTTCCAAAATTTCTTGAAAACGACAAAAGGTGTACTCTTTCATCCTCTTCACGCAACTTCTTGACCTCGGTGACCGTACTGTCTTTAGAACCGTCATCTATATACAGAATTTCCAACTCCAGTTTTTTTTCTTTAAAAAATGCCTCATTCTTAAGCAGTTCATGATAAAAGTCTTCTATATTCTCTTCCTCATTATAACACGGCACTATTACGCTTAACAGACTCATTAACATTAACCTCTCTGATTTGATTGACAATCATATCGGCATTGCCTACTTCTACATATTATCATGAATATACAAAAAAAGGAAGGGAGATATCTCCCTTCCTGATTACTTATTTTATACAAATCCCTGTTCCAGTCGAATATAATCAGCAACCGATGCAATATATTCACTATTTGTCGGTCTGCTGTGCTCCATGCAGTTGCAATAGCCAAACAGCCTTTCAAACAGTTCCCCATTCCCTCTTTCCCAAGACACCTCTATTGCATTGCGAATTGCCCTCTCTATCTTCTGAACCGTAGTCATGTATTGCTTTGCCAGTTCCGGATATAACAGCTTGGTAACACTTCCAATCAGTTCCATATCATCCACACACATGCTGATTGCAGTCCGTAGATACTGATATCCCTTGAGATGCGCCGGTACTCCAAGCTCCAACATCAGTCCGGAAATCATCTCTTCCGTTTCCGGCTTTACTAAAATATCATTGCCCATTGTATAATTCCCCTTTATAGTAATCTTAGGGAAATCGTATCACAGGGAAACGAATTTTGTAAACTGTAATGCATCGCCCTCAATGCCGTACAGCATACTCCGGCTGCTTATATCTGCTCATTTTCACGGTGAACCGACGGCTCTTCATATGCATCCATAAAATCTTCTCCAAGCCTAACCGCTTCATCGGCAAATTGAACCGCACCCATCTCCGTAAACACAGAAACAGCCTTTTTAAAATGCAGATTCGGAAAAAAGTTGAGCATCTCCATTGGTATGCTGGCATCAAACTGGGGATATTCACTAAAACATTCCCTGTAGTTAAATTCATCCCTGGGATGCGGCTTAATAAAAATAGTGCCCTCCGGCTCATACATCCTGATAATATCCCTGAAAATACGCTCACGTACATCCATAGTACAAAGCGGCTCTGTCAAAATTAATATCTTATCTCCCATTTTACCGCTCTCATCTATCCGCCGCTGCAAACTTTCCATATCCCTGATAAAAGCACGCAGAATCACTTTCTTATCTTCTTCGGTCAGCCTGCCTGCCAAATCCTGTCTGGGTTCTTCAATATACCGCGGACAGGGATACTTTATCTGTGAAATGTTATTAACCTCCATATCCAGACAATATTTCCCATATCCGTTCTGCACGAAAATCAGGTTCAATTTTTGTGACATAAAAGCTTTTAAATGAAAATGTCCCCTATTATCGTAGCGTGCAGCGTCAAAAACCTTAAGGCTGTCCAAACCGTCTTCCAGTGCATGATAATATATTCTGTTCTGATTAAGATAATATCCTATAGGGTCGGAATCACAATATACATAGATATCCTTATATTCTTTAAAATCAACCGGTATATACGGCTCTTCAAGCTTGGCATACAGTTTTGTAAAACGTATTCGGTTAAATAAATTAACTATTAAGTTTCCGCTGTCCTTACTCCATTTTGCAAGTTCCGGAAAAAAGGTATCTTTCTTCTCATCAAATTCCAGTACCTCTTCAAACATACCCGTACTCTCAACCCGTTCCCCAAGGTTTTCAAAATCAATGGACATTTTTGAAAGCACCAATGTTGCACTTCCGGCTTCTTTTCCGTTCCGACGCCTATCTTCCCTATGCTTTAATTCCTTCAAAAAAGTCACATACACATGATAGTAAGTATGGCACACATAAATTCTATCCTTCATGAAACATATACCTCATCATCGTTGTTGCGGACTATAAGTACTGCGGTTTATTACAGTCCTGAAGCGCATCAACTATTTTTCTTACTTCCTGCGCCCTGTTTTTATCACAGACAAGCACTGCATCTTCAGTCTCTACAACTATAATATTTTCCAATCCTATTGTAGTTACCAGCTTATTCTTAGCATAAATGATACAATCATGAGTATCAATATGCACCTGCTCTCCATAAATAATATTACCATATTCATCCTTATCATATAATGCTTCCAATGCATCCCAGCTTCCTACATCGCTCCAGCCAAAACTGCCTTCCAGCACCAGCACATTGTCAGCTCGTTCCATAATGCCATAGTCTATGGATATCTTCGGAATAGCCGGATAAATTTCATTTATTACTCCCTTCTCACTCTCCGTATTCATCGACGCACCTATTTTTTGCAGACAATTATACACGTCCGGTAGAAGCTTTTCAAAATATCTCATTATAACAGATGCCTTCCAGACAAACATTCCGCTATTCCACAGGTAATCGCCCGATAATAGATATTTTTTTGCAGTCTGCAGATTGGGTTTCTCCACAAAGTTCACTACATTATAATAACAATCGTTTATCTTTGAGGCTTCATGGCAGATATATCCGTAACCTGTAGACGGATATGTCGGCTGAATGCCTATAGTCACAAGCGCATCTGTTTCTTCGGCTATGTGCATCGCGTCTGCAATCACTTTTTTGTAAACCGCTATTTCTCTGATATAATGGTCGGATGGCAGTATACACATAATGCCGTCCCCATATTTCTGCAGAATCTCCATTGCCGCATATCCTATACATGCAGACGTATTTCGTGCCGCCGGCTCCGCCAATACATGATCCTTACGGATTCTTCCTGCCGTTGCATTATACATAATCTCTGCCTGCGAAATATTCGTCACGACAAAGATATCATCCTTTTCTATGTTTCCTTCCAGCCTGTCTATGGTTTCATTCACCATCAAATCTTTTCCGGTCAGATTAAGAAGCTGCTTAGGCAGTTCCTTCCTGCTTAAAGGCCAGAAACGGGTTCCCCCGCCGCCTGCCAGAATAACACCATATGTCTTCATGTCAATAACCATGTCCCTTTCTTGCCGTATCGACATTTTCCCTGAACCAGTCATATGCCGACTGAATACCTTCTTCCAGTTCTATTTTATGGCTCCAGCCAAGCTCATGAAGTCTGCTTACATCCGTCAGTTTACGTGGCGTTCCATCCGGCATATCCTTATTCCAGATAATTTCACCTTTATATCCTACCGCCTCCTTTACCATCAACGCCAAATCCTTAATCGTAACCTCTTTGCCCGTTCCGATATTTACATGACTTTCCCCACTGTAATTTTCCAATAAAAATACACAGGCGTCCGCCATATCATCTACATGCAGGAATTCCCTGAGCGGAGTTCCCGTTCCCCACAGCTCTACCGTAAGCGCATTATTTACCTTCGCTTCATGAAACTTACGTATCATAGCCGGCATAACATGAGATCCCTGTAAATCATAATTATCGTAAGGACCATATAGATTCGTCGGCATACAGCTGATAAAGTCATCACCGTACTGGCGCTTAAAAAACTTACACATCTCAAGTCCCGCTATCTTGGCGATAGCATAAGCCTCATTGGTCTCCTCAAGCGGACCTGTAAGAAGAGCATTCTCCGGAATCGGCTGCGGAGCCATCTTCGGATAGATACATGTGCTTCCCAGAAATAAAAGTTTTTTTACATTATAATCATGGCAGCATTTAATCACATTGCATTGAATCTGCATATTTTCATAAGCGAATTCCGCAGGCGCTGTATTATTTGCATTAATACCGCCCACCTTCGCCGCCGCCAGAACCACAATATCCGGTCTCTGTGTTTCAAAAAATTCCCTGACAGCAGCCTGACTTGTCAGGTCCAGTTCCTTATGCGTTCTTCCGATAATATTTTCATATCCTTTAGATTTCAGATTCCTGACAATTGCGCTTCCTACCAGACCTCTGTGACCTGCCACATATATTTTATCCGTCTTGTCCATAGTTTTATTTTTCTCCTTTTTATTTAGAATAAAAACCATCCTTTATCTCATTTCCCCGCAGTCCGATTTCAGCCTGAACCGGTGATGACGGAAAACTCACATAACCGATCCTGTCTCCTGTAAGCGGACGATAAAAGGTAATGCCGTCGATTTCATAGCTTACTGCTTCATAGTTATCATAATCCTGTTGACAAATCCAATAATCATTATCATAATAAGATACCGTTTCCTTTACAAATGCCGCCGCTTTGTATGTCAGAAAAAGTGCTATTCCCAAAATACACGCTTTTTCCAGATATCCCGTAAATATTTTCTCTCTTCGTATTCCGTTTCGGTTATCATCATACAAAAGTTCTGTCAATATATTTCCCCAGATAAACGCCAACATCATATATACATAAACGCATCCATAACGGATAAGAGGTGAGGTCAACAACCAGAACATAAAACAGATGACCATGACGCTTTCCGGTAAAAGCCTGTTCCACATCCGTTTCTTCTGCAAAGCATCCCTATTTTGATGTATATGCCATAGTTTATAGCAAAGGCGGAACATAAAAACAATAACCGAGAGCAGCGCTGCCATAACGAAAAGCTTATCCATACCGCCCAGTCCCCGAATCCACGCCGGAAGCCATTCCCTAACCGGCATATCGTACTGCGCCACATCACCGTAGCCTCTTCCCCAGACCTGTATTTCTCTGGCATCATATTCTGCCGCCCATTTCGGTATCTTCCAATCCACCGGACAGACATCAATCCCCGTAAACGGATAGATAAGCCAGCCTGACAATATTATATTCCGTATCAAGAAAGGAAGTACGATAAAAATCCCCAATCCAAGATAAAGCGCCGTTTCCTTTTTTCTCTTTTCACGAAGCAGCATAACAGCCGGTTTTATTGACAAAAGTACGAGTAATGCGCCCGAAAGCTTCACCGTAATTAAGAATACGCAAAGCACACACAACATCGCATAAGGAAATACAGTCTGTTCATCCTCTTCCGATAAATCCATCCAGCGGATAGCAATATAAAATGCCGTTAGCACCATAAAGTAATCCGAGGCAGGAGATATCATCTCATCATAAATAATCAAAAGATAGTAAATGCCCATCACTCTGACAAAATCAGAAGTTTTTATACTTCTTCGTCTGACTATATCAGAAATCTCACAACATAGCGCAGCCACAATCAGCGCAAAAAAACCTGCCGCACAATGATAAGATTGTCCTCCGAGAAATGCAAAGCTATAAAGTGCTGATAAAGCAAAGGATGAACTGTTGTAAGCCAGCCGGCAGTGAAGATTCCCAAGTCCCTTTACAACACCGTATTCTTCTATCCAGCGGATACTCTGTGCGTGATACAGCCCGGTATCATAATGAATGAATCCTCTCGATGTTCCATAGGCATACAGTAAAAACAGCAACAGTAAGAATACTGTTTTTGTCCCTTTAGGTATAAGCGTTGGTAAATCAGTTCGCAGTTTTTTCCGAAAAAAAACAACTATTATGAGACATATAATGAGTAAAAGCACATTTGCTGCACACCCCACCGGTGCAAATATGCTGAAAAACTGCGCATATACTGTTGCTCCGACAAGACCGCACATCAGATAGCTGTCCAACCTTCGTACCTGATAAGGACAAAGATAAGTCAGACACGTCAAAATACCATATCCAAGTAAAAAGACAGTTACCATCATATAGAGCCATATTAAAATAACAGACAGCATATCGTTCCCCTACAATCAAAACTTATTCAATTTACTTATTGTTCTTTTTTTTGTTGTTTATTTTTATACTCACTGCAGCTCATTCCCGCAATTTCTTTCAGATCAGCGTCCATCATCATCGCAACCAGTCCTTTGAAATCGACATTTCGCTTCCATCCAAGCTCTCTCTCTGCCTTAGAACAATTTCCCCAGAGGAACTCGACCTCCGCCGGGCGATAGAACTCAGGATTTACATCAACCAAAAGCCTTCCCGTATCTGCATCATAACCTTTTTCACTGACTCCGGTTCCTTCCCATCTGATGTTAATGCCCAGTTCGGCAAACGCCGCTTCTACGAATTCTCTTACCGTATGCGTTTCATTTGTGGCCAGTACATAATCATCCGGCTTGTCCTGCTGGAGCATAAGCCACATACCCTGCACATAATCGCCTGCAAATCCCCAGTCGCGTTTTGCATTCATATTTCCGAGCGAAAGCTTCTCCTGTTTTCCGGCAACGATATTAGCTATTGCCAGAGTAATTTTTCTTGTAACAAAATTTTCACCTCTTCTTGGCGATTCATGGTTGAACAAAATTCCGTTGCAGGTAAACATGTTATAAGACTCCCTGTAATTGACTGTAATCCAGTATGAATATAACTTCGCGGCGCCGTATGGGCTTTTAGGATAAAACGGAGTTGTCTCACTCTGCGGCGCCGTTTCGGGAATGCCGCCAAATAATTCAGATGTAGATGCCTGATAATATCTGCAATTTCCTCCGTTAACACGTATTGCCTCAAGCAGCTTCAAAGTACTCACGCCTGTTGCCTCAGCGGTATACTCCGGTACCTCAAACGAAACTCCCACATGAGACTGCGCTGCCAGATTATATACTTCCGTCGGTCGTATTTCTGCAATAAGACGCATAAGATTGCTGGAATCCGTCGTATCCGCAAAATGCAGGAAAAATTTTATTTTATTATAGTCAGAGTTTATAATATGGTCTATTCTTGCTGTATTCGTAATGCTATGCCTTCTTATAAGCCCATGCACCTCATATCCTTTTTCCAATAAAAACTCAGCCAGGTAAGAACCATCCTGTCCTGTAATACCTGTAATCAACGCTACTTTTTGCATATCGTATTTTTCCTTTCCTTTAAAACAAGTTATTATAACTATCCAAACATATCCTTAATCAAATCAGCAAAATATACTTTCTTGCTATTCCATATGGAAGTATACTATTGTATAATATAAGTATCAACATAAAATATTGCCACATAATGATAAAATATTGCTATTAAAAGTTTGAGTTGCAAACCTGCACATTGGGAAAGGGGCATAATTATAAAATGGCGAAATCAACATCTAAGCGTATTATTGCAACACCATCTTCTTATGCAAAAGATCACTATATATATATACAAGAGGTAGGTACCCTGCAAAGTCTGGAGCCGCATATAAGCCAAAGACAAAATCTCAACTCTTATCTCTTTTTTGTTGTATTAAAGGGCAGTGGATTTGTTTCTTATGAAGGCAGCCGTTTCGCCATTACAGTTGGAGACTGTGTCTGGCTGGACTGCACCAAGCCTTATTCTCATGAAAGCAGCGCCAAAGACCCCTGGAGCCTTATGTGGGTGCATTTTTTCGGAAAAGAGGTCCCCTATTTTTATGCTAATTTTTTAAGCCACTCCCGTTCCATCATTTTTCATCCGGAAAATACAATTGTTTTTACAGACATTTTAAATCATATATATCAGATTCATTCGTCAAAGACTTCTATGATGGAATTATTTTCCAACAGATACCTAACTGATCTCATAACCTTATGCTTTACCGAGAATATACAGGGAAATCATGAAATATCTTCCATTCCTGAGAAATTGAAACAGATAAACGACTATCTGGAGAATCACTATGCAGAAAAAATTAATCTGGAAGACTTATCTTCCAGATTCTATATCAGTAAATTTCATCTTTCCAGAGAATATAAAAAAGTTTACGGTATCACTCTTGGAAACGACCTGACAGCCAAGCGCATTTCACACTCTAAATCCATGCTTAGATTCTCCAACTCATCCATTGAAAACATTGCGCTAGACTGCGGCTTTCAGAATGCCGGTTATTTTATCAAGGTCTTCAAAAAACATGAGAACATGACACCTTTAGAATATCGCAGAAAGTGGTAACGTTATTGTCAGAAAATACTATACCCAGCAATCATAAACTGACATGTGAGAAACCCTGTAATTATTCCAAGCAGCGCACCTATCCAAACCTGAAGCGGAGTGTGACCGACAAATTCCTTCAGCTTATCCTCCACTGACATTTTAGTTCCCATTTCCCGAAACAGCGCCATCATCTCATTGAGCACCCGCGCCTGTATTCCTGTTTCTCTTCTGACTCCTGAAGCATCGTGCATGACAATAATCGCCATAATTACAGCTATTGCAAACTCAAAGCTTCCGCTGCCATATTGTATTCCTGTCGCTGTTGCCAGCGCACATACCGTAGCGGAATGAGAGCTCGGCATACCACCGCTGCCTATCATCCGCTCCCAGACAAATTCTTTGGTAACAAGAAAATGTATCACCATTTTCAATACCTGTGCAACAAACCATCCCATAACCGCTGCAACAAAGGTGGGATTTTTAACAAGAGTCTGTAAAAATGTCATTTGAATATTTATCCTTTTCTATTTTGTATAAGGAATTGTTAAAACTTTAACAATTCCTAATTCCGGAGTTCTCTCATATATTTCTCAATAGCGTCATGCCAGTCTGCAAACATAAAATCAGTCGTCAGCTTGAACATATAATTCTCAAGAATCGAATATGCAGGACGCGGCGCGGCAGCAGCGTATTCTTCCGTAGTTATCGCCTCTACAACCGTCTTCTTTCCTGCCAGACGGAAGATTTCTTCCGCAAATTCCGACCAACTGCAGTCTCCCTCGCATGTACCATGAAAGAGTCCGTAGTTTTCAGTAGGCAGCAGATATGCAATCGCTTTTGCCAGCTCTTCCGCGCTCGTGGGCGACCCCACCTGATCTTTTACAACCTTGACCTTATCGTTTGTATCCGATAAACGCAGCATAGTCTTGACAAAATTTTTTCCTTCACCATAAAGCCATGCCGTACGAATAATAAAATATCTGTCAGCAAATTCCCTGACAAAGTTCTCACCCGCCAGCTTGGTTATGCCATACATCCCCTGAGGCCCCACCGCATCAAACTCCGTATAAGGTCTTGTTCCTTTTCCGTCAAATACATAGTCCGTAGAAATATGAATCATCTTAGCTCCGGTCTCCGCTGCAGCTATACTTAGGTTTCTGGGACCTATCGCATTAATGCGGTATGCCTTATCACCCTCTGTTTCACAAGCATCCACCCCGGTATGGGCAGCACAGTTAATAATAGCGTACGGCTTTATGTCTCTTACAAATTCCATCACCTTATCAATACTTGTAATATCCAATTCGCCCACATCTGTATTAACAAACTCATATGTATTGTCTCCGGCATAATGTTTATTTACCGCACGACCTAACTGTCCGTTACATCCTGTGACAATAATCTTCTTCATGGTTTTCCATTCCTTCCGTTCATACTTAATATAATAATACATCTAAAAAAACAATTGTGCAATAATACTGGTGTTTTCTGCACTAAAAAATATGAAACAATATTATCCACGCTCTGCGAAGATTATATTGTAATATATAAAATTCATAAAAGAGCGCTGTTAAAGCGCCCTTCACGTAATTTATCACTCTACGTATTCATCCAAAAATGCTTTGACTGCACTATAATATGCATCAGGATCTTTTTCCTGAGACTGCGCATGTCCTGCACCTTCCACAATCAACAACTCTTTCCTGCAAGCTGCCGCTTCATACAAATCTTTTGTCATCTGAACAGATATCAATGCATCATCCTCCCCATGAATAAAAAGCGTAGGCACTTTGCTCTTTTTCACCGCATCAATCGCCGATGCGTCCTTCAAATTATATCCGCCGCGAACCTTAAGTACTAAGCATGCCGTATCAACTATCGGAAATGCAGGCAGATAAAACCATTCTTTAACCTTTTCGCCAAACATTGAGTATGCATCTGTATATGCACAATCCGAAACTACTGCTACAACATTTTTCGAAAGTTTTTCCTCTCCAGTCATCATCAATGCTGTTGCAGCTCCCATGGACTGTCCATGAAGCACTATTTCAGCCTCAGAATCCTGAGAAAGAATATAATCAATCCAAAGATTGCAGTCATAGTGATCCGTCCAGCCCATACCTATGAAATCTCCTTCACTCTCTCCCTGACATCGTAAATCGGGTGCAACGACGTGATACCCCTGCGTATTGTACCAGTATGCAAACGGATACATTTCTTCTTTCCATCCTGTATATCCATGCAGCAGTAGCAGCCACTTATGACTTTCCTCTTCCGTAAAAAATTCTTCCGCAATCAATTTATAACCATCTTCAGTCATAGCAGAAATTTTCCGGCATTCTACTGTTTCCAGCCATTCTTTAGTAGCATTCAGGGTAAGCTGACGGTTCACTTTGATGTCCGATGTCTGCACCTGCGCCGCATAGCTTTCATCGGTAATTCTTTGAAAAGATTCTAACTTCCTCATAAAAGACGGAACCAACGCTGCACTGACCAGGAAATTAACCAATGCAAAATACAGGATAATAAACAGTGTTATTATAACACATATTAAGATGGTGATTTTCTTCTTTCGACTCTTCTTTGACCTCATAATCATCCCTTATGAATTCTGTAGTGTGATTCCTATAAGACAAGATATGGTACTATTTTATTGTACCACATCATCTATAACTCGGAAAATGGTAATTTTGGGCAGTGTATATTATTTATTTCACAGAATAGGTTATTATTCTCAACTGCGTAAAAGTATATTAATATAATTTCAACTTTTCCGCCCACACTCTCTATCTGAAATAACATAAAAACGGGAACTTAAACATAACGGATTTATATAAGAAAATTCAGATAATAAAAACCCCGATTTTCGGGGCTTAGAAGAGGCGCAGACCGGATTTGAACCGGTGGATACTGGTGTTGCAGACCATTGCCTTACCACTTGGCTACTGCGCCTTATTAGTCTCAAACTAATTAGTGACTCCGACGGGAATTGAACCCGTGTTACCGCCGTGAAAGGGCGATGTCTTAACCTCTTGACCACGGAGCCATACATTTTTTATAGGACATCCACTGCACCCTTACATAATTCTACTGCACCGTCGGCAGCTACTGCCTTCGCTACCGTAAACTCCCCGAGTAGGGCTCGAACCTACAACCCCACGGTTAACAGCCGTGTGCTCT
>CAZRKN010000005.1:0-104092 GCA_964600805.1 uncultured Bacteroides sp. | reverse complement strand
CAATGAGAATGCGAAGCATTCTCGGAATCGTCGCTGCTGAGCGACGATTTTTTATGGGAAATATACCACACATTGTGAAGGAGTTAGATATAGTTATGTATATTATTGCAGGTTTGGGAAATCCGGGCAGGGAATATGAGAATACACGGCATAACACAGGATTTATGGTGATTGATGAAGCAGCCCGGAAGTATAATATCAGTGTTGCGGAAAAAAAGCATAAGGCAATTATAGGAAAAGGCTTTATTGGCGGCCGGAAAGTGATTCTTGTAAAACCGCAGACTTTCATGAACCTCAGTGGCGAAAGTATACGGGAAGTCATAGACTATTATAAAATAGATGAAAAGGCAGAACTGATTATCATTTCAGATGATATCAGCCTGGAGGCAGGAGCAATCCGCATCCGGAAGAAAGGCAGTGCAGGAGGGCATAATGGACTTAAGAATATTATTCTGCATCTGGGACATGATGAATTTCAAAGAATACGGATGGGGGTAGGTGAAAAGCCGCCGGAATATGAACTGATAGATTACGTTCTGGGACGCTTTGGAGAGGAAGACAGTAAGCTGATGGCGGAGAGTGTAAAAGAAGCTGCCGGAGCGATTGAAGCGATGATAATTGACGGACCGGACGCTGCAATGAACCGATTCAACAAAAGAAAACCGGCGGAAGCTTAAATAAATGCAGTTATTTACATTTATGAAAGGATATGGTGGCATAGGTGAGAGTATTACTTGCTCCCTTGGAAGAATTGGGGGAGTATGAAGAAATAAGGAAAGCGCTTGGAAAGAATCGTTCTGCGGTTATGGTGAGCGGTTGCATTGATTCCGAGAAGCTGCATATGGCATATGGACTCGGCGATGGTTTTCGTAACAAAATCATCATTACTTTTAGTGCACTGAAGGCAAAAGAGCTTTTTGATGACTATAAATTCTATGATAGAAACGTAATGTTTTATCCCGCCAAAGACTTAATTTTCTTTCAGGCAGATATCCATGGCAACCAGCTTACCATGCAGCGAATGAAAAGCCTGCGAAGGTTGATGGAAGAAAAGCCGGCAACAATAATTACGACTTTTGATGCTCTTATGGCGCCGCAGATTCCGCTATCTGTACTCAGGCAGAATGTTATCCATATAAATAAGCAGACCGCTATTGACGAAAATAAACTGGCGGTTAAGCTGACAGAACTTGGATATGAGAAGAATTATCAGGTAGAAGCGCCCGGGCAGTTCAGTATCAGAGGCGGCATCGTCGATATTTTTGATTTGACGGAAGAAAATCCTTATCGTATCGAGCTGTGGGGAGAAGATGTGGAATCTATCCGCAGCTTTGATATCCTTAGCCAACGTTCGGTGGAACAGCTTGAATCCATATCTGTTTATCCGGCGGCAGAGATTATCTTAAGTAAGGAAGAACTGAATAAAGGTATCGGAAAAATTGAAGAAGAAGGAAAAGAATATGCGGCGAAGCTTCGTTCGGAGATGAAAACCGAAGAAGCGCACCGCATTGAGGTACAGATAAAGGAACTGAGGGAACAGTTATTGGAGTTCGGAGTCTCTCTGAATGCAGTGAATCTGGACAGCTATATTCGCTATTTTTATTCGGAACTGTCAGGTTTTCTGGATTTTTTTGAGATGGAGCCAAGCTGCATCTTCATAGACGAACCGAATCGCGTCAAAGAACATGCAGATGCGGTAGAGATGGAATTTCGCGAGAGCATGATGCACCGTGTAGAAAAAGGATATATTATTCCGGGGCAGATGGATGTTCTTTTCAGCAGCGATGAAGTGGCAGCAAAACTGGTAAACAGGAGAGTGGTTGCCCTTGCCATGATGGAAGGGAAAAATCCGTTATTTAAGGCAGATGAAAAATTTTCCGTTCAGGTAAGGAGCATACCTTCATATAATAATAGCTTTGAAGCATTGGTAAAGGATTTGATCAGATATAAGAAAAACGGATATAGGGTACTGCTTTTGTCAGGCTCCAGAACAAGGGCGCAGAGACTTGCTGAAGATTTGAGGGAAGAGGGATTGAGCGCTTTTTACAGTGACAATCCTGACAGGGAAGTGCAGCCGGGAGAAGTCATGACTTATTATGGAAGGGTTATGAAAGGCTTTGAATATCCGCTTTTAAAATTTCTGGTAATTTCTGAAAGTGATATTTTCGGTGTACAAAAGAAGAAAAAGAAGAGGGTACGTCAATATGAGGGTCAGAAGATTAATGATTTTTCGGAACTCAAGGTTGGCGACTATGTAGTTCATGAGAGCCATGGGCTGGGTATTTACCGCGGCATTGAAAAAGTAGAAGTAGAGAAGATAGTCAAGGATTATATCAAGATAGAATACCGTGATGGCGGCAATTTATACGTTCTGGCGACAGGCCTTGATGTAATCCAGAAATATGTGTCAGCGGATGCCGCTGCGCCTAAGCTTAATAAATTGGGAACTCAGGAATGGTCTAAGACCAAATCCAAAGTGAAAAGCGCAGTCAATGAAATTGCAAGGGATCTGGTGGAGCTTTATGCCGTAAGACAGCACAAGAATGGATATCAATATGGAGCAGATACTGTCTGGCAGAGAGAGTTTGAAGAAATGTTTCCTTTTGAAGAAACGGAAGACCAGTTGAATGCTATAGCTGACACGAAGGCGGATATGGAGAGTACCAAGATTATGGACCGGCTGATATGCGGTGATGTGGGGTATGGCAAGACTGAGATAGCAATCCGTGCGGCTTTTAAGGCGGTACAGGAAGGAAAACAGGTGGTTTACCTGATTCCTACCACAATTTTGGCACAGCAGCATTATCAGACTTTTATTCAACGTATGAAGGATTTTCCGGTGAGAATTGATTTGCTGTCCCGCTTCCGTACGGCTGCTGAGCAGAAGAAAACTATAGAAGACCTGCGTAAAGGTATGGTCGATATAGTCATCGGAACCCACAGGGTGCTTTCAAACGATGTGGGATACAAAGATTTAGGGCTGCTGATTATTGATGAAGAACAGCGGTTCGGAGTTACACACAAGGAAAAGATCAAGAAAATGAAAGAAAGCGTGGATGTGCTGACCCTGACTGCCACGCCGATTCCAAGGACGCTGCATATGAGTCTTATCGGAATTCGGGACATGAGTATTCTGGAAGAAGGACCTAATGACAGGCTGCCGATTCAGACTTTCGTTTGTGAATATAATGAAGAAATGGTACGTGAAGCCATCGTGAGGGAATTAGCCAGAGACGGGCAGGTGTATTATGTCTATAACAGGGTCAATCATATTGCGGATATTGCAGCTGCGGTAAAAAAACTTGTGCCGGAGGCTGTGGTAGCTTTTGCGCACGGCCAGATGAATGAGAGAGAGCTTGAACGTATTATGTACGACTTTATATCCGGTGAAATTGATGTATTGGTATCTACTACAATTATCGAAACAGGATTGGATATTTCTAATGTAAATACTATGATTATTCATGATTCGGATAATCTGGGACTTTCGCAGCTTTATCAGCTTCGTGGGCGCGTGGGCCGCTCCAGCCGTACCGCATATGCTTTTCTGATGTATCGAAGGGATAAGATGTTAAAAGAAGTGGCGGAGAAGCGCCTGGAAGCTATTAAAGAGTTTACTGACCTGGGCAGCGGCTTTAAGATTGCCATGCGTGATTTGGAGATTCGGGGAGCAGGCAATATTCTGGGAGCGAAACAGCACGGTCATATGCAGGCGGTAGGATATGACCTTTACTGCAAGATGCTGAATGAAGCCGTAAAAAATTTGAAGGGCATTTCTACTGCCGAATCGTTTAATACCGGCATAGATTTGGATGTGGACGCCTATATTCCGCCTTCTTATATTGTCAATGAAGTTCAGAAGCTTGATATCTATAAGCGGATTGCCGGAATAGAAAATGACAAAGAATATGATGATATGAAAGAAGAGCTTCTTGACCGCTTTGGGGAAATTCCCAAATCTGCGGAGAATCTTCTGAGGATTGCAATGATAAGGGTGAAAGCCCACATGCTTTATATGACTGAAGTAAAAGGAAAAAATGAGCTGATTCAGTTTGTCTTCAGACCGGATGCGCAGATAACGGTAGAAAATATTCCGCTGCTTCTTCAGAAATATAAAGGAAAACTTTCGTTTGATCCAAAAGGGCAGCCGGCATTTCGATTCCGCTATAAAAAGTACGGTGTTGTGGAGAAAGATGAAAAACTGCTGTTATCATTGACAGAAGGTCTGTTGTCCGATATGCATGAATTGCTGCTGCCGGACAATGAGCTGAAGATATAAATAAAGTTTATGAACAATTGATAATTTTTATTAAGCAGAACAATTGTTCGCCAAAGACCGTTTTATCGGACTGCATAAATGTTATTCTTTTATCAGAACATGAAAATGCCTGTCAGCTTCGACCTGAGGCGGGACAGGTTATGGATTCTGAAAGGAGATAACATTATGAAGGGATATGCAATTGAAAGCGGATACATGGGGTATGTAGATGGGCGCTATATTTTATTTGCAAGTGAGACCGATTATGAAGAATATGTTGAAGAGAATCTTGCTTAAGACGAACATATGAGATAAAATATATCTGTTAATATTAATATGTCGGCTACTGCATTTATATAGCAGAATGGGAGGATAGTGAAATGAAGAAGTATTGTGGGCTTGCTTTGGCAATGGCAGCGGTCATGGCGGTCAGCGGTTGTGCAGGGAATGCACCGGCTCCTGACAATACTGTGGAAGAAAATACAGACATAAGTGATTCAGGAAATGCGACGGTAAACGATGCAGTAGAAAATCCGGAAGCGGATCCTGCTGTAGCTGCAGGAGAAGAGAATTCGGAAGCGGAACCGGATGCAGGAGAAGAGGATTCAGAAAAAGAGACGGACGGCATACAGGTTCCGGTAATAGAAATAGCTGAGAAGGAACTTCCGGATTCAGAAGCCGTGGCATTCGTACAGAATATGAAAACCGGATGGAATCTTGGGAATACTTTTGATGCAGTAGATAGCGGCATTACCGGAGATGATTTGAAATATGAATCTGTGTGGTGCGGTACTGTTACTACCAAAGAAATGATAGATGCGCTTAAGGAAGCAGGTTTTCAGACAATACGTATACCGGTTTCGTGGCATAATCATCTGACAGATGAGAATAATACCATAAACGAGGCATGGCTTAACCGGGTACAGGAGGTAGTTGATTATGTGATGGATGACGGTATGTACGCTATCATCAATATACATCACGATTTCAGCACGGAGTACATATATCCTTCCGGCGAATATCTGGAGCAGTCCAAAACATATGTTACGGATATTTGGAAACAGGTAGCGGATAGATTCAAGGACTATGACGAACATCTTATTATGGAATCTATGAATGAGCCGCGTATGGTAGGTTCGGACTATGAATGGTGGCTGGACATGAAAAATGAAGAATGCCTTGACTCAATACAGTGCATAAATGAAATAAATCAGGCATTTGTAGATGTGGTACGTTCATCAGGCAGTAATAACACAACAAGATATCTGATGGTACCCGGATATGATGCGTCCCTGCAGGGAGCGGTGAATGAATACTTTAGTCTGCCGGAAGACATAGAGGAGAATCAGAACAAGATTCTTGTTTCCGTTCATGCCTATACGCCATACTCCTTTGCCCTGCAGGCAGTAGGGGAAAGCGGCAGTACTGATGTATTTGATATGAATAGTTCTGCGAGCACCAGGGATATAGATGATTTGAT
Organism: uncultured Bacteroides sp.; assembly: GCA_964600805.1. Taxonomy (GTDB): domain Bacteria; phylum Bacillota; class Clostridia; order Lachnospirales; family Lachnospiraceae; genus UBA3282. The sequence goes on along the minus strand of CAZRKN010000005.1, from coordinate 98,354 downwards.
GAAGCAATTGTATGATACCTATGTTAAGAACGGTACGGGTGTTGTAATCGGTGAATATGGCGCCAGAGAGAAAAAGGGAAATCTGCAGGCCAGAGTAGATTTTACGGCATACTATATTGAGGCGGCAAGAGCAAATGGGATTACCTGTTGTGTATGGGACAACAATGCCTTTGCCGGTAACGGAGAAAACTTTGGACTGTTTAAGAGACAATCTTCAACATTTACATATCCGGAAATATTGGAAAGTATAATGGCGCATTGTGAATGAAATTGGTAATGTGTGGCAATAAGTATCTAAAAGGCTTTTTACGGCATATAATAAATTATTATAAGTTATAGCATGCTATAGCTGTTATAACCTGAATCAGGTTTATGTATTAAAGATAGGAGCTTTGTGTGGTTACCAAAATAGACGATATCTCGGTAAATTATATAGATGTGGGTGATGGTGACATTATTCTGTTGTTACATGGCTGGGGATCCAACATTACGCTGTTTGACGGCATTGTGAAGACTCTTTCACCAACCCATAGAATAATTGCGCCGGATATGCCGGGCTTTGGCAGGACATCTGAACCGCCGCAGCCGTGGTGCGTAGATGATTATGTGGATTTTATCACGAAATTCCTTAACAGTCTGAATATAAAAGAATTCAGCGTTCTGGTACATTCTTTTGGCGGCAGGGTATTATTTAAGCTGAATGCCAAAGAAGAGCTTAATTTTATTATTAATAAAGCCGTTTTGATTGACAGCGCAGGAATCATGCCCCCAAAAACATTAAAACAGAAGATCAGTCTGCGGATGTACAAGGCAGCGAGACGTATTATGAGTACCAAAATTCTGCATTTTCTCTATCCTGATGCAGTAGAGAATATGAGAAAAAAGAGAGGCTCTGCGGATTATAATAATGCAACGCCGGTGATGAGGGATACTTTGGTGAAGGTTGTAAATGAAGATCTGGAGTCGCTGGTATCGAAACTAAACTGTCCTACGCTATTAATATGGGGGGATGCGGACACGGCAACACCAATAGCGGATGCAGAATTGATGAAGCGGTTGATACCGGATGCCGGACTTGTCGTGTGCGAAGGGGCAGGACATTATTCATTTTTGGAACAGCCTGCCAAAGTGCATGGCGTATTGAAGGTTTTTTTGGGATAATGGAACAGTGATTATAAACTTCCTGCATGTGGACGAAGAAAGGAACTGGAATTCATTTATGGATATTATTTTGTGGATTATCTGGTTCGGCACTTATTTTCTTGGCGCCGTTTGGTATGAAATCTATATCATGCATATGTTTCAGCAGAATTCATATAAACCGGTTGAATACAGTGAGTGGATGCGGTTGACGGTAAATATCGGCAGGATGCTTGGAAAGGTACTCTATGCATTGATATCCCTGCCGCTTATTGCAATAGGGAATCGTGGCTGTCTCATTGCAGCATGTCTAATGAATGTGCTGACGATTTTGGTAAATAAGCCGCATCACGCTAAGAAACCTCTGGTATATACGCCAAGAGTAAAGAGAATGTTGGTGACAACGGGAATCTTGTTTGCAGTCTGTATTCTGCCTTCTCTTTTTTGTGAGGGAATGGTGGAGAAGGTATGTGCGCTCATTTGGCTGTTCATGTTTATTATGATACCGTTCTTGGTGCTATTGGTAAATCTGCTCAACCATCCGATTGAGGCGGGCATAGACAGGTATTATATTAATGATGCAGCAAGAATTCTGAAGGATATGCCGAATCTGACGATTATTGGTGTTACCGGAAGTTATGGGAAGACCAGCGTTAAATATTTCCTCAGCAAACTGTTATCCACGCAGTTTAGCGTATTACACACACCGGGAAATTATAATACAACATTGGGGGTTGTCAGAACCATCAGGGAGCAGATGAAATCATATCATGAGATTTTTATCTGCGAGATGGGTGCAAGAGAAGTCGGTGATATTAAAGAAATCTGTGATTTGGTACACCCTGAATATGGAATTATTACTTCTATCGGACCGCAGCATCTGCAGAGTTTCCACAGCATAGAGAATATTATAAACACAAAGTTTGAATTGGCAGATGCAGTGCCTGCAGATGGCAAGGTTTTCTTAAATTATGATAATACTTATATCCGGGATAAAATAACAGATAAGCAGGTTGTAAGCTACGGAACATCAGGGGACAATGTCACTTATAGGGCATATAACATTTCGGTCTCTATAGATGGCTCATTTTTTAAGATGAAGGATAAAGAGGGAAAAGAATACGATTTCCATACAAGACTGGTTGGGAATCATAATGTACAGAATATTGCAGGAGCAATTGCAGTAGCAAATACACTTGGAATTCCTATGGAAAAGCTCATTTTTCCGGTCTTGCAGCTTGAAAGCGTTCCGCACAGATTACAGTTGTTAAATCAGGGAAAAAGAACTGTTTTGGACGACAGCTATAATTCCAACAAAAATGGTTTCAAGGCAGCGCTTGATACTTTGGCAATGTTTAAAGAATTGCGGATTTTGATGACTCCGGGAATGGTAGAGCTGGGGGAACGGCAATATGATGAGAATAAAGAAGTGGGAATATATGCGCATGATAAGTGTGACTATGCGGTCTTAGTCGGAAAAGAACAGACGAAACCGATACAGGACGGTTTACTGGAAGCCGGATTTGCACAGAGCAGGATGATTATTGTAGATAACCTGCAGGAGGGATTCCGGATGGTGAATGCAATACCTGACGAGAAACATAAGGTTGTTCTTATTGAAAATGACCTGCCGGATAATTATAGTTAAAAAGGTTATGATATCACGTTCCGGTAAGTTATAAATACTAAATATATACTGAGCAAAGGGGCAGAGTAGTCGATATGAAGATTAAAGTAGGCGTATTCTTCGGAGGAAAGAGCGTAGAGCATGAGGTCTCTGTTATTTCAGGCATTCAGGCATTGATGGCATTTGATAAGGATAAATATGATGCAATTCCGATTTATATTACAAAAGATAATGAAATGTATACGGGAGAAGCGATTGGTGATATTAAGAACTATAAAAATATTCCTGAGTTATTAAAAAAGAGTATTCGGATTTTCTTTATATGTGAGCAGGGAAAATTGAATCTTGTACAGTATCCGGAAAAGAAATTCGGAAATTCCGTAATTGACCATATAGATGTGGCTTTTCCGGTTGTACACGGCGCCAATGTTGAGGATGGCTCATTGCAGGGATTTCTACGGCATTATAATGTGCCGCTTGTTGGATGTGATGTTACGGCAGCAGCGGTGTCTATGGATAAATATGTCATGAAGACAGTCCTGATGGATAATGACATTCCGGTACTTCCGTGTGTGACGCTACACGTCAAGGAGTATCAGGAAGATATGGCGGCAGCGTATAGCCGGATAGAGAGCAAGATAGATTATCCCGTTATTGTAAAACCTATTAACTTAGGCTCCAGCGTAGGAATTAAGGTGGCAAAGGACAGGGAAGGATTGAAGGAAGCATTAGAGTATGCTTTCGAATTCGGGCAGAAGGTACTGGTTGAACGTGCCATTATGAAACTGCGGGAAATCAATTGCGCGGTTTTAGGTGACTATGAAGACGCACAGGCGTCCGAATGTGAAGAGCCTGTTTCCAGTGATGAAATTTTAAGCTATGAAGATAAATATGTATCAGGTAATAAGGGCAGTTCCGAAGGCATGCGGACTGCCAAAAGAGAACTTCCTGCGAATCTATCGCCGGAACTTAGAGAAGAAATCCGCACGCTTGCTGTAAAAACTTTTAAAGCGCTTAATTGTAACGGTGTGTCAAGGATTGACTTTATGATTGATAAAGATATAAATAAAGTATATGTTAATGAAATTAACTCCATTCCGGGTTCCCTTGCTTTTTATTTGTGGGAAGCTCTGGGAAAGCCGTATGCTGAGCTGCTGGATGATATGGTGAAACTTGCGCTGAAGCGGGAGAGGGAAGAAGAAAATCTTATGACTTCTTTCCAGACCAATATTTTACAAAATGCTAATTTGTCCGGAGCAAAGGGCGTAAAGAAATAGAATATAAATTCGCAGGCTTAGAAAGGAGTATGGTTAGTGATATGGTTTTTGACGCTCATTCGGATATCTGGTCGGACGTCACTGTGAGAACCCTTAGGGGAGAGACGGATATATTTCGGAAATATCACTACGAAAGATTGAAAAAAGGCGGAATAGAGGGCTCTGTTTTTGTGATGTGGATAGACCCGCCTTATGATAAGGAACCGGCTGCAAGACTTAGACAGATTATGGATGCTATCAAAAAAGAAGTTTCCTGTTGTCGTGAAATTCTCAGAGTTGTACACAGCTATGAGGAAATGCAGAAGGCAAAAGAGGATGGCATTTTCTATGTATTTATCGGCTGTGAAGGGCTGTCTGAAATCGGAGAAGATATAGACAAGATAGATATGTTGTATGAGTTTGGGGCGAGGCATGCATCGCTAACATGGAATGAGCAGAACCCGCTTGCCACCGGTATACGCGGCGATTCGGACAGAGGACTGACAGAACTTGGGATTAAAGCGCTCCATAGAATCCAGGAATTCAATATGCTGTTTGACGTGTCACACCTAAATGATAAATCATTCTGGGATGTCATGCGCCATGCGTCAGGGCCGGTTGTGGCGACGCACTCCAGCAGTCGTGCGCTTTGTTCTGTTCCGAGGAATCTGACGGACGAGATGATAAAAGAATTAGCGGCGACCGGAGGTATGATTGGCATCAATTCTTACCCTGAATTTATTGCAGAGAAAAAGGTTGACAGGACTGTGGATATGCTTGCAAAACATATTGAGCATATAGCCGATATAACGGGCATTGACAAAATAGGATTCGGCTTTGATTTCTGTGAATTTTTGGAAGGTGAGGCGTCGTCATCATGTAGTCTTAAGGAAGACTCATCTGAGCAGATAAAGGCGAGTGATTCAGGACAGACACAGACATCCTTATTGCAGGGCCTGCATGACGCTTCTGAGGTTCCGAATCTTCTTGAAGCCATGCGCAAAATCGGATTTTCGGATGAAGATATCCGAAAGGTTTCTTATGAGAACTGGCATAGGCTGATGGGGGAGATAGGGAAATAAGGGTTTATTGGCTTTTTAGTAAGATATGATATTATTTAATAGTTTATTATATGGAAACTAAGGTATATGATGAAAATTAAAGATAAGAGATGTCAAAGGAGAACCGCTATGTTAAAAATAAGAGTACAAACGTTATTGCGACTTATATTATCTGCTTTAACAACTGCAGCACTGTGCTTAGACATGGGAATTCCGGATCTTCATATGATTCCGGAAACGGAAAGAGTTACGATTATGAATATGCCGGAAATGATTTGGAATTTATATGGCAGCTTTAATTTGAAAGCTTTTCCTGTTTTGGCAGTATCTGTTTTTTTCTTCTATTCCTGCTATGATAAAAAGAAGCGTACGGGGGGGGGAATTCTTTAGTTGTGTTTCTTAGCTTCTTTTTTGCCGGAGCTTTTGTAATGGCTGAAGGATTTTGCATGGCAGATACCTTAGTTGTTTTGTATTCATCCTTGGGACAAATGATTAAAACAGTGGTAAACTTTATAGGTTTGTCTTATTTTTATTATAAATTGATTTCTTGTATCTGTTTATTTTTTGATTCTCAAAGTAAGGGTGATTTAAAAGAAGTATCATTCTGGAAAACATTTTTGACAATTATGGCGGGGTGGCTTCCTTATATTATTATTTTATATCCCGGACATATTACGTCAGATGGTTATGCGCAGTTAAGTCAATTTTGGGGGATTTCAGAATGGACCTCACATCATCCCCCTTTTTCATCAATGCTTATGGGAGCGGTTTTCTCCATTGGAAAGGTGATTAGCGGAAATGCTGCCGTTTTTCTTTATTGTTTGATGCAGACGGTGATATTTGCGCTTATATTGTCCTATATGCTTAAGCTTTTATATATACTGGGAGTATCAAGGTGGCTTTACATACTTGCTATGTTTAGCATATTTACTGTTCCTTATTATACGAATTATATTATGGTTGTAGTAAAAGACGGCATGTATTCATATTGCTTTCTGCTTTTTATGATAGAACTGGTTTATTTTTCAATACAGGGTTTAGGGTACTTCAAAAGTAGGAAACATGTGTTTTTATGGACGGTATCTGTTTGTGGGACTATTTTATTCAGAAATAATGGAAGCTATGTAATTGTTCCAACGGTTTTTTTACTAAGCATATTATGTATATATATAGGGGTGAAAGATAGGGAAGGTAAAATAAAGAAATATCTGTATACTGTCGGATGTATGGTAGCGCCAGTGATAATAGCGTCAGCCATTTCTTTGGTACTGATGTCGCAATTTGATATCCGTAAGGGTAGTATTGCTGAGGCTTTGTCGTTGCCATTACAACAGACGGCAAGATATGTATATTATCATCAGGATGAGGTTACACCAGAGGAGGAAGATGTGTTGAGTGCCATCTTGGATTATGATAACATTGCCCGGAATTATAATCCAAGATTTTCTGACCCTGTAAAAGGGACGTTTAAATATAATCCGTCCTATCGAGAAATGTTGGCATATTTCAGAATTTGGCTTACACAGGGAATAAAACATCCGGAAACGTACTTTGCTGCTACTATGAATCAAAATTATTATTTGTTTTATCCGTTAGTACCCAATAATATAGTATTTGCAGGATTAGATGGATTTGGTGGTCTTTCAGGTGTAGGAAAGGGTAGAGAATTGGATGGGGAGCTATTTGAAATATTAAATCTGCATGAAACAGAAATTTTGAAAAAACCTAAAACAATTTTATTACTTTTATATCAGGCATATTTTTATATACCTATAGTAGGTTGGTTTGCACACCCTGCTACATATATATTTTTTTTAATATGCCTTTGTGCATTTGCTTTTCTTAAAAAAATATATAGATGGCTGCTTGTTGCGTTGCCGGTCTTTCTGAGTTTTATGATTATTATCCTTGCTCCTGCAATTCAAAGGAATCCACGATATGCGTTTCCAATTATATATACGATGCCATTATTGTTAGCGTATTATTTGTATTGTAATAAAGAAAATTATAAAAGGGAATGATTATAGGATAATGGGGGAGATAGGGAAATAAGCAATTTGTTGTAAATAAAAGGTAACTGTGCTATACTATTCCAAAGGTAGATAAAGAAAGAATCAAGGTCATTAGGGATGAAAAGAACAATAAACACTGCATTGCTATATAGAAGAATATTTTTGATTATTTATGATATATTTGCGGTAGCAGTTTCTTCTCTGATGGCGCTTGTGATTCGATATGAGTTTGTATTTTCCAAAATAGATCACACATTTCTGGAATCTATATATTCCTTCATGCCGTATACGGTTTTGATCACGGTCTTGGTGTTTTCCTTACTAAGACTCTATAATAGCCTGTGGGCTTTTGCAGGGGTCATGGAGATGCAGAATATTGTGATAGCATGCGGCATAATAACGGTAGTCAACGGCATAGGGCTTATGGTAGCCGGAAAACCGGTTCCCCGCAGTTTCTATTTCCTGTTTGTTTTTTTGCTGTTAAGCTTTACTTTTATAAGCAGATTTTGTTATCGGTTCATAAGAATAATGAAGCAAAAAAGCAGAAAGGGTGAAAAAGGAACAAATATTATGATTATTGGCGCCGGAGAGGCTGCCAATATGATCATCAAAGAGATTATCAGCAGTAGATACACGCATATGCGCATCTGCTGTATTATTGATGATGATGCCAATAAGCACGGAAAATATATTCAGGGAATAAAGGTGGTAGGCGGTCGCGACAAAATAAAAGAGTCTGTAGATGCTTTTTCCATTGATGAAATTTTCATTGCAATGCCGTCAGTATCCAGATCCGTTATCAGCGATATTATTAATATATGCAAAGATACAACTTGTAAATTGCAGACTCTTCCGGGCATGTATCAGCTTGTAAATGGAGATGTTAATGTCAGCCAGCTTAAGGATGTCGATGTGGAAGATTTGTTGGGCAGAGATCCGATTGTAGTAGATTTGGAGTCTATACTGGGCTATGTACAGGGCAGATGTGTTCTTGTAACCGGCGGCGGAGGCTCTATCGGCAGTGAGCTTTGCAGGCAGATAGCGGGGCATAATCCTTCCCGACTGATTATTTTAGATATATATGAGAATAATGCATATGATATTCAACAGGAACTTTTACAGAGGTTTCCCAGGCTGGATTTAGTGGTATTGATAGCTTCGGTCAGAAATACCAATCGTATAAACAGTATTTTTGAAAAGTACAAGCCGGATATTGTATATCATGCAGCAGCGCATAAACATGTGCCGCTTATGGAGGACAGTCCGAACGAAGCGGTTAAAAACAATGTCATGGGAACTTGGAAAACCGCACAGGCAGCGGCGCTTTACGGAGCTAAGAAGTTTGTGCTGATTTCGACGGACAAGGCTGTAAACCCCACTAATATCATGGGTGCATCCAAGCGTATCTGTGAAATGATCATCCAGACATTTAATAGGCATTATGATACGGAATTTGTTGCAGTCCGTTTCGGGAATGTGCTGGGAAGTAACGGAAGCGTCATTCCGCTGTTTAAACGACAGATTGAGATGGGAGGACCTGTGACGGTGACACATCCGGACATTATACGTTATTTTATGACAATTCCGGAAGCGGTTTCGCTGGTATTGCAGGCAGGCGCTTATGCAAAGGGCGGAGAAATATTCGTTCTGGATATGGGAGCTCCCGTAAAAATATTGGATTTGGCAAAAAATCTGATTCGTCTTTCAGGATATAAAGTTGATGAGGATATTGAAATAAAATTTACAGGATTAAGGCCGGGTGAAAAGCTGTATGAAGAGCTGCTAATGGACGAAGAGGGTATGCAGGAGACAAAAAATAAGCTAATTCATATCGGAAAGCCTATTGAGATAGACGAGGAGCTTTTCTTCAAGCAGTTAAAGCAGCTGAAGGATATCTCAAAGAATGAGAAGGAAGATATCAGAAAAATGATAAAGGAAATTGTTCCTACGTATTGTGAGCAGAAAAGCGTTTCTGAGTAAGAATAAACAGAGAAGAGGAAAAGCAATTGAGTAAAAAACGTATTTATTTGTCATGCCCTACCATGCATGGTGAGGAGCAGGAATTTATCAAAGAAGCATTTGACACAAACTGGGTAGCACCGTTAGGACCCAATGTAAATGCTTTTGAAAAAGAAATGGCAGAATATGTCGGGATAGCACATGCATCTGCACTCAGTGCGGGAACAGCAGCTATTCATCTTGCACTCTGCATATTAGGAGTTAAAGAAGGAGATGTGGTATTTTGCCCGTCACTGACTTTTAGCGCAACATGTAATCCCATAGTGTATGAAAAAGCAACACCGGTATTTATCGATTCGGAAGAAGATACATGGAATATGAGTCCGGCAGCGCTGGAAAAAGCTTTTGAAAAATATCCGAATCCGAAAGCCGTAATAGTGGTACATCTATATGGAACACCGGCAAAGCTGGACGAGCTTATTAAAATATGTAACGCACACAATGTACCGCTTATTGAAGATGCTGCGGAGTCATTAAGCAGTACCTATAAAGGAAAACATACAGGTACCTATGGTAAAATAGGGATTTATTCTTTCAACGGTAATAAAATCATTACAACGTCGGGTGGCGGCATGCTGGTTTCACAGGAAGAGGCGGTTACAAAGCAGGCTACATTTTTAGCTACTCAGGCAAGAGATCCGGCAAGACATTATCAACATTCCCAAATTGGGTATAATTATAGGATGAGCAATATCACGGCAGGAATCGGAAGAGGACAGCTGCTGCACATTGAGGAACATAAAGCTTTAAAAAAAGCTATCTATAATAAATATAAAGAGGCATTTTCCGACATACAGGAAATAAGTATGAACCCGTTGAATCCGGATGGCGATGCCAATAACTGGCTCTCCTGCATGACTATATCAGAAAACAGCAGAGTGACTCCTGATATGATTATGGATGCGCTGGAAAAAGAAAATATAGAATCCAGACCAATCTGGAAACCCATGCATCTCCAGCCCGTATTTTCAGAATATGACTTTATACAGGCAGACGACGGGAAATGTGTATCAGAGGAAATCTTTAACAGAGGGCTTTGTCTGCCCAGCGACATCAAGAATACGGATGAAGATATGGAACTGATTATAAGTATTGTACGGAAGCAGTTTGGAAGAGAGTAAATTTTTATGTATAAACATTTTACAAAAAGATTGTTAGACATGATTTTTTCCGGTGTAGGTCTCATAGCATTGAGTCCTTTATTTGCAATACTTGCGATACTTGTGAGAGTGAAGCTTGGAAGCCCTGTTATATTTAAGCAGGAGAGGCCGGGAAGAGACGAGAAGATATTTACACTTTTTAAATTTCGTACAATGACAGATAAGCGGGACACAGAGGGAAATTTATTGCCTGATTGTGAGCGGCTTACAAAATTCGGCAGTCTGCTGCGCGCAACCAGTTTAGATGAACTTCCTGAACTGTGGAATGTTCTTAGGGGCGACATGGCACTGGTAGGTCCCAGACCTCTGCTTGTCAGTTATCTTCCTTTATATAATGAAACTGAAAGGCGCAGACATGAGGTGAGACCGGGCATCACGGGATATGCGCAGGTTAAGGGGCGAAACAGTATATCATGGGATAAAAGGTTTGCTTTGGATATTTATTATGTAGATCATTTATCTTTTTGGCTGGATTGTAAAATTATTTTGATGACATTTTATGCGGTTATAAAAAGAGACGGAATTCATAGTGAAACTTCGGTTACAATGGAACCCTTTACCGGAGACAATAAAACTTAAGGTAAAATGTTTCTATGTTCAGAATGGGAAAGGAGCATGGTTATTAAGGTGAAGGATATTATAATAATCGGAGCCGGAGGATTGGGACGTGAGGTAACATGGCTTATTGAGCGCATCAATCAAAAACAAAGTGAAAAGTGGAAGGTTCTTGGCTTTGTAGATGACGGAGTAGAGAAAGGGGTTTTAGTACAAGGATTTCGACTGCTTGGAAATGTCGATTATTTACAAAGCATAGATACGCCGACTGATGTCGTATGTGCTATAGGAAATGCCGGAATCAGACATCGGATAATTGAAAAAATCAGTAAGAATAAGTCTTTAATATTTCCTAATTTGATTGATCCTAATGTTATATTTTCAGATAGCTTCAATATCGGACAGGGTAATATTATTTGTGCGGGAGCTGTTTTGTCAGTTAATGTGCGAATTGAAGATTTTTGCCTTATTGACTGGAATTGTACCGTAGGACATGAAGCTGAAATTAATTCTTTTGTTACATTGTATCCGAGTGTAAACGTTTCTGGCAATACAATGATAAAGAGCGTGACTGAAATCGGAACAGGCTCTCATATTATACAAGGAAAAGTAATCGGAAGCCATTCAATAATAGGAGCCGGTTCGGTTGTAATCAGGGATATTCCGGATTACTGTACGGCAGTGGGAAATCCGGCTAAGCCTATAAAGTTTGTGAAAGATGAAACTTGCGAGAATTAAAGGGAGTTGCGAAGGAATGTGTAAAATACTTGTATTGGCGAACTTTTCCGTTGGATTGTATGATTTTCGCAATGAATTGCTGGAAAGATTGTTAGAAGAACATGAGGTGTTTGTAAGTATACCGGATACGGTAAAGGCTGCGGAATTGGAAAAAGAAGGCTGCCGGGTTATCAATACACCTATAAATAGAAGGGGAATGAATATCAGCGAAGACGCCAAATTATTTTTCTCCTATATAAAACTGCTAAAGCAGATAAAGCCTGATTTAGTGCTGACCTATACGGTAAAACCCAATGTATATGGCGGGCTTGCATGTAGAATGCAGAAAATTCCCTATATGGCGACGGTAACAGGATTGGGAAGCACATTTCAAAAAGACGGCATGCTGAGACGGTTGATTATTCAAATGTATCGTGTTGGATTAAAGAAAGCAAAGTGTGTTTTTTTTCAAAACAAAGAAAATAGGGATATATTTAATAAATATAAAATAACAGGAACATCTACAAGACTGGTGAACGGTTCCGGAGTAAATTTGGATAAGCATCCTTTTGAAGAATATCCACGTGAAAATGTAATCCGACTGTTATTTATCGGAAGGGTTATGAAGGAGAAAGGAATAGAAGAGTTTTTGGATGCGTCGAAAGCGCTGCATGATAAAAACATAATATTTGAGATTGTCGGTTTTTGCGAGGAAGATTACCAGAAAAGACTTGACGATTATGAAAAGGACGGTATCATTAAGCAGTTTGGATTTCAGGAAGAAGTGCATGAGTATATAAAATTGGCTTCAGCTTTGGTTTTGCCCACATATCATGAAGGAATGTCCAATGTACTTATGGAAGCTTCAGCGACGGGCAGACCGGTGATTGCGTCAAATATCAGCGGCTGCATGGAAATATTCGAAGAGGGCGTTACCGGATTTGGCTGTGAACCAAAAAGCAGTGAAGACCTGATTTGTGCTATAAGAAAGTTCCTGGCGCTGAATGTAGAGGAACGTGAAGCAATGGGACGAAATGCAAGAGCTAAGATGGAACGCGAATTTGACAGAAATAAGGTTGTTGGTGTATATATAAATGAGATAAATAAGGTTTTACGAAATAGATAAGGGAGGAAAAGTAAAATGAGTTTATATGAGAGGCTTATAAGCGGCGAGGAAAAGCTTTCACTTGTGGGACTTGGTTACGTAGGTATGCCCATAGCCGTGGCTTTTGCCAGAAAAATAAAAGTAATAGGATTTGATTTAAACAAGCAGAAGATAGAGCTTTATCAAAAAGGTATTGACCCAACTAAAGAAGTGGGGAATGAGGTTATCAGTGAAACAACTGTAGAGTTCACTTCAGATTCCGCAAGGCTCAAAGAAGCAAAATTTCATATAGTAGCTGTGCCTACTCCCGTTAATGATGACCATACGCCGGATTTGACACCGGTAGAGGGAGCCAGCCGGATTTTAGGACAAAATCTGACAAAAGGTTCCATCGTAGTATTTGAGTCTACAGTATATCCAGGTGTGACAGAAGATATCTGCGTACCGATTTTGGAAAAGGAATCAGGTTTAAAATGCGGGGTGGACTTTAAGATCGGATATTCTCCCGAACGAATCAACCCCGGCGATAAGGTGCATCGTCTGGAAACCATTACTAAGATTGTATCCGGCATGGATGAGGAAACTCTTGATGAAGTTGCAAAGGTGTATGAACTGGTGGTAGAGGCAGGTGTATATCGTGCTGAATCAATCAAGGTTGCGGAAGCAGCTAAGGTGATTGAAAACAGCCAGCGTGATATTAACATTGCATTTATGAACGAACTTTCCATCATATTTAACAAAATGGGTATTGATACTAAATCTGTACTTGAAGCGGCAGGCACTAAATGGAATTTCCTGAAATTTTATCCGGGTCTGGTTGGAGGGCATTGCATAGGAGTCGATCCGTATTACCTGACATATAAGGCGGAGCAGCTGGGTTATCATTCCCAGATTATTCTGTCAGGGCGCAGGATTAATGACGATATGGGCAAATATGTGGCGGAGAGTCTGGTAAAGAACCTGATTAAAGCGGATATTGCCGTTAAAAATGCCAGAGTTGCTATTCTGGGATTCACATTTAAGGAAAATTGTCCTGATACAAGAAACACAAAGGTAATCGACATTTACAGGGAATTAAATGAGTATGGTATTACTCCGTTGGTGGTGGATCCGTCTGCAGATGCGGATGAAGCGAACCGCCTTTATGGCATCACATTCGGAAGACTGGAAGATGTGAAGAATATGGACGCGGTAATAATTGCTGTTGCGCATGATGCTTTCCTGAAACTGAGCAGAGAGGATATTGCAGCGTTCTACAATGATGCGAATAAATGCAAGGTGCTTATGGATATTAAAGGATTGTTAAGCAGGGAAGACTATATGACCAAAGAATATAGTTATTGGAGACTGTAATAATTAGAAATAGTAACCGGGGTAATGCAGCCGGTGAATAAGGAGAAGCAGTAATGGATAAAATTGCAGTTCTGGTTCCATGCTATAATGAAGAGCCAACGATTAGGAAAGTAGTTGAGGACGCCAAGAGGGTATTGCCGGAAGCGGTTGTCTATGTATATGATAATAATTCAACCGACGAAACGGCCCGAATTGCAGCCGAAGCAGGAGCTGTTGTCCGATATGAACGATTACAGGGCAAGGGTAATGTCATCAGGCGGATGTTTCGTGATATAGATGCATGCTGTTATGTGATGGTAGATGGCGATGATACCTATCCTATGGAGCAGGCGCGAGAAATGGTAGATGCGGTATTGAAGCGTGATGTTGATATGGTGATTGGAGACCGGCTGTCATCAACTTATTATAAGGAGAATAAGAGGCCTTTTCATAATATGGGAAATGCTCTGGTAAAAGGTGCCATCAATAGGTTGTTCGACTGTGATATACAGGATATTATGACCGGATACAGGGCCTTTAGCTACAGTTTTGTAAAAACCTTTCCTGTTTTATCAAAGGGATTTGAGATCGAAACAGAGATGACTATTCATGCAGTATATAATAATATGCATCTGGAAAATGTAGTGGTGGATTACAGAGACCGTCCGGAGGGAAGCGTTTCGAAATTGAATACGTTTGCAGATGGGCTTAGAGTTATTAATACTATAATTAAATTATTTAAAAATTACAGGCCGTTTGGATTCTTTTTTTCACTGACGATTCTTTTGAGTGTAGTTGCGGCAGCAATGTTTTTTCCGGTACTTTTGGACTTCCTGAATACCGGTCTGGTTGAGCGTTTTCCGACATTGATTGTATGCGGTTTTATAGAAGTGGCAGCATTGCAGGCTTTTTTTGCAGGAATGATTCTATCGGATATGGCTCAGAAAAACAGGAGAGACTTTGAGCTAAAGCTTATGCAGGTAGCTAAGCAGGAACGAAACATCAAAGAAAAAGAGTAAATTCTTTCTGTTAAGGAGGAAGGGCTGATATGGGATACAGGAATTTGGAATTTGAATCCGACAGTATTTTTCTGGTAACGGGCGGGGCCGGATTTATCGGCTCAAATCTGTGTGAAGCGATTATAGAGATGGGATATACAGTCAGATGTCTGGACAACTTATCCACAGGAAGTTATGATAATATTGCTCATTTAGAGGAGAATGAAAAATTCACATTTATTAAGGGAGATATTCGCGACCTCGACACATGCATGGAGGCATGTAAGGGGGTGGATTACGTACTAAATCAGGCGGCATGGGGTAGTGTTCCGAGAAGCATTGAGATGCCGCTTCTGTATGAAGAAATCAATATTCGTGGTACTCTTAATATGATGGAAGCTGCAAGGCAGAATGGTGTGAAAAAGTTCGTGTATGCATCAAGCTCGTCTGTGTATGGAGATCACCCTGTGCTTCCCAAAAAGGAAGGCGCGGAAGGAAAACTGTTATCACCCTATGCACTGACGAAAAGGGTAGATGAGGAATACGGAAGGCTGTATAAGACATTATACGGGCTGGATACTTATGGACTTCGATACTTCAATGTATTTGGAAGAAGGCAGGATCCGGAAGGGATGTATGCGGCGGTTATCCCGAAATTTATCAAGCAGCTGATGAATGATGAAGCTCCTACAATTAACGGAGATGGCAGGCAGTCGAGAGATTTTACATATATTGATAATGTTATTGAGGCAAACTTAAAGGCATGCCGGGCTTCCGGAGATGCGGCAGGCGAAGCCTTCAATATCGGTGCCGGAGGCAGGGAGTTCCTTATTGATATATATTATGATCTGTGTGAAGCGTTAGGAAAAGATATTGAGCCGAAATTTGGACCGGAGCGACCCGGAGATATCAGGGATTCCAATGCCGATATCAGTAAAGCAAAAGAGCTGCTTGGATATGCGCCTGAATATGATTTTAAGACAGGCATAGGCTTGGCGATAGACTGGTATAGAGAAAATCTGTAAATACAGATTGACGGTTGAAAAGATTGTAGAAGGGCGGCGGTAGAATGCAGATTGCGATTCGTATGGATGATATAACGCCCGATATGGATTGGGAGCGGTTTCAAGCTTTTAAGGAGATATTGGACAAGCTTAATATTAAACCTCTGATAGGTGTGGTGCCTGATAATAGAGACGATAATCTGCACAGAGCTGAAGATAAGGATGATTTCTGGGAATATATCAGGGAATTGCAGGATAATGGCTGGTACATTGCCATGCATGGATATCAGCATGTATATACTACCAAAAGCGGGGGACTGTTTCCACTTAACCGCTTTTCGGAATTTGCAGGGGTTCCGTTTGATGAACAAAAAAAGATGCTGCAAAAGGGAACGGAAATATTAAAGCAGCATGGCATTCATACTGAAATCTTTATGGCTCCTGCTCATTCATATGACAGAAATACGTTGAAAGCGTTAAAGGAATTAGGATATAATAAAATAACCGATGGATTTGGAAACAGTCCTTACAGTTGGAATGGAATGACATTCTATCCGATTTCCTTTCTGATGAGCAGAAGTTTAAAGAAGAAAAACGGTATTACTACAATGGTGGTACATGCTAACGGTATAGATGATTCCGGGATGAAAAAGCTTGAAGAACTGCTGCAGGACCATAAAGACAGCCTGATATCATATGAGACTTTTTTGGCTTCTGAGAGTGTTGGAAGAGGGTTTTTAGGGCATTCTGCAGAATATATAATGGCAGTAATGAAGAGGACTTTGGTTAAGCTTAAAGCGTAAATGCGGCGCTTGGTTGTATTGTAAAACTGACAGTAACAGACCATGGGAAAGGAATGATTATTAATATGGGAGAGCCTATCAGAATACTCCATGTTCTCGGAAGCCTAAACCTTGGCGGCGCAGAGAGCCGTATTATGGATTTATACCGTAATATGGACAGACAGGAAATACAGTTTGATTTTTTGGTACATTCATCACAAAAGGAACATTTCGACGAAGAAATTGAAGCATTAGGGGGGCGGGTTTATCGCGTTCCTCGTTTTAGAGTATACAATCTGTTTAGCTATAAAAAAGCAATAAAAAGTTTCTTTAATACGCATCAAGAATTCAGGGCGGTGCATGGGCATATGACCAGCACGGCTTCGATCTATCTGCCAATAGCAAAAAGAGCGGGGATACCTATTACAATCGGACATGCAAGAAGCGCCGGCGTAGCGGGCGGGCTAAAAGGTTTTATGACCAGACTGATTCGCTATTCCTTAAAATATAGGGCGGATTACTGCCTTGCCTGCTCTGAAAAAGCAGGAGAAGCTGTATACGGAAAACGATGGGTAAATAAGGGAAAGGTTGAGGTTATTCCTAACGCCATAGATGCTAAGAAATATGTATATGATGAGAAGGTCAGAACGGAACTGAGAGATAAAATGGGACTGACCGATAAGTTCGTCATAGGGCATGTGGGAAACTTCAGAGAAGCCAAGAACCATGCTTTTTTAATTAAAGTATTTAAGCAGCTGTATAATAAGAAAAATAACGCCATGCTGCTTCTGATTGGGGAAGGCGCTTTGATGGAGAGCATAAAACAGCAGGTTTCGGATGAAGGCCTTTCGGAGGTGGTTTGGTTTCTCGGAAGCAAGGAGGATGTGAGTCCTTATTATCAGATAATGGACTATCTGGTTTTTCCGTCTTTGTTTGAAGGATTGCCGGGAAGCATCGTGGAAGCTCAGACAGCCGGACTGCGCTGCCTTGTTTCGGATACTGTTACGGATGAAGTGGGAATAACGGAACTGGTGGAGTTCTACAGTCTGAACAGAACGGCGGAAGAGTGGGCGGAGCATATAATGGAAACATGCGATTATATGCGGGATAGCAAAATTGATGACATAAAGAAAGCCGGCTTTGATGTAGGAGAACAGACAGCAAGATATAGTAAAATATATCAGAAGAACGTAATGCTGATGGTGCCTATGCTTCATCAGGGCGGTTTTGAACGTGTATGTGTCCATACGGCACGGCTGTTAAAAGACAGATTCAATGTCTGCATAACTATATTTAGTTCTCAGGACATGTTTTACAACGTAGACGGCTTGGAAATTATTGATTTGAATCTGGGAAGCAGACCAAGTCTTCCCGGAAAATTGTTTAATATTCTAAAAAGAAGAAAAGCCGTAAAAAGGATAAAAAAGGAAAAGAACATTCATATTACTTATAGCTTCGGACCTACGGTCAATCTGATTAATGCCATGAGCAGAGTCCACGATAAAATATGGATAGGAATCAGAGACTATATTGCGATTGATGCCAAATGGGGAATGAAATTTACGTGCGGACGTTCGGATAAGGTAATCTGCTGTGCACAGGAAATGGCGGATGATGTGGAGGAACTTTATCATCCTAAGTCTGTGGAGTGTTTATATAATCCATGTGATACGGAAAGAATCAGAAATCTTGCTGAAAAACAGGACTATTTGGAAAATAAGCTGTTTATTGAAGAAAATTCACCAATTATCGCTTCTATGAGCAGGGAGGATGACAAAAAAGGCTTTTGGCATCAGATAAAGGCGTTTTCCCTTATAAAGAAAGAAATACCTGAAGCGGGATTGATGATAATCGGTGACGGGGACTTTTCGGAGTATAGGAAGCTTGCAGAAGAATTAGGAATAAGCAGCAGCGTACTTTTTACCGGTGTACAGAAAAATCCTTTCTGCTATCTGAAAAAATCTGCAGTATATATTATGACTTCTAAATCAGAAGGGTTTCCTAACGCCATGGTGGAGGCAATGGCAGTGGGGCTTCCGATAGTATCTGCTAATTGTAAGACGGGGCCGTCAGAAATACTGTCTGAAGATTATCGAAAAGTAAAAGCGCAGGATAAGATTTACAATTGTGAATACGGAATTATACTTCCTCTTATGAATCCGACAAAGAACTTAGATGCTGATGTAATAGAAAAGGAAGAAATAATTCTAGCAGATACTTTAGTTGACCTGCTTAATGACAGCGTGAGACTTAAAGATTTAGGAAAGTCAGCAGAAATGCGAAGCGATGATTTCTCAACCAATAGATACATTAGTCTGTTGATTGACATGATAGAAAAAGCTTAATGAAATATGCCGGAACGGAGCGATTAAGATGCAGTCAGGTTGTGGCTGATTGGAGTGTCATTTTGGTTATATAGAAGAGCGGTTGAAAGATATAGAGGAGGCAGCACGTGGGAGAGCAACCATTAATATCAATTATAGTACCGGTATATAACGTGAGTAAATATCTGAGGGAATGTCTGGACAGTGTATGCGCTCAGGAGGGAATCAATTCAGAAATTATAGTGGTTGACGACGGTTCTACTGACGGCTCGGGAGAGATTTGTGATGAGTATGCCGTGAATCATGCTAATCTAAAAGTAATACATAAACAGAACGGGGGGCTTGCTTCGGCAAGAAATGCCGGACTGGATGTTATGAACGGCAATTATGTGGGCTTCGTAGATTCTGATGATTATATAGCGGCAGATATGTATAAAATACTGCTTAAGGCTATGATGAAGAATGAAAGTAATGTTGCCTGCTGCAGCTGTTTTAGGGTAATTGACGGTAAACCGGGGATGTTGGAAAAACCTGTGACTGCACCTGCAGTACTGATGGGGAATGATATTATCAGAAGTCTGTTGCTGAATAAGGAACTGACTTATTCTGCATGTGATAAATTATTTAATGCGGAGCTGTTCAAGGAAGTAAGATTTCCAAAAGAAAATCTTCCCTCTGAGGACATACCGTGCATATATGGGATTTTAAAGAGCGTTGATAAGGCAGTATACGTCGGTGCGGCAAAGTATTATTACAGGCTTGTAATGACAAGCATTACCAAAAAAGAATTCACGTCTAAGAATATGAGCACGCTTTATTACAATATGGAGATTTGTGATGATGTTAAGAAAAATATGCCTGAGTTGCGGAAAGAAGCTGTCTTTTCCCTGGTGCAGTGCACAGCTTCCGTATACGCCCGTTTGATGAAGGACAGGAAGCAGAAAGAATGTAAAAAGGAAAAGCGCTGCATGGAGAGGCTTTTAAGGAAAAATGCTTTGAATATTGTGAATAACCCATATTTATCATTCAACGGAAAAATTGTGGCATTATCAGTTCCGATGAGGTGTTATGATATTTTAATGAAGCTCAGGGGTAAGATTAAGGAGAAAGAATTGCTTGAAAAATGAATTAATATCAGTAGTGGTACCGGTGTACAATGTTGAAAAATATCTGGACAAGTGTATAAAATCTATCGTAGACCAGACATATGCCAATTTGGAAGTAATTCTTGTTGACGACGGGTCTACAGACAGCAGCGGCAGAATATGCGATAAGTATGCAGAATCCGATAAGAGAGTGCATGTCCTGCATCAAAAAAACGGAGGACGTTCTGCAGCCAGAAATGCAGGGATGGACAGGGCATCGGGAGATTATCTGATGTTTGTTGACGGTGATGACTGGATTGATGATAACTGTCTTGAGGAAGTATACAGGTTTTTTGAAAATAAAACGGAAATGGTTGTGTTTCGGGAGCGTAGAATTTATGTGGATAAAGTAGAGGATAACGGTTCTGATAAATATATGAAATTTTTAGGAAACGAACCATTGGAATTTTACGTAAACGGATATAAGGACTTTCAAGTTTACAATTCTGTATGCGGTAAGTTGTACAGGAACAGCCTTATACAGAATATTCGGTTTGAAGAGGGTAGATATTATGAAGATATAATGTTTACTACAAGAGTTTATGCGGCATGCAGAGATTGTGTTTATCTGGATAAGGCATACTATAATTATAATATTGCGACAGACAGCAGCATCACATATATGGGAGTTAATGAGCTTACTTTTCGTGATGAAATTCCTATCTTTTATGAAAAAGAATTATTTTTGAAAAATATCGGGAGAAAAGATTTAGCGGAGCGATACAGTTTTTTCAGGTATCAGAGATTGATTTCCTATTACGAGGAATGTATGAGGAAAAGGGAGTTCGTATATGCAAAACGGATAGCCGGAATAATTAAAACGGATAAGCCGGTAATTAGGAAAATTGTGAAGAAAGAATATGTTTCCGGATACTATATAATATACCTTCGGCTTTTTATAATGAACCCGAAATTTGCTTTTGTTTTTGGCAATTTATTTAAAAAAACAGTTCAATTGAGAAAATGTCTCTATAGCAGAAAATTAGGAGGGCAACAGATTGAAGCTGATTAGGAAATTAATGATTTTTTTTGATAGTCGTCAGAAGATTAAGGTGTTGATACTCACATTTCTGATTTTTATCGGCGCCTTGTTAGAAACGATTGGAGTGTCGGCAATTATACCTATAGTCCAGCAGATGACATCTTCAGATGGCATAAATAATATTTATACGGAAATAATTTCTCAATGTTTTCATATTACGGATAAAGAACAAATTTTTGCCTGCATGCTCATCATAATGATAATGATTTATGTAGTTAAAAATATATATTTAATTTTTTTGGCATATATACAGGCAAAATTTGTTAATACAAGCATGGCTGCAACGCGGGGGGATTTTCTGGAATGGTATCTGAGCCGTCCATATGAGTTTTTCCTATATGCAGATGTGTCGGAAATTCTGCGAATCATTAGGAGCGATATAAGCAACGTATATGCGATCTTATCTGATTCAATGCATATAATGTCTGAAGTTATGGTTTCAATCTGCTTAGTTATTTTTTTGATGGCAGCGGATTGGAAGATAATGGTTCTTTTGATAATACTGGTAGTGGCATTTACGCTTTTAGTTATTAGGCAAATGAAGAACCGGGAAGGAAAGCTGGGAAGAGCAGACCAGGTACACGAAGCGGAACTTACGAAATGGATACTGCAATCAATGAACGGAATAAAAATAACGAAAGTATTGCAATGCGAGTCATTCTTTAAAAATCACTATAGGCAGGAGGCGCACCGTCAGGCTAATACTAAGACTAAACATACTGTATACAGCACTGCGCCGCGTTTATGTCTTGAAACCGTATTTGTATCGGGTATACTTATTTATATTTTAATGTATATGTCAAGCGGCAACGATAGGGGACAGATGGTAAGCATACTTGCCGCTTTTGCTGTAGCGGCGTTCAGACTTCTGCCCAGTGTGAGCCGGATTAATACCTACCTGGCAAATATTGCTTATGCCGAACCTTCCCTTACGACGGTTTATGAAATGGTTCGGGATGCAGGATATGATAATGTTTTCGAAATTAATAAAGGAGAAGTTTCTGAATATAAAGAAAAGAAAAGGTTTGTATTAGGTGATAATATTGAATTAAACAAAATCACTTTCGCGTACCCTAATACGGATAATAGAATTCTGGATGAAGCAAGTATTGTGCTTCCCATAGGAAGTTCTATCGGAATAAAGGGACCGTCCGGGGCAGGAAAGACGACGGTTGTAGATATCCTGCTGGGGCTTTTACAGATTCAGGAGGGCGCAATTTTATGCGGTGGGGAAGACGTGCTGGAGAATAGAGAGCAATGGCTTTCACACATAGGATATATTCCTCAGAATGCTTATTTAACAGATTCATCCATTAAAATGAATGTTGCGTTTGGCGTGGAGGAAAAAGACATCGACGAAGAGAGAGTCTGGGAAGTACTAAGAGAAGCGCAGATGGAAGAATTTGTGAGTGGGCTGCCGGATAAATTGGAAACCGAAGTTGGTGAACAGGGTATACGTATTTCCGGCGGACAGAAACAGCGTCTGGGTATAGCTCGTGCCTTGTATCATAATCCTGAGATACTTATTTTTGACGAAGCTACTTCGGCATTGGATAATAATACGGAAACTGCTATTATGGAAGCCATTGAACAGTTTAAAGGAAAAAAGACTCTTATAATAATTGCTCACAGACTTAAGACCATTGAACAGTGTGATATTATTTATGAGGTAAATGACGGAAAGATTGTCAGAGAGAGGTAGACCAGATATGCGGGAAAAATTGAGAAGGCCGGGAATAGCAGTATTTTATGCAGCATTTCTTGTGATATTATTTGTGGATTATGTAAGCGCGACAAATGTCTCTCTTATATATTCAGGAAGGCTGTTTCAGCTTGCTGCAGTACTGCTCATGTGTAAAGTGTTTGTTATGAAGTACACAAAAACAGAGTACATTTTGCTTGGTCTTTCACTTATTATCGCCGCTTTGAGTTTCCTGTATGTGCATAATTATTTTGCGTGCCTGCTGTTTCTGCTTATCTTTGCGGGTAAGGATATTCCTTTCAGAAAAACAGCTGCGGTGTACTTAATATTTGTAGGTGCATGCTCCGTGATTACAGCGAGTGCTGCATTTTTAGGAATTTATGGGGAGATATCCATGAGGCAGGATTTCCGGGGTTTAGGAATAGAGACAAGATACTGCTTTGGATTTACGCACCCGAATACCTGCCATATAATTTATTTGCAGTTTATATTAGTATTGATTTGGTATTTTTGGGAGAAGGTAAAGTGGTTTCATATTATGGCCGCCATTCTGATAAACACTGTTCTTTTTGTTCTTACGAGTTCCAGAACAAATATGATGGTGGGAACAGTAGTATTAGGAATTATGCTTATGGGGAAAATATGGAGGAGGATACAGAAAGCAGTATGGATATATGGTCTTGGTATAATAACGTTAACAGCTTCACTGATATTGTCATTCCTGACCGTAATATATGATACTACGGAATCGGCATTGTTGAATTTTGTGGATAGAATATGGACCAGCAGAATTTATTGGGGGCATATTTGGGCAAAGTACAATTTGATTTATGAGGATAATAAAGTAACGGGTTGGACTGAAAGGGAAAAAGTAACGCTTTTTTCTCATAGGGATGGGCAGATATTAATAGACATGGGGTTCTTAAAACTGTATTATAATTATGGTATTATAATATTTGCAATAGTCATTGCGCTGATACTGATAAAGATATATAGGAATGCCCGTAAAAAAGATTTAGCAGAACTTATGATTATTGTGAGCGGAATGGTGTGGATGCTTGGTGAATCGTTTTCCTTTGGGCAATACATTACCAGAAATATTTTGTTTGTATTTATGCTTGATCTACTGCAAAAGCAGGAAGTTAATTATGGAAGTATCGAGGGTGGCACTAATACCCGTACCGTAGAGGTAACGTAGGATGAAACAGTCTAGTCAGAAAAACAGAATATTGGAAACTTATTGCCTGCTGCTCATTGATCTTATAGCTCTCTTCGTATCGTATCTGCTTGCAGGCTGGGTTCGTTTCGGCTCCATAAAGTCCGTATTGTCAAGTGAGATGCATCTAAGCACTTGCCTTTGCTTTATGCTGATTTCTGTTTCATACAGCCTGCTTTTGGACTGGAATAAGTCGGTGGTTCAGCGGGGATACATGATAGAGCTTATCGCAGTA
Source organism: uncultured Bacteroides sp. (assembly GCA_964600805.1). Classification (GTDB taxonomy): domain Bacteria; phylum Bacillota; class Clostridia; order Lachnospirales; family Lachnospiraceae; genus UBA3282. The sequence continues at coordinate 73,922 of CAZRKN010000005.1, read as the reverse complement.
TTCAAATATAATATAACAATGGTAATCATTGTGGCGTGTTTTCTGTTTGTTACAAGCACGGCAGCAGCTTTCTCAAGACTTATCTGGGGTTATGTATTTCTGTTTAATATGGCGCTTACCTATGGAGGGCATTCGCTTGCAAAATACTGTCTGCGGGAATATTATAGAAGCATACACAGGCGGGTGGGAGTTCTGGTGGTAACCGATACGGAAGAACCGGCCGAAATGGTAGAGATGCTTGAGAAGTCGATGCCCATGAACTATGCCATAGGTGCAGTTGCCTATGTCGGAAAGAATCCGGAGGTTAAGAAAAAGTATGCCGGATTACCGAATCTGGTCGAAGGGGAAGATCTGATTGGAAAAGTAAAGCAGATGCCATTTGACGAGGTCTTTTTACATGCAAAGCATATGTCAGGTGACGAGGTCAGTAGGTTGATTCATACATTTGAATTAATGGGGGTTATCTGTCATTACAGTCTTGATATTGCTGCGCAGGAAGGAAACGTCGGAAAATTTGGGGATTATGTGGTAGTATCTTATTCCCTGTCTCAAATAGATTACCGAAGAGGCCTTATTAAGCGGTTTATAGATATTCTTGGCGGAATCGTCGGATTGTTTATGACCGGGCTGTTATATCCGTTTGTTGCAATTGCCATCAAGATGACATCAAGAGGTCCCGTATTGTTTTCACAGGTCAGAGTGGGAAAGAACGGCAGGAGATTTAAAATATATAAATTTCGTTCAATGTATGTGGATGCGGAGGAGCAAAAGGAAACTCTGAAAGAGCAGAATGAGATGTCAGGGTTTATGTTCAAAATCAAGGATGACCCACGGATTACTCCGGTAGGTAGATTCCTCCGCAAGACAAGCATAGATGAGTTTCCGCAGTTTTACAATGTGCTTAAGGGTGATATGAGCCTTATAGGAACAAGACCGCCTACAGAAGATGAGTTTGAAAAATACAGTCCCTATTACCGAAGGAGGCTGTGTATGACGCCGGGGCTGACCGGAATGTGGCAGGTAAGCGGCAGGAGTGAAATTAAAGATTTTGACGAGGTTGTCAAGCTGGATTTGAAGTATATAGATAACTGGTCGCTGACACTTGACTTTAAGATTTTACTTAAGACGATCTGGGTAGTGATTACCGGGAGAGGTTCGGACTGATTATGAGAATTGCAATGATTGGACACAAGCGTATACCGTCAAGAGAGGGCGGTGTAGAGAGAGTTGTAGAAGAGTTGTCTGTACGGATGGCGAGGGATGGACATGAGATTTATGCCTACAACAGAAAAGGACATCATGTATCAGGTTCGCATAATGATACGCAGGCTGTAAATGAATATAAAGGCGTGCATATTATTTCGGTGCCCACATCGCAGAAGAAAAGTCTGAATGCAATAGTATATGCATTTTTTGCCACAATTCACGCACTGTTTTCCCATTATGACGTTATACATTATCATGCCGAAGGTCCTTGTGCTTTTGTGTGGCTGCCTAAGTTCTTTAGAGTCAGGACAGTTGCCACTATTCACGGACTGGACTGGCAGAGGGCTAAATGGGGCGGCTTTGCAACGAAATTCCTGAAATATGCTGAAAAAACAGCGGCAAAATATGCCGATGAAATAATTGTACTGTCCCCTGAGGTAAAAAAGTATTTTAAAGAAACTTATAATAGAGAGACTGTATATATACCAAATGGCGTGGACAGACCTGAGAGAGAAAAACCGAAAATCATCAATAAAAAATATGGGCTTTCTGGAAATGATTATCTGCTTTTTCTTGCCAGAGTCGTACCTGAGAAAGGACTGCACTATCTGATAGAAGCGTATAAAAAGACAAACTGCCCTTATAAGCTTGTGATTGCAGGCGGCAGCAGTCATAGCGATGAGTATTATGATAAGATTAAAAAGATGCGCGATGGAAATTCCGACATCATAATGACAGGATTTGTTCAGGGCAGGGAATTGGAGGAACTGTTCAGCAACTGCTATCTCTATATTCTTCCCAGCGATGTGGAGGGAATGCCAATCAGTCTTTTGGAGGCAATGAGCTATGGAGCGCAGTGTCTGGTAAGCGATATTGCAGAAAATACAGGCGTGGCAGGAGACTATGCGGCGGATTTTCGTAAAGCGGATGTGGAGAGTTTAAGACAGAAAATTGATGAGCTTACGGCAAGGGATTATACTTTTCCACATATGTCCGATGAAATTGCAGATTATATTACAGAGAAATATAAATGGGACGAGATTGTAGATAAGACAGTTGAACTCTATAAAGGATGTGCGGATAATGAAAATATTGATGGTCAATAAATTCCTGTATCCAAACGGCGGTTCGGAGACCTATATTTTTGAATTGGGAAAAGAGCTTACGCGGCAGGGGCATCAGGTAGAATATTTTGGTATGGAGCATGAGAACCGTATTGTGGGTAACCATGCGGAAAGTTATACTGCAAATATGGACTTTCACACAGGTAAGCTGCAGAAACTGTTTTATCCGTTTAAAATAATATATTCATCTGAGGCACGTAAAAAAATAAGGGCGGTTCTTGAGGACTTTAAGCCCGACATCGTGCACCTGAATAACTTTAACTATCAGCTCACACCGTCCATTATATATGAGATTAAGGCACATAAGATTCCAATTGTGTTTACGGCGCATGACTATCAGATTGTCTGCCCAAACCATATGATGATAAACGGGAAAACGGGAAGAAACTGTGAAAAGTGTCTAAAAGGAAGCAGTATACACTGTGCAATGGACCTATGTATACATGATTCACGGATAAAGAGCATTCTCGGAACAATGGAGAATATGCTATACAGACATTTACGGGTATATCAGAAGATTGACCGGGTAATCTGCCCAAGCAGATTTATGGAGCATAAGCTTAGTCAGGATAAACGCCTGCATGGAAGAACCTTGGTAATGCATAATTTTATACCGGAAATGAGTAATCCGGCGGCGGAAAAAAAAGAGTATGTTCTGTACTTTGGAAGATATTCGAAAGAAAAAGGCGTACACACCTTATTATCGGTGTGTAAGAAACTGCCGGATATTTCTTTTATCTTTGCAGGAAAGGGCGAATTGCAGGAAGAGATAAGAAAAATTTCCAATATAGAGGAAGTTGGTTTTATACAGGGAGAGGAACTTCATACATTAATCAGCCGGGCGGTATTTACAGTTTATCCCTCGGAATGGTATGAAAATTGTCCATTTTCCGTAATGGAATCACAAGCGCTTGGAACGCCGGTTATAGGGGCGGATATAGGTGGAATTCCGGAATTGATAATTTCAGGAAAGACAGGAGAAATTTTTGAAAGCGGTAATGAAGAGGATCTGAGAGAGAAAATAGAGAGTCTGTGGGGAGATAAAGAGCGGTGCAGACAATACTCTGTCAACTGTATGAAAAGCAGTTTTGATGATTGCGTAGAATATTGTAAAAAATTGATAGACATATATGAAGGACTGGTTGAATAAACGGCAGGAACCGGTTATGCAAGGTTCATGCAGAAATGAGGGAAAATATGGCGAAAAGGAAATTGCATGGTTCTATTATCATAACATACAGATGTAATGCGCATTGTAATATGTGCGACTGTTTTAAAGATCCGACCAGACCGGAGGAAGAAATAGATTTGGCAACATTGGAAAAGCTTCCTGAGATGGCGTTCACCAATATTACAGGCGGTGAAACTTTTATCAGACAGGATATCCACGATATTGTGGAACTGCTATATAGAAAAACTAATCGTATTGTCATTTCCACTAACGGATATTTTACAGATCGCATCATTAAGCTTTGCGAGGAGTTTCCGGAGGTTGGTATCCGTATCAGTATAGAGGGACTTGAAGAGACGAATAATGCCATACGCGGACTGCCTGACGGCTTCAACCGCGGTTATGGGACTTTGAAAAAGCTGGTAGAAATGGGTCATAAGGACGTGGGCTTCGGCATGACGGTTCAGGACATGAACTGTCAGGATTTAGTTCCGCTGTATAATCTGTCTGATGAATTGAATATGGAGTTTGCCACAGCGACGCTCCATAACTCATTTTATTTCAGAAAGACAGACAATAAGATTGATGACAAGAAAAAAGTTGCGGAAGCGTTTGAAGAACTTATAAATGCGCTTTTGCAGTCTAAATCTCCTAAAAAATGGGCGAGAGCATATTTTAACCATGGTCTTATCAACTATATTTATGGTCAGAAACGTCTTCTGCCATGCGAAATGGGAACCAACGGTTTCTTTTTGGATCCATACGGAAATGTGCTGCCCTGTAACGGAAGTACGGAAAAAATGTCTATGGGAAATCTGCATGACAATACGTGGGAAGAGATTTGGAATTCCGAGCAGGCAGAAAAAGTCAGGGAACAGGTTAAATGCTGTGATAAAAACTGTTGGATGATAGGCAGCGCGTCTCCGGCCATGAAGCAGAGAATCTGGGTGCCGGGTTGGTGGATTGTGAAGCATAAGCTTATGGGGAATAAGTATAGGCTGAGTGAGAATAAGTTTATTGACTGAGGATATGATTAGGTTAGATATTAAGGAGAATATACATGGGCTGTACAAACAAAGCGGCGGATAACGCAAGTGAAGAAAAAGGTCATTATGGTGCTATTGACGGACTTAGAACATGTGCATCCATTTGCATAGTGCTGTATCATGTACTGTTAAATGGGAATTATAATCTTAATGGTTTTGTATTTGATGTGATCATTTCATCTTTCTTAAATCTGGTTTTTCTCTTTATGGTAATCAGCGGTTTTTCTATGTGTTGTGGATATTATGATAAAATTATAAAAAATAAGATTAACATTAGCGAATTTTATGCCAGACGTTATACCAGAATATGGCCTTTCTTTGCAATGCTGTGTATATTGGATTTTATTGTTAGTCCAAGTATTAATTCCATATATGAAATTTTTGCTAATTTAACTTTATGTTTTGGTATTTTGCCATATGTAGGAATATCTGTTATAGGGGTAGGATGGTTTTTGGGAATAGTATTTGTTTTTTATCTTATATTCCCTTTCTTTTGCTTTCTTCTGTCTGATAAAAAGAGAGCATGGTTTTCATTTGTAATTATGTTTGTTTTTAATATAGTTTGTAAGTCATATTTTCATGCAGATCGTGAAAACTTTATTTATGATGCGGTATTCTTCTTTGCCGGAGGTCTGATATTCTTATACAAGGAGTTTCTTGAGAAGCTGGCATATAAGCATAGATGGTGGATATTGCTGTTTTGCTTTATTGCAGCTTGTACATATTATATGTCAGGAAGGCACATTTCACTTATGTTGGTATTGTCTGTTCTTTTGGTGATTTACGCGCTTGGAACGCCGCGGAGAATTTTGCAAAACAGAATTACAAAGTTTATTGGCGGAATAAGTATGGAGATTTATTTATGTCATATGGTGATTTACAGAGGATTGGAAAAAGTGGGCTGCTTACATTTGTTTTCGAATGATTTATTGTCATATAGTCTGACTTCTGTTTTAGTTATTGCAGGTGCAATTATGTTCTCTTATATAATGCAGAGGGCACTGAAATTTGTTAGTATTTTTATAAATAAAAAAGCTAAAAGGGAGATATATGATAATGTTTAAGAGTGAAAAGTTTAAAAAAATTTTTACTATATTATTCATTTTAATTCTAACAATAATTCCTCTTTCGTTATGTTTCAGTAAAAGCATATGGGGGGATGAAGGATTCAGCCTGAGATGGAGTACGCTGCCGTTTCCGAAATTTTTAAAGCGTATGACATTGGACGTATGTCCCCTGTATCTTATTGCATTAAGGCTTATACTTATGCTTACCAATAAGAGCTTGCTTGCGGCGAAGCTTTTTTCTGTTCTGGCTGTTTTCCTGTTGTTTATGATAGGTGTATACTTTGTCAGAAAAGAATTTGGGTATAAAGCCATGGTCTTTTACTGTATGTTTATATTGTTTACGCCTATGATGTTGGATAAAGCAGTGGAAGTGCGGACATATACATGGTCTTTTTTTCTTGTATCATGCAGCTGTGTGCAAATGTATCATTTATTGAAACCATCTGCTTCAAGAAAAAATTGGGTGTTGTTTACACTGTCAAGTCTGGCGGCAGCATACACACATTATTTTGCAGTGCTTACTTTGGTGGTAGTCTATGCGGGAATGCTGCTCTTTTACCTGTTTACGCGCGATTTCAAGAACCTTAAGTCATGGCTGATTTGTGCCGGCTGCACTATAGTGGGATATCTTCCATGGGTACCGATAATCTTACGTCAGACGGTATCTGAAACTACAAGTTGGATTCCCGCATCTACATCACGTCTTGGAATCATGAGGGATATGTTCATGTTTAATTCTTTTAAAGAAGCAGCGAATGTATATATACTGCTTCTGGTTGTTTTTGCGGTAGTCGGATTCGTTCTTTGGTGCAGGCTGAGAACAGTAGAGTTGTACTGGTCGTTAGTGTGTATGTCTGCAGTATGGATTATACTGATATTTGGTCTGCTGTTTGAAAGGATTATGAGACCTATTCTCGTGGGGAAATATCTGATGATTCCGTTATGCGTAACTATTCTGGGAATGAGCTTAATCTGTAGATATATACCCAGATATCTGCTGTGCATACCATTGTTGATTTTTATCATGAGCGGACTTAGAGCGTATCCCGAAGCGTATGCGCAGGAATATGATAACATGGCGGAAGCTACTCTGCAGTTTGCAGATGAACATTTTTTAAAAGGGGATAATATTCTTTATGATTATGGTGGATTAGGTAGTGTTATACCTTATTATTTTCCGGATATGATTCATATATATATCACCGGATATGATATATATACTGAGGATTTTGATTATTTATGGTATTTTAAAGCGGAGGATAAATCGGATGCTAAAGAGCCGCTGGAAGTGGATATGGAAGCATTGAAGGATTATAATATTAAATATATTGATTACGGAGTCTATGGATTTGATCTTGACTTTACAATCTATTATTTATACCGCGAGAAAGATTAGTGGCGGTTTAGATGCGAAAAGTTGTATTAATAATAGAGTGTCCGCTGTTCTGTATGTTCACGGATATGAAAGAGCAGGAATTGATGAAATGAATATAATTTATATTGCACCAAGATATCATACCAACCAGATACCCATCGTAAAAGGCTGGCTGGAAGCCGGAGATAATGTGAAATTTTTATGCCAATATCGTATGCAGAGTGAGGATTATACACTTTTACAGCCTATAATACTGGGATACTCTAAAATCTTTTCCGCATTTTTAAAAATATATCGTTTTATATTTAAAAAAAAATTAAAAAGTGCACAGATACCAATGAATTTTAATGTTATGTTTGGTTTTCCTCCTATGGGTAAGATAAAACGCATCATTAAGGAATTCAGGCCCGACATTATTATTTATCGGGATCGCAGCGTATATAATGCTTTAATTTATCGATATTGCCGACGTAAAAGAATAAAAGGAATATTATATAATCAAACTCCGTATTGGGAAGAAGACATAGAAAAGAAAGATATATTTCATCGTGTAATCAGAGGAATGACTCCAAAGATTAGGATGACACCGGTACTGGGAAACAAGAACGGTAATACGGTAGTGAAAAATGGAGCACACTATGTCCCGTTTGTAATTGAACCGTATTTAAAAGATAAAAATGAAAAAAAATATTATAATGATGGCAGTATTAATATTTTATGTGTTGGAAAATATGAAAAGAGAAAGCATCATATCGAACTGGCAAATGTTGTTTCAAAATTAAGTAAAAAGTCAGAAATAAAGCTGACATTTATAGGTGAATGCAGCCGCCAGCTGCATGAAGAATATCTGGAACAGTTAAAATGCTGTATAAAACAATGCGGATTAGAGAGACAGACACGATTATTAATTAATATGTCAATAGACGAGGTATATGAAGAATATCTGAAAGCGGATCTGTTTGTACTTCCAAGCACAGGAGAATTTGCATCGATATCCCAGCTTGAGGCAATGTCATGTGCGCTGCCTGTCATATGCAGCGATACGAACGGAACTGCCGACTGTGTCCGGGAAGGGAGAAACGGTTTCCTGTTCCGGGATAAAGACTTTGAGGATTTACGAAATGTTATGGAAGATATTCTGCAGGACAGGCAGAGGCTGATAGAAATGGGAAAAGAAAGTTATAGGATTGTAATAGAGGAATTTGGCTTTGAGAGATACCGCAGCAACATTCTGAAGATGATGGAAGAAGCTGGGAAGCGATAGTTGACATGCTGAATACAGGATTATATACTTAATTATATGAGACGTGGAGGTATGGCATTGTGTGTCAGAGTGAAAAAGCAAAAAAGATTTTTACAATATTATTTGTTTTAATCTTAACAATAATTCCTCTTTCTCTGTGTTTTGGCAAAAGTGTGTGGCTGGATGAAGGATTTAGCTTAAGATGGAGTTCCCTGCCTTTTAATGACATGATGAAAAAACTGACTGGGGATGTGCATCCCCCGTTATATTATTTCTTATTGTATGTTGTGCTGAAGCTGACAGGAAATAGTCTGCTTGCTGCAAGGCTTTTATCCGTATTGGCGCTTTTCTTTTGTTTCTTAATTGGAGTTTCCTTTGTTAAAAAGAATTTTGGATATACAGCTATGATTTTTTTTAATCTTTTTATGTTGTGTACTCCCATGATGCTGAGTAAATCTGTAGAAGTAAGGATGTATACCTGGGCATATCTTTTTGTATTACTCAGTGCCATGGAAATGTATTATTTATTAGGAGATAATTATACTAAAAAAAATTGGGTCATATTTACTCTGGCAAGCCTGGCGGCTGCCTATACGCAATATTTTGCATTGATTACCATGATATTTACATATGGAATGATGCTGCTTTTTTATATTTTTACACAAAACCGGAAACAGGTAAAGGCATGGATAATCTGTTCATTGGCCACAATTATTGTGTACCTGCCTTGGCTTCCTGTCGCAATCAATCAGGTTAAATCCGGCGGAGCCAGTTGGATTCCGGCGTCCACATCACGTCTGGGAATCTTGAGGAGTGTGTTTACAACTGATATTCCTAAGCTTGAAAATGTGTATATCCTGTTGTTGATTATTTTTTTCATAACCGGATTTATTTTTTGGTGTAAGTGTAGAACTGCCGATTTGTATTGGTCGCTGGTGTGTATGGCATCAGTCTGGATTATCCTGATATTTGGTTTAATAGTTGAAAAGTTAATGAGACCGATTCTGGTACACAGATTTCTGATGATTCCTCTGTGCATAACTATTTTGGGAATGAGTTGTATCTGCAAATATGTACCTAAATATTTGCTATGTATACCATTGCTGATTTTTCTTATTACAGGGTTTTGTGTATATCCGAAAGTATATGCGCAAGAATATGATACCATGACAGAGGAAACACTGCAATTTGCGGATGAACATTTTCACGAAAGTGATGTTATCCTTTATGATTCAGGCGGCCTAAGCAGTGTTATACCGTATTATTTTCCGGATACGATACAGATATATCTTGAAGGATATGATGTATATTCTGATGACTTCGATTATTTATGGTATTTTGCCGTAGAACATGAACTGGATATGGAAAAATTGCAGGAATATAATATAAAATATATTGATTATGGAGTCTATGGATTTGATCTTGACTTTACAATTTATTACTTATACCATGATGAAGGATAGAGGCAGGAGTGGAGATGTGATTGCAGGGTAATTTGCGAAAGGTCAACGTTATTGATTGAGATTGGATATAACCATGAATATTATTTTTGTTACCGCAGGCATGTCGGGAGGAGGCACCGAAAGGGTCATATCAATTCTGGCTGACAAATGGTCGGCCGACGGACATGCTGTTACTATTATTGCGACTGCCAACAGGGATGTTGCTTATAAACTGGATAAAAGAATTCGATTGATTCAGCTGGGAGAACGAACACATGGCAGCTTTCTTAAACGAATAAAGAGAATTTGCAGTCTCCGGTCAATTTTCAGGAAAGAAAGAGACGCAGTCATTTGTTCCATGGGAATTGAGACTAATATGTATTCGGTCCTTGCCGCCATGGGTCTGAAAAATTATCTGTTGATTTCGGAAAGAAATGATCCGGGACAGTGCGCTTATTGTAAAATTAGGGACTGGTTCTATAGAAGGGCGGATAAATTGGTCTGTCAGACATTTGCGGCACAGGATTATTTTATCAGCCGCGGAATGAAAAAGGATAAGTTGTGCGTCATTCCAAATCCGCTTGATCCACAGCTTCCGGAGGTTTACACAGGAAAAAGAAGAAAGGCAGTCGCAGCGGCAGGGCGGCTGACGGAACAGAAAAACCATAAATTATTAATAAATGCATTTGCCGGATTCCATAAGAGATATCCGGAGTATGTACTGGAAATATATGGGGAAGGGCAGCTGAGGGAAGAACTGGAGAAACAGATTTCCGCGCAGGGGATGCAGGAAAGCATCTTTTTAATGGGATTTACGAATAAGCTGTTGAATAGGATTAAGGATTGCTCCCTGTATGTATTAAGCTCTGATTATGAGGGAGTATCTAATTCCCTGATGGAAGCAATGGCAGTGGGACTGCCCGTTATTGCAACGGACTGTCCGATCGGAGGTTCTGCCATGTGCATTGAAAACGGAGTAAACGGGTTATTAATCCCAATCAATAATGAACAGGCTTTAACAGAAGCAATGGAGCATCTTATAAAAAATCAGGATAAGTTATTGCAGATATCAGAAGCGGCAGTAGGTATCCGTGATAGATTTTCGGTTGATAAGGTAAGCGCAATGTGGCTTGAGAACATGATAGACGGTTCTGTAAGACCGAATTAGAGGATATGGATAATTATGAAATATTTAGACTTATTTTTATTGAATGATATTATGCAGTCATTTAGACGCTGCCGTGTTGCATTCTGTATAGACGATATACAGCCATATAATAAAGCAATGGCAAGTATTCGCATGCGATGTTATGACGTTATGAAGTACTTTAGAAAACATGGCATTCCTGTTGAATTATACAAACCGTTTAAAAAATATGAAGCTGTGTTTTTTAGCAAAACCTGTTATGACTCATCTGCACGGATTGCAGAAAAACTGCATCAACAGGGAACTAAAATATATTTTGAAAGTTTTTGTGATTATCTGAATGACGATAATATACAGAATAAAGAAAAGGATAATATCTTAAGAATCCTGAAGGTTGCCGATATAATGGGCGTTCCTTCGGAGGTTCAGCAGCAGGTCTTTATGAAACGCCATAGGGATGTCAGAATGATACCGGAAAGCGTTGATGAGAGTTTTTTTAAGGAAAAAAAACAACATTCTTCAAATAAAAATGTCAATTTAATATATTGCGGATATTCTGCAAAAGCAAAAGACACCTTATGTGTAAAAGAAACTATAAGGAAAATTCAGGAAGAGTATGGGAGCGAAATGATTTATGTGTGTGAGAAGGACCCTCATATTCAGGGAATCCCTTATCGCTACATTCCATATAATCAGAAAAAGATACCTTCGCTTTTGATGCAGGGAGATATCATGATAGCACCCAGACCAATGGATGGGATTGAACATCGTGGACATAGTTTTACAAAAGCGGCTTATCCGCTTGCGGTAGGATTACCGGTTGTTGCCAGCCCGCTGCCCTCATATTTGAATACGCCGGTTATTTTGTGTAATACGGAACATGAGTGGTATGATACGCTCAAGAATCTTATTGAAAATCCTGATAGAAGGAATCAACTGGCGGATCAGGGCAGCAGGTATGTGAAAGATAATTATTCCATTGATGTCGTGGGGGAAAAATATATAGGAATTCTAAAAGAATTTGGCATAAAATAGTTGGAAAGGCGCAGCGCATAATGAAGATTCACATTTTATATCAGTTCAGAAACGGACCATATGGAGGCGTCAACCAGTTCCTGAAAGCGCTTAAGAATGTTTTTGAAAGTCAGGGCTGTTATGAAGAGAATATTGCGAATGCAGACATAGTTTTATATAATAGCAGTAATGCGACCAAAGAAGTCCTTCATGCGAAAAAGAATAATGGAAAACAGCTGTTTGTACAGAGGATGGACGGACCTTGCAGTTCATATACGGCGAAGAAGGACAACAGAGATTTAATTGCATTTAACATGAATCGCTTCGTTGCAGATGCAACAGTGTTCCAGACAGAATATTCAAGAGAAGCCAATTATGCTTTGGGACTGAATCGGAATAAGTTTGAGGTAACTATTCCAAACGCCCCGAATCAGGAAATTTTCTATAGAAAAGAGACATGTCAGATAGAGAAGGGAAAAAAAATACGTTTGATTGCCTCAAGCTGGTCTGATAATATTCATAAAGGTTTTGAAACATATAAGTACCTTGATGATAATTTGAACTTTGAAAAGTATGAAATGTTTTTTGTTGGTAATTCACCTATAGAGTTTAGGAATATACAGAAAATTGAACCTCTTAAATCAGAAGAACTGGCCGAGATGTTAAGGAGCTGCGACATTTATATAACTGCTTCACAAAAAGACCCATGTTCAAATGCACTGATAGAGGCGGCGTTTTGCGGATTGCCTGTAGTAGCATTGCGTGATGGGGGGCATCCGGAACTGGTAAGAGAAGCCGGAGAATTATTTGATGACTATAGTGAAATTCCGGGGTTATTGGATAAAGTATGTGCAAACTATGATTCTTATCAGGATAAAATGAATCTGGAAAGCATAGAGCAGATAGCTAAAAGATACTATGAGTTTATGGATGAAGTGTATACAAATAAACAGCAGGGCAGATATAGTGCAAAACATTTGACCATGCATAGTAATGTTGCCATGTATGTGTTGTTAATGAAAATACGTATTAAGGATAAGCTTATGCGCATTTCTAATAATGGTTTATCTAAATAATTTATCTGTCTGCAGGTTAAGAGGAAGGTTTTGGAGTCACAGGAATGAAGATATTACATGAATTGAATTATGTATTTAATAAAAAACAAAAGTTCAGACTGTTTATTTTGTTTATAGTGATGTTAGTCGGTACGGCATTGGAAGTTGTAGGTGTAACGGCGATTCTGCCTTTGATTGAGGCTATGACTAACCCACAGAATATTTTGGAAAAGCCATACTTTTCTTTTTTTTATAATGCATTTCATTTTCAAAACACAAACGGTTTTATGATAGTTATCTGCATATTTATTATTGGAGTGTATCTTGTGAAGAATGCATATGTGATACTACAGAGTGAACTCCAGAATCGGTTTGCATTTAATAATCAAGTGAGGATATCTTACCGTTTGATGCGTGCTTATATGGTGCAGCCTTATTTATTTCATGCGCAGCATAATAGTACGGAACTGATGAGGACGGTAATAAATGATACACAATCTTTTATAAAGGCGATATTAGCAGGCATTCAGATGCTTACAGATTTATGCGTGTGTGTGGCGCTTTTGGTATTTCTTTTTATTACCGATTCTTTGATTACGTTGTCAATTATTGTTATGTTCACCATATTCATGATTCTATATATGAAGATTTATAAAAAGAATCTGAAATATCAGGGAGAACAGGCAAGGCGTTATAATGCAGATATGGCAAAATATTCTCTTCAGGCATTTGGAGGAATCAAAGAAATACAAATACTTAACAGAGAACCTTTTTTTGTAAATCAATACAATAATGTGAGTGAAAAGAATGCTACATGCCAGAGAAGGTATAATTGGATGCTGGCTCTGCCCAAGCCTGTTATGGAGTTTTTATGTGTAGGTGGCTTGCTGAGCGTCGTTGCCTTGCGTTTATATATAGGGGTAGATATGGATGCTTTCATTGCTGTATTATCTACTTTTGCTGTTGCAGCTTTTCGTATGCTTCCTTCTGTTAATAAGATTACTACAAATCTGGGAATTATTGCATTCAGCGGATCATCTGTACATGCTATATATGATGCCTTAAAAGAAGTAGAAAATTTTACAGTCAGTGAGGATGATGATATTAATAAAAGTGAAAAACTTGGGCTGAGAAAAGATATCTCCGTGAAAAATTTGGATTTCCGTTATTCAAGTATTGCAGAATATGTTTTGAAAGATGTCAATATAAATATTCCGAAAAATAAATCGGTAGCATTTATAGGACCATCAGGCGCCGGTAAAACGACATTGGCTAATATTATTCTGGGGGTAATGAGACCGACGGCAGGCACGGTTGAAGTGGATGGTGTTAATATTTATGATAATCTTTACCAGTGGCATCAAAGTCTGGGATATATTCCGCAGACAATTTATCTTACAGACGATACATTAAAAAACAATATTGCCTTTGGGATTATAGAAGAAGAAATAGATGAGGAACGTTTATGGAATGCAATTGAAATGGCACAGTTAAAAGACTTTGTTGAGTCACTTCCTGACAAATTGGAAACAATGGTCGGTGAAGACGGGATGAGACTGTCGGGCGGACAGCGGCAGCGTATAGGAATTGCCAGAGCTCTATATAATAATCCGGAAGTGCTGGTATTGGATGAGGCGACATCGGCGCTGGATAACGATACAGAGAGTGCAGTTATGGAGGCTGTGGAGCGTTTATCCGGAAATGTTACATTGATTATAATTGCACATAGGCTGAGCACTATAAAAAACTGTGATTATGTGTATCAGGTGAAGGACGGAAAAGTAGAAGAAGTAAAAGAGGTAAAAGCATGATAAAAAACAGAAAGGTCGAGGATGTCGTCCTGAATATCCTGATGGTTCTGATTGGAATCATCATATTGGATATTCCGTTTGGGCTGGAAGCGATTATATTTGATGACAGTCCCGCCTATCTTGCGCGGCAGGTAATAATAGGAGTGGTACCGGGGTATCCGTTGTTTTTGTCTCTGAATCGTGCAGTGTTTGGGGAAACATATTATTTATATGCTGTAGTCGTGTGGCAAATCTTAATTAATCTGTCGGCATCTATGCTGTTAATAAGATTTTTGCGAAAGAGGCTTATGTTAAATTTAGCTGAGAGCATAATGTTTTTCATATTATCATTTGTTCCCCATGCAGTTTTTTTGCCGGAAGGTATGTCCTCCAGAATGATTGTTACAGAAGCGCTTGCATTTCCATTGTTCTACATTCTTATCGTGTGCATGCTGAAAGCAGTCTGGGAAAGAAAGATAAAATACGGAATAGCAGGTCTGGTTATAGCTGTATTGCTGTCATTGGTCAGGACACAGATGATGCTGACGCTGGTAATACCGGTTTGTGTGATATTCTATTTGATTATGATACGACCGAAATCCGGACAGAAATATTATTTTCTTAAGAGAGCGACGATTGGTATATGTATAAGCCTGCTGCTATTCGCCGGAGCCTTTTATGCATATAAACAGTGTAATAAGCTGCTTCAGTATGGGCTGGTAAATTTGAACAGACCTGCTCAAAATGAATATGAAAGTAATTTAAACGAGATATATATACCTGTATCAGAAGAAGCCCTGTTGGATGTTTCGGATCGGAATATTGAGGCTCAGGGAAGAGGCATATTTTATGCCAAGATGCTGTTTGCTGCAGAATATGAAGACAGAGAATTGTTTGAGGACCGGGATTTAAGGGAGCTTTATGAAAATTTATACGATGAACTGCTGGAAAAAGAGCTCATACTGAATTCTTTGGATAAGGATTTATTCATTGCTGACAGGATATATATACAACTGGAACACGTATATAGAGAGTCTCTGCGTATAGCCGTTCAATATGGTCAGAATAGTGTCAGTGTGGTGCAGATAGCGGAAACATTATTCAGACATCATCCGCTGCGGTGGCTAAGGAGCGGGTTATTTCAAGTGCCAAGCGGATTGATTTCAACGGTCTTTTTTCATAAAAGGGCATTCTATTGGTTCAGCTATCTCATAACGTTTCTTGTTTACTTTAGTGCTTTTTCTTCCGTAATATGGGGGATAAAGAAGAAAGCATCAAGAGAAACTATAGAATTTGCAGTATTAATGATTCTGAATAATTTTTTGTTTGTATTTGCAACATCAGTAGTCCATATAGGTCTGCAAAGATATGTCGTATATGGATTCGGGATATTCTATATGTCGTTGTATTGTTTGTTGAAACCGCTTGTTTTTGCGAGAATCTTTAATAGAGGTGAGAAAAATGCAGCCTGTCGTAACGGCAATTATTCCGATTTATAATAAAGGAAGATATCTGGAACGGTGTCTGGAAAGTATAGCGGGACAGAGCATAAAGGATATAGAAATTATCCTTGTTAATGACGGTTCCACGGATAATTCTTTAGAGATATGCAGAAAATGGGAGGAGAGAGACTCCAGAATAAAAGTCATTGATAAAGAGAATGAAGGTGCCGGGGCGTCGCGAAATAAGGGGATTTCTGAATCAAAGGGGCAATATATATCCTTTGTTGATGCGGATGATTATATTGATCCTGATACGTATAAGATATGTGTGAAAGTATTGGAAGAGAATAAAGCAGATGCCTGTTATTTTGGAAGAAATTTGGTAGAGAGTACAGGGCGGCTGCTTGATCATTCCTTAAAATTGGACAGTCAGCAGATTTATCAGGATGATGAAATAAGAGGAAAATTTATCAATTACTTTTTGGGCAACCTTCCTGAGAATGAATATGAAAGACATTTTGTGACGGGCTCATCCTGCTGCGCAGTGTATAGTGGAGAGTTAATCCGCGGAAATAGAATTCGCTATGCAGGTAAAGAAATAAGATACAGTGAGGATTCTCTTTTTAACCTTGGGATATGCCATTGTGCAAAAAAGATTGTAATTATTCCGGATATGCTATACTATAATTGTCTCTATCAGGATTCTAAATCGCGAGGATATGCTGATAAACGTTTTGAGTCATATAAGCTGCACCATGACAAGATGCAGGAATCAATATCTTATTGCATTAATAAGGAAGATGCAGAGAAGCGGATTGATTTTAAATTTGCCCTGAACATATGTAAATGTGTGCGGGATGAAGCTCGTTATGCAAAGAGAAACGGAATTAGAAATGCCTACCGGAATATTAAGAGAATCTGCCATGATGATAAGACTCAAAGCGTTATTCCGAAAGTGATAAGAAAAGGTTATGTCAGTAACCGGAATATGCTTTTACGGTTAGTAGTCAGAAAAAAGGCGGCATTTATTTTAGGGTACTATCTTCTTAAAGAGAAGCAGATGACCTAGATAATATATTATTGTACAGACTGATATATTCCATAAAGCACTTGTTCTTATCGTACACATGCGCCCGCTGCCGGCATGCTGCTCGGGTTATGCCACTTTCCGGAAGTGATGTGATTGAACGGCAGAGAGCTGAGATATCATCTTTTTCAACTACAATGCCACAGGAAGAATCCAGAGACTCCGGACTTCCCCCTGTCTGATAGGTGATGACGGGAGTGCCGCAGGCAAGCGCTTCCAGATTAGTGGTAGGAAAATTATCTTCTAATGTCGGATTCACAAATACAAATGCATTGTTATACAATTCTACAAGTTCATTAAGATTCTGTGTTCTTTGAATGGCTGTGATCTTATGTGGAAATTGCCTGCTAATGTGCACTTGTTGTTTACGATTGAGTCCCACCAGAGTTATATGATAAGTATCATCCAGCATATCCGCCAGTTTCAGGAAGGCGGACAGTCCTTTCCTTTCAGACCATACATTGGCTACGCCCAGTATGTTTTTTGTGTGTGCTGTATTTTTTTCCATATCTAACGGACGGAATGTCTGCAGATTGATTCCGTTTGGAATTACTTTAACCGGATAGGCGCTTAAAAAAGAAGATTTTACCATATCTGAAAGCCAATTGCTTGGTGAGACGATTGTCAGATTCTTTACATTGGAAAAGGCTTCTTTTTTTAATGCATAATTCTCTTTACTGTTATCCCTGAAAATCGAATATGGATAAGCTGAACGATAAATGCTGCAATCATGGCAGCCGGACTGCCATCGGTTGCACTGTGCATAGTCAAAATACGCACAATGACCGGTAAAAGGCCAGCAATCATGAAGAGTCCATACAACAGGAATATTATGTTGCCTGATATAATCAAACAACATGCCGACATGGATGTAGAATCCATGGATATTATGCAAATGAATAAGGTCAGGTTTGATATTGTCCAGCCGACGCAGAAACCGCTCCGTGACAGAACGCGAAAAGAAGCCGGTCCGTCCTGTCAAGAAATGGAATCCGACATGATGGAAGAAGTCTATCCGGTTACCGATTCTATATTCGTTTGAATTTGAAGGAACAGCGCCCCTTCCGTATGCGATATAGGGCGTAAAGCCGCTATCTTCAGCAATATGAGATAAATCATTTGTTATCCTGCCGGTGCTGCCCGTATTATTTACTGTATTAATGTATACTATATTCATGATACGTCTATTGCTCCCTTTTTAAATAAAGATCACGGATTCCTTTAAATTAAATAGAGTGGTAAATGTTTGTAAATAGTAAATAAATATGGTATAATGTTAAAATTAGGAAATGCAGTTTTAACTATTGTTCGTGTGAGTTAAACACTGCATAATATTGAAGCATTATATTTACATTATATTATAAATTTTCAGGATTGCATAGAAGTTGTTTGGAGAAGCATCAATATAAACTCGCATAGACTGAGAGGAGCATGGCAGCTTAAATGTTAAATTTTAGAAAAAAAAGATGGATTAAACAACTTGCCGGATTAGGAGAGAATTCATTTGTATTTAATCCTTTCGTTATTTCCAACCCGCAAAAAATTATGATTGGAAATAATGTCAAAATTCTGGATCGCGCCAGATTATCAATCTATGCAGATGACACGGACGAAATAGCAGTACAAATTGATGATGGCTGCTATATTGGATATAATTTCAGCATTTTGGCAAAGGATAAGATACATATTGAGAAAGGTGTGTTGATTGCCAGCAATGTTATAATTACCAGTCAAAATCATGGAATGGATCCGGAAAGTGATGCATATTATATGGACCAGCCCCTGAGCGGAGGTTCTGTTGTGATTGGTGAGGGTTCGTGGATTGGAGAAAAAGTCTGCATTCTGCCGGGAGTGACAATCGGGAAAAAGTGTGTGATAGGGGCAGGGAGCGTTGTGACAAAGAGTGTGCCTGATTATTGTATTGCAGGCGGAAATCCGGCGAGAATACTTAAGAAATATGATTTTGAGCAGCATACATGGAAACGGGTACAGTAAAGTTAAGACTCTGAATTTATTGGAGAAACAGTAAAAATGAGATTATTATATTTGTCCACATGGGATTTTAGTAATGAAAAATCGGATGGAGCCTGTAAGAAAATAAGAGCGCAGATTAAAGTATTTGAGGAAGCAGGATATAAGGTAGATTTTGTCTTTATAAAAGACGGAAAGGTAATATATAGAGAAAACGGAAGTGAAAAAGTTCTGGCAAACGTGGGATATATAAGGAAAACTCCGGCTTATATTAAGATGTATAAATTCTTAAAGGACAAGCAATATGATTTCGTTTATAACCGATATGGAATGGCTGATACTTTTTACAATAGAATGATAAAGAGATTGTGGAAGAATGGCGCAAAGATTTATGTGGAAGTTTCATCTTATCCGTATGAATGTGAACGGTTGCCGGGAATAATGTATTGGCTTATGTTTAAATGGGATGAAATATGCCGTACTAAGCTTAAAAAGTATGTAGAGAAAATCATAACTTATATGGATTATGAAAAGATCTTTGATATTGACACGATTCAAATTATCAATGGAATTGATGTTTCCGCAATTAAGCCAATTCAAAATATGGAACGTGATGTGGAAACGATTCATTTACTGATAGTTACGCTGATGATGAAGCATCACGGATACGAGCGGCTGATTGAAGGGTTTCATGAATATTATGCGGCGGGCGGTAAACGCAATCTGTGCTGCCATATCTTTGGAGATGGGACGGAGCGGGAATACTATGAAGAACTGGTAAAAAAATATGATTTGAAGGATAAAATCATATTTTATGGTATGAAGAGTATGGCAGAAATAGAACCATATTATGAGTTTGCTGATTTTGGAGTTACGGCAATGGGACTGTACAAAGATAATATTTATCTGTCAAGCGAACTGAAATCCAGAGAATATATTGCTAAAGGTCTTCCTATTATTTCAGGATGTCAGATTGATATATTCAGGAACAGAGATGTATGGTTCTATAATAAGTTTTCTGAGGATGCTGCGCCGATTGATATAAATAGGATTATAGATATCTATGATGAAATGCATAGAACAAGAACAAAGGCAACAATGGTTTCTGAAATACGTAAATTTGCAGAGGATATAGTAGACATGCCTAAAACAATGCTTTCTGTTTTGCAGGATATGGAAAGCGAAATGAAGAGTTGTTAGAAAGATAGAACGGTGAAATATATGAATATATTCAAGAGGCTGTACAATAGAATTGCGGGGAATGGGGAAAGTATAGAGCAGTTACGGCAAAGAGGCGTAACGATAGGGGAGAACACAGCTGTCTTTTCGAGTAATATTGATTACGGACATGGTTTTTTGGTAACTATCGGAAATCAGGTTACTATTTCTCATTCAACTATATTGACCCATGATGCCAGTACGAAATCAGCGCTTGGGTATAGCAAGGTTGGAGCGGTAACTATTGGAGACAATGTATTTATTGGCTACGGAAGTATTATACTTCCGGGTGTAATAATTGGAAATGATGTTATTGTAGGGGCGGGAAGCGTAGTAAGAGAAAGCATTCCCGATAATTCTGTGGTATGTGGTAATCCGGCGCAGGTGATTTGCTCATACGATTCGTATATTGATAAGAACCGTAAGAGGATGAATGAAGTTCCGTGTTACGATACTCCATGGAAATGTAAAAGCGATGAGGAAAAACAGCGTATGAAACAGGAACTGAAAGGAAAGATAGGTTTTGATAAGTAAGTAATATAATTTGAGAGTAAGGAAACTATGAAAAAGAAGCTTATTATTTCAACAGAAACTTTCCCTTATGGAAAAGGCGAAAAAACATTCATTTTGCCGGAACTGGAAAAATTGGAAAAGATTTATGATATTACAATTGTTTCGCATGCGTATGAGGACATGCTTCTTGATACACAAAATATAACTGAATTACCTCCCGAAATAAAAGTGATTAATATTAGCCTTTCTATAAACATAATACAAAGATTCCTGTATGCATTGCGTTATTTGCTGGATGCAGACGGATGGAGAGAAATTACTGATATTATAAAAAGTAAGGAAAAAATATTAAGCAGGATTTATCAGTCAATTGGCTATTATGCTCTGGCATCGGCAAATCTGAGTCAAATGGAAAAGAAGGGAATCCTTAATAATACAGAATCGGCAGTATATTATACATTCTGGTTTTACTATTATACTTATAGTTTAACTAAAAAGAGAAAAAAATATAAGAATATGAAAATAGTTACCAGAACGCATGGCTTTGATCTGTATAACGAACGATATACAGGCGGACGACAACCCTTCAAGAAAATCATGACTGAAAATATAGATAAAATTATATTTATTGCTGAAGCAGGAAAGAAATACTATGAAAATACTTATGAAAAAAATGATACAGGGAAATATACTGTAAGCAGATTAGGGACAAGGGAAAGAAATAAGCAATCCGGACGGAATAATCGTGGGGATATTTTCAGATTGGTAAGTTGTTCAACAGTGATTCCGTTAAAACGCATACAGCTTATTATTGATGCATTGGACTTATTGGAAAATGAGAGGGTGGACTGGCTGCATTTTGGAGACGGACCGGATTACCAAAAGGTGAAACAGTATGCGGAAGATAAGCTGTCTGCAAGAAAAAATATTTCTTTTCAATTTATGGGATTTATGGCTAATGAAAAAATCTTGGATTACTATGAAAATAACCGGGTTGACTGTTTTATAACCACTTCGTCTACCGAGGGGATTCCGGTTTCGATTCAGGAAGCAATGTCATTAGGAATACCTGTTATCGGCACAGACGTAGGAGGCATTTCTGAAATGATAGACGGGAATGGAGAGCTGCTTGCTGCAAATCCGGAAGCATATGAGATTGCTGCGGCAATACGCAGAATGTATTATCTGGAAGATGAAGAAAGAAATAAACTCCGGAACCGTTCTTATGAAATATGGAAGAATCTCTTTTGGGAAGAAAAGAATGTGAATGAATTTATTCACATTCTGAATGATTTATAGAATAGAAATAAATACGTGTAGCCGATAAGGAGTCCATATGCCCTTCCTAAGTATTATAGTTCCGATTTATAAGGTTGAGGAGTATTTACCTGAATGTATAGACAGTATCATAACCCAGACATTTTCCGACTTGGAAATTATATTAGTGGATGATGGAGGAACTGATAATTGCCCGGATATTTGTGATGAATATGCTAAAAGGGATAAACGTATTAAAGTAATCCATAAGGAAAACGGCGGATTGGTAAGCGCAAGAAAGGCAGGAATAAAGGCGGCTACAGGAGAATATGCAGCATTTGTGGACGGAGATGACAGTATTGCGCAGGGTATGTATGAGACTATGTGCAAGGCAGCTCTGCAGACAGATGCAGATATGATTGTAGAGGGATTTGAATTTGTTTATCCGGACAGAGTGGAATTGTGGCATGACAACGTATGTGACGGGGTATATGATAAGGAAGGATTGATACGAAGTATATACCCTGTTATGATGTGTCATGATAACTCTTTGGTTAGAAATGTAGCTCCGGCACTGTGGAATAAAATATTCAGGCGGGAATTGCTGGGTAGTATTCTGTCAGGAATGAATGAGGTAATACGGGATGGCGAGGATGCGGCAGTTACATATCCATGCCTGTTTGCAGCAGAAAAAGTTGTGTTTATGACTTCTGAGCATCATTACAGATACCGTATTAATACGGAGTCTATGTCACGGAGCTTTGACAGAGCATGGTATAAGAGCGCTTCGGCATATTGCGAATGGATGAATGAAAAGTTTGGAGATGCAGATTCTTTTTTAAAGGAATCCGTTGATTTGGAAAACTTCAAGATGCTTTATCGTTATGTGAATCGTGAGTACGATTTTCATAAGAAAAATAAAGAAGAGAGTTTTCATAAAAGAATGAAAAAAATCATGGAAGAAACAGCGGTAGGAAAAAGTATTTGGAAAGTTGATTTGAAAAATCTGAAGCTGCCGCTTTGGGATAAGCTGAAATATGCAGCGCTGAGACATAAAATGTATACATTCTGTAAGGTCTTTTGCTGGCTTGAATATAGTTATGTGAGAATAAAAAAGTAGATATTACTATAATTATGAAGCAAGGAGCATTAAATGATATTTTTAATTTTAAAGGGAAGAATCGGCAATCAATTATTTCAGTATGCAATAGCGCGTATGATTCAGGAAGAGTTGGGGGAGAAAACTCGTATCATAATAGATGAATCGGAAGTTCTGGAAAGAAACTGGATTGATTCGCTGAGAGAGTATCCTTTGCCTGATGTGGAATATGTTCAGGATAGAAAGATGCTGAAAACGAAATCATTTATTATTCCTTATCTTACATTATGCTTTTATTACAGATTTATTTATAAAACCAATTACCGCAGGAAATATAAATTGGAAAAAATTTTTGAGCCCGTTTTGAATTATTTTGGACTGGTGGCAATTGAAAATGGCTATTTGCCATATAAGGTCAATAAGAAAAGGAATACCATAATATGCGGCTTTTTTCAAAGCGAATTATATTTTGAGAGAATAAGTGTAAAACTAAAAGAATCATTGAATCTCGTAAGCGAATTGGAAAATAGCATGTATCCCGGAATTAGTAAGCTGAGGGAGAGAAATTCTGTATGTATCAGTATTATGGTTGAGAATGGTCTTAAAAACCCAATGTATGATGTGTGCACGAGAGAGTATTGGCAAAAAGCAATTGAGTATATGCTTGGTCAGGTAGAAAATCCCTTATTTTTCGTTTGCTCTGACAATGTTGAATATGTTAAAGAGCATTTTATTGACTGTGAGAAGTATGACGTAATCTGTCAGGCAAAAGAATTTCCGGTTCATTTATCTCTGGCAGCCATGAGTCTGTGTAAGCATTTTATTATAGGAAATACGACGTTTGGATGGTGGGCTCAGTATTTAGCAGAGAATAGTAGCAAAATAGTGGTTGCTCCGTCTAAATGGATGAACATAGATATGCCCATTGATATTTATGCAGGACAGAAGGGATGGCATTTGATTTAGTGAGTGAAGCAAGCTTATAGGTTAAGAAAGGCATAAGGAAATTAATGTGAAAGACAAAAATATAAAATCAATAATTTTTATAATGATGGAAAAAATATTTCCGGATAAAGCGTTTGATTTTTTATGTTCTAAGTATAGTATATGGAATATAAAACGAAACAGTACGGAAGTATCTGCTGATGCGTACTATATTCGCAATAAGAATGGATTGAAGAAGCCAAATTATTACATTTTTCGCTTTGGTTTTGGACAGGGACTGTTTTTAGTTGCAAATAAAATGTTATTTTATTATGAATGGGCTGTGGCAAATAATTATATACCATTGATAGATGTTGGATTTAGCGATGATCTCATACAAGGAAAATTCGGATTGAATAACTTGTGGGAATATTGTTTCCAACAACCGAAATCTATAAATGATGCATTTTGTGAAGGAAATGTATTAGTCAGTGCGATAAATGGTGGTGATGTACTGCGTAGTACATGCAAGGAGATAAATGGAAATGCCCGTGATTGGCGTGTACATGCGAAAATTCAGGAGTGGCGGGAATATTATGCGAAGCTTAATCAAATAAGCCGGAAAATCTGGATATTTAAACCTGAAATAAAGGCAAAAATTGAGAGTACACAGCAGAAATTGTTCCATCCGGGAATGTGTGTGCTGGGGGTTGTTCTGAGAGAAGAATTTGGAAGGGATGATAAAGAGATGACGGAGGCACAGAGGATCCTCTATAAAAAGCATCCTAAAGCGTTGTCATTGGAAGAAACCTATAAATTGATATTAGAATACATGACTAAATGGAATTGCACACATGTGTTAATTACAACGATGTTTCAGGAAAGTATTGAATATTTTAAGGAGAAACTGGGGAGCAAAGTTATTTATATTGAACGGGAACGTCGTAACTTTTATGATTTTAATAAGAAAAATGCCCGAACAGCAGAAGAAATTGTAAATAATAATGGAGAGAAATATAGCGAGAATTTGCGTGAACATGCTGGCTGGTCAAAACAAAGGCACGAACAGACTGCAATAGGCTACGCAGTTGAAATGGCGACCATTGCTAAGTGCGATTATTGCATGGGGGTAAAATGCAGCGGACTGATTGCTGCATGTATTCTTAATGGAGGCACATTTAAAGATTTATATATCTTTGAAGACAGTAACAATATACAAGATTATTGATCAGTATGCTAAGATTATGTGTCCACTGTTATTGGTGCAATATAGAGATATAAAAGTGAGCAGGGGTAGGAATAATGGAAGATATAATTTTGAGTATAGGAATAGCCTCATACAATCGTAAAGAATGGCTGTGTAAGAATATAGATAACTTGCTTCAGTATAGTGGGCAGGACATAGAAATTATAGTCTGCGATAATGCTTCCGATGACGGTACATGGGATAGGTTACAAGAATACAATGATAAAAGGCTTAAAATCATAAGAAATAATACGAATTGTGGTGCGGGATATAATGCGATGAAGTCATTGGTTTTAGGCATTGGTAAATATGGCGTAGCCATTAATGATAGAGATACGTTGGATGTTAGTTTGCTGCATGATTTTATCAAGGTGTTAGAGAATAGTAAGTCCGAAGTAATTGCAGCGTCTCCTTTCTTGCAAAGATACAGTAATAAATTTAATGATATTACAATCAGGTGCACTTGTTGGAATTTTGTAACTCATCCAGGTACATATTACATATCAAGAACTGTTATAAATCAAATAAAAGATATGTTTAATATTAAGCTGGAGTATATATCAAAGCGAGAGCGCGATGAATACATGAATATGGCACGTGTTAAATATCAACAAAAACTCATTAATGCTGGTAAGTGGGAATGGTATGGGAGAACAATCATAAAAATAACTGATAGAAGTAAAGAGGGAATAAAGCAGACAAGGGAAGAAAAAATTCCTTGGTTTTATCCGGAATTCAGTTTTCAGCAATTAAGAGATTTGCTATTGTACTGTGAAAATGATGTAGAAAACAGTATATGCGGATTGTATCGGGCAGGATTGTTAAAATGTTTATATTTTTTTTATACAAGAGATCCTCAAAAACGCAGTTGGGAGAAATTGGCAGTCAAGTTTTATAAGGATTCGATTAATGAATTGATTAGTTTAGAACGGTTTACTAAACAAATTGGTCGGAGGATTTTACGGATAACGTTGAGTGAGTGCTGTACATTTGCTCTTAGACAGTTTTGGGCAAAATTGGTATCAATAAAAATGAAGTTTATTAAGCGGCCGATTTTGAAGAAAAAATGTTAAAGGATGCTGTTGTTAAAGATATGTTGATTAAAGAATATATGGATAGAATAATAGTGATAGGAATGGAGTAATTGATTATGCATAAAATGAGTAATTTGCTTAAAAAAATGGCATATATTTTAAACCGTCCGCAGAAGGTCTTATGTATTCTTGTTTTTCTGCTGACTCTTTTTGGTTCCATTCTGGAGTGTCTGGGGGTGTCAATCATTATACCGGTGATGGGTGTGTTGATGGAACCGGAACAGTTTTTGAATAGCTCTATGGCAAAGGTATTTCCATTTTTACATGACTTTGACCACAGGGAACTGATTATCTTTATAATGGGAAGCGTTATAGCGGTTTATCTGCTTAAAAACGGATTTTTCATTTTTCTATCATGGGTTCGTATTAAATTTTCCTGCAAAATACAGAGGGAGCTTTCTATACATATGATGGAATCCTATATGAGCAGAGGATATAAGTTTTTCTTACAGAAAAGCTATGGAGAACTAAGCAGAGGTGTATCGGGAGACAGCGCATCTGTATATGGTGTGCTGAATACCGGTTTCAAATTGGCATCAGATATTCTTACGATTTCTCTGATATGTATGTTCATGCTTGTGACCGATTGGCTGTTTTCGTTGCTGATGATTGCTATGGCGGTTGTATGTATTTTGTTCATATATGTTATATGTAGGAATGTTATGCGAAGGGCCGGCATGAAATATTGGAAATATGCAGGCAAATCGGGTCAGGCAATATATGAGGCATTTGGCGGTATAAAGGATGTGCTGGTTCTGCGCCGTCAGAGGTATTTTGTTGATAATTATGAGAGAAATCAGATACAAGTACAGATGGCACAAAGTAAACAGGTTTTAGGAATGGAGAGCCCATCGTATATTATTGAAGGCTTGTGCGTGTCCGGTTTTATAGCAATGGTAGGGGTCAGGGCAGTTGCAGGCGGTATGTCGGCGGACTTTATTTCAACACTTGCGGCATTTGCTATGGGAGCTTTCCGTATACTGCCGTCCCTTGGCAGGATTTCAAGTTCACTTAATCATGTTCTGGCCAGCCTTCCGAGTGTTGAAGCTGTATACAATAATATTGTAGAAGCCGAACAGTATGCTGCGGAGCATCCTGAGGCGGATTTTACAAATGGAGAGCGCAGGCGGGCCAGATTGATATCACGTGATATAGGTGTGCATCATAAGAAACAAGTGGTAAGGAAACCTTTTAAGGATGCTCTGGTGCTTGACAACATATCATTCCGATATAAAGAAGATACTGAAAATATATTAGAGAAAACCAGCCTTACGATAAAGAAGGGGCAGTCGGTTGCCGTCATAGGTGCGTCAGGTGCAGGAAAGTCCACCCTTGTGGATATACTGCTTGGATTGTTGATACCACAGTATGGCAAGGTATCAGTGGATGGTATAGATATAACCGATATTCCGGATGAATGGGCAGAGATGGTAGGATATGTGCCTCAGTCAGTGTTTCTGTCGTCCGGAAGCATTAAGGAGAATGTGGCATTTGGCGTGGAACACGAGGACATAGATGACGAGCTGGTAGAAGATGTGCTGAGACGGGCAGAGATGTATGACTTTGTGCAGACGCTTTCTGCCGGAGTCGATACACTTGTGGGTGACCGGGGTGTGCGCCTTTCGGGAGGTCAGAGACAGCGGATTGCCATAGCGAGGGCGCTGTATCACAGACCGGAAATCATGGTGCTTGACGAGGCGACTTCCGCGCTTGACAATGAGACGGAGACAGCTATCATGTCGGCAATTGATGCGCTGCAGGGGCAGGTGACTCTGATCATAGTGGCACATAGGCTGACTACAATAAAAAACTGCGATGTGATTTACGAAGTGGTAGATAAAAAGATACATGTCAGGGATAAGAGCGAAGTGCTTAAGGGAGTGTAAGTTAGGATATAATTCTCATTGGCAGGATTTAGTTTAAAAGGACAAGGTAAGAGGAAGCGAATATGCTGTTAGCAGCTTTTATGTTTTATGTGCTTTTTGGAGCAATTAAAGATAAAGGGAAAAGATATTCTTATGTAATCGTTTTATGGGTGACATACATGTATATTGTGACAGAAGTTTTGTCACTGATGCATGCAGTTAACCGGGCATGTTTGTTCGCAGGATGGATACTGCTTGATGTGGCGCTTGCTATGATCATATTGTTCAGATTAAAAAAGAAAAAACTCAGTTTTAGATTAAGTATTATAAGTGTAGTTGGTGCGTTTAAGAAATATCCGATTCATATCATAATCGGAGCAGTTACCTTTTTGTGGGCGATAGGTACAATTCCGCATAATTGGGATTCCATGACCTATCACTTGACGAGAGTTGCACACTGGGCACAGGATGGAACGGTTGCTCATTTTTCAACCAATAATATCAGACAGGTTGCAAGTCCTGCATTAGCCTCGTTTGTGAATCTGCATGTATATATTATGTGCGGAAAAAAGGATATATTTCTCAACATGCTGCAATGTTTCTGTTATGTGACAAATGCATGGCTGGTGGTGAAATTGGCATATAAAATCGGATGCAGTGAAAGGTGGGCTAAAATTGCCTCTCTGTTATTTATGTGTATGCCTATTGCATTTGCAGAAGCATTGACAACTCAGGTAGACCATTTTGCCACTGTTTGGCTTTTGATTTTTGCATATTTTATTTTAGATTTTGTCTTAGTAAAACAACATATTAATTATGATAAGCATAATGTGGCTGCATGTTTAACAATGGGCGCATGCGTTGTTTACGGTTACCTGACGAAACCTACAGTTTCCATAGGCATGTTTATGATGGCATTGGGGTTGCTTATAATATGCATAAAAAGAAAAAATCCTGTTATGCCTATCATTAAATTACTGGTGATAGTTGTACCTTTGATAGTTATATTTATTGCTCCTGAAATAGTAAGAAACATTATTTCTTTTCAGGCGCTTAACCCTCCCAGTGTTGGGCAAAGACAGGTAGTCGGTACTGTGCGGCCGTCATATCTTATGACAAACTTTCTGAAAAATTTTACATTTAATTTTCCGAATATTTATATTTATAGGAGTAACCGAATCGTGTATGAGCTGGTGACAGCAGCAGCGCATGTTCTGAGAGTGGAGTTGGATCATCCTTCTATTTCTGAAGACGGAGGGGCATTTAAGGTTCATGAAGCTCAAACATTCGGACACGATACGGCAGTCAATCCTGTGATTTTAATATTAGCATTTATTGTATTGTGCTGGTGTATATATAGGCATATAAAGCATAAGCAAAAGTTGCTGCAAAATTTGCAGCAAAAAGCTGCCGCGCTGACATATTTTACGTTTGGGATATTCTGTTTGTTTTGTGCAATTGTGAGATGGGAGCCATATGTATCAAGGTATATGCTTCCATATCTGGCGCTGTTGTGTCCAATTATAGCAGTGCAGCTTCAGGACATAAGTGAGAGCTGTAGATTTTCGTTTGTGAGGAGCGCAGTTTTACCCATTGTGTATTTCATTTGTATTGTAGATTTGTTTGCAATGACATGGTTTCATGGCGGAATAATGAAAGGCAGCTGGAGTGATGGGTACTATGTAATGGGAAGAGAGCTTGCGTCGGAATATCAAGAAGTAATAAATGATATATGTGAGAGCGACGTTGAAAGCGTTGGCATGGAATTTATGACAGATGATTGTGAATATCCTATGTGGAATATGGCGAAGAAAGGCATAGAGCTTGCACATATAAATGTCGGAAACGAAACTGCAGAATATTCGGATGATCAGTTTGTACCGGATTGTATTCTTTCGACCTATGGGTTGAGAGAAAAGATGGAGTTCGGCGGAGAAGAGTATATATTGGTAGAGAAGAGCAGGGATAATATGTATATATGGGAGTATGTGAGGGAGAAGTGATTTTATAGAAATAAAGTTCATATTATACGAATATAATGATTGTCACCATTCTATAATTTCAGTCAGGCTCGGCAGCCTGAGCTCCAAGAATTACTTAGTAATTCTTTTTGAAATGATTTATGTTTATTGCTTCTGTGGATATGATATAATAAGCTCAGGCTCAGCAGCCTGAGCTACAAGAATTACTTCGTAATTCTTATTGAAATGGTATACATTTATGGCTTTTGTGGCTATGATATAATATTAATGGTTTATACCGATATTCATAGTATGAAATTCAGAAAATGATGGACTCACGTCTCTTTCTTGATAAAAAGGAGCAAGAGCAGGTTGCAGAGGTTTTGGGTGTGCTTGTTGATACCTTATATGACCTCTTGAAGATAAGTACTATGAGAGCACAGGTTGTTTAGAGTGCAGAGGGGAATTCTCTACTGCCGAAAATAAAAAAGAAATTTTAGATTTGTTTGATGTTTATTGTGATATACAAGAAGTCTTAGTAGGGGAAGGATGAAAACCATCTATTTAGGTAGATGGCTTTTTTTGAAGGATAGCAGGAGGAACCAAAAGCAGTATGATATCACTAAAATATACTCTGCTGTGGATATTGGCAGGGATATGTGTCCGGACAGAATGAAAATATAATGAAGTTGACGCAAGTGGTTGTAATTCTGGAAAAGGAGGTAAGGGAGTTGGAAGAATGGCATGAAAATGATGGGGAGCAGCAGACGTAAAAAATGGTTTGAATTGATATATGCTGATATATAGTGTATACTATTAATTGTATAGATTATTTAGAAAAGATGGAATATTATAAAATGTAACGTGAAGGAGTATATGAGTATGGGTTTGTATCTAAATAGCAGGGCACCATATGAGATGTATAAAAAAATAATACAGAATCCATATTTTATTGATAAATCTTTACTGATAACTGAATTAATTCCATCGTTTGACAGTATAAATTGTTATTGCTGTATTACGAGACCCCGTCGGTTTGGTAAAACAATAATGGCGAATATGGTAGGCGCATTTTTTGGCAAAACTGATAGAAAAGACAGAATATTTGATAAACTGGCTGTTTCAAGGCATACGGAATACCAGTCTCATTTAAACAAGCATGATGTCATCTATATAGATTTTAGCAGAGCGCCAAAAGGATGTAAAAAATATTCGCAGTATATTACCCGGATTGAAAACGGAATCATAGAAGATTTGATTGCTGCTTATGCGGACTGTGGATTAAGTAAAGAGTGCTCTATATGGGATGTTTTACAGAAAATTTATGAACAGACAGATAATAAATTTCTGTTTGTGTTGGATGAGTGGGATGCTGTTTTTCATATGCCATTTATTTCCGGAGAAGAACAACAAGAATATCTCTTATTCTTAAAATGGTTGCTCAAAGATCAACCCTATGTAGAATTTGTGTATATGACAGGTGTTATTCCAATTGCCAAGTATTCCAGCGGCTCTGAACTGAATATGTTTGCAGAATATGATATGGCGACATCTGAGAAATTCAGTGAATATTTTGGCTTTTCCGATGTGGAGGTGGATCATCTTTATGAAATTTATCAGAATAACGTAGCGGTTTCTAAATTCAGCCGCGAAGAACTGCGTGTCTGGTATGATGGTTATTACACTGCTACAGGACTTCGGCTTTATAACCCACGTTCTGTTGTTTTGGCACTGTCAGATAATCAGCTGCGGAATTATTGGACCAGCGCCGGACCATATGACGAGTTGTTTTATTATATCCGACACAATATTGAAGATGTAAGAAATGATTTGATCCTTATGGTGTCAGGAGAACGTGTCGCGGCTGAGATAGGGCAGTTTGCAGCTGTTTCTATGGAAATTAACTCCAGAGAGCAGATTTATTCGGCGATGGTAGTCTATGGGCTCCTGACTTATGAGAGCGGAGAGGTTTTAATCCCGAATAAGGAATTGATGGATAAGTTCAATGAACTGCTGTTGTCCAAGGACTCGCTTGGGTATGTCTATAATCTTGCACGAAAGTCAGAGCAAATGCTTCGGGCAACAATATCAGGAGACACAAAAACAATGGAAGAAATCCTGCAGTTTGCACATAACACAGAGTCACCTATTTTGTCATATAATAACGAAGTTGAATTGTCGGCTATAGTAAATTTGTGTTATCTTTCTGCACGCAATAATTATTGGGTTGAACGTGAAGATAAGGCGGGAAAAGGGTTTGTAGATTTTATATTTTATCCTAAACGCAAAAATGGCGACAGTATCATTCTTGAATTGAAAGTAGACAGTACACCGGAAGACGCAATTGTTCAGATTAAGAATAAGAATTATGCTCTTTGTTTTATGGGGAAGTTGGGCGAAGAAACTCAATATACCGGAAGGATTTTGGCTGTAGGCATTAGTTACAGTAAAGAAACGAAAGAACATAGCTGCAGGGTAGAAGTGTTGGAAATGTAAAATGTGGTCAAAATGTAAAAAATGTTGTACTTATTTATGATATGAAAAAACAGGAGAAAGCATATGGACAACCTAAAAGTGCTTATCATCATTCCCGCTTATAATGAAGAGGGTAATATTGAAAAAGTAGTAAGCATAATAGAAAACGATTACCCGCAGTATGACTATATTATAGTTAATGACGGGTCAAGGGATAAGACTGAAGAGATATGTAAAAGAAATAAGTATAATATAGTCAGCCTTCCGATTAATCTGGGAATAGGAGGCGCTGTGCAGACGGGATACCGCTATGCTTTGGCTGGGGGGTATGATGTAGCGGTTCAGATGGACGGAGACGGGCAGCATGATATCTCTTATATAAATACAATGTTGGAACCTATCACAAAGGGTGAGGCAAATATTGTTATCGGTTCCAGGTTTATTGAGCGGGAAGGTTTCCAGTCTACGATACTTAGGAGAACCGGAATCTTATTCTTAAGCAAATTGATTCAGTGCTTATGCTTTGTGCGGATTAAAGATGTAACAAGCGGATTTCGTGCCGTTGACAGACGTTTTATTAAGATATATGCAGAAGACTATCCCAATGATTATCCCGAACCTGAGGCGATAGTGGCAGCGGTAATGCACCGTGGACGCATTAAAGAAGTTCCGGTGGTGATGAAGGAACGTGAAAGCGGGACAAGCTCCATCAATTGGGGGCGGTCTGTATACTATATGATTAAGGTGACTCTTGCAATTCTGATATGCAGATTGAGTTTTGGTTTCAGGAGGGATAAAAAGTAGTATGATATCTATAAAATTGAGGATAAGTTTAATAATAATATTGATTATCTACTTTGCTTTTATTCTGGCATTCCTTAAGAGGAAGGCAATATCCTTAAAGTATACTTTGCTGTGGATAGTGGCAGGGATATTTATGGGAATTTTGGTAATATGGCCACAATTTCTGCTGCTGCTCAGAAGACTTGTGGGAATAGAGAGCAACATGAATGGCTTGTTCGTAATGGCTATAGGATTCATAATTATGATTCTAATGTCCATTACTTCAATTGTATCCAGACAAAATGAAAAGATTAGGAAACTGACGCAAGTAGTAGCCATTCTGGAAAAGCGTGTTAGAGAGTTGGAAGAAGGGGATGAAAATGAGGGAGAGCAGTAGACGGGAAATGGTTTGAATTGATATATGCTGATATATAGTGTATACTGTGAGTTATATAAATGATTTTAAAGTCTGGGTTTGGTTGAACTGTGAGGGAAGAGAGAATGAAGGTTTTAATAACAGGCGGTTCTGGTTTTGTAGGCAGAAACGTAAAAGAGTATCTTGTAGTTAAAGGTTATGATATATATGCGCCTTCCAGCAAAGAACTGGACTGTTTAAATGAGCAGAAAGTTATTGAATGTTTGAAAAAGGAGCATTATGATGTTGTTTTGCACTTTGCGGTTTATGGTGACGGAATAGATAAAAGTAAAGACGGCACTAAGACTTTGGAATATAACTTAAGAATTTTCAATAATTTTTTTATCCATTCCGATTTGTATGGTAAAATGATATATACAGGTTCAGGTGCAGAATATGACAAGCGCTATCCAATTGCGTCAGTAACGGAAGAGGACATATCGCATCATTCAATCCCGATAGATCAATACGGATTGATGAAATATACCGTTAATCAGATGATAGAAAAAAGTACAAATATATATAACTTACGGCTGTTTGGAAACTTTGGAAAATATGAGTATTGGAAAACCAAATTCATTTCTAATTTATGCTGCAAGTCACTAAAAGGATTACCCCTCTCTTTAAGACAAAACTGCTATTTTGATTATCTGTGGATAGACGATTTCTGCAGACTGGTCGAGATGTTTATCAATTTGGAGAAACCAGGATATCATGTTTATAATGCAGTGAACGGTAGAAAAGTGAGCCTGTATGAGTTGGCGGAACTGGTTAATAAAATCGCAGGCAGAAAAAATGATATTATTGTCTGTAATGATGGATGGGCTAATGAGTATACTGCGGATAATAAAAGGATTAGGAAAGAACTGCCTGATTGGAGTCTGACGGACATGCATGAGTCGGTGGCAGATTTATATGACTGGTATAAAGAACATATAAATGATATAGATATTTATTCTTTGATTTATGGGTAAAGATTATGCAGATTGAAGATTTGTTAATTGAAGAAAACTCTATTATTAAAGATGCAGTAAAGAAGCTGGAAACAGTACGCTGCAAAGTTGTTTATGTAATTAATAACAGAAAGTTGGTTGCCTCCATTTCAGATGGTGATGTACGCAGATATACTCTGGGAAATGGTGATACAAGTCTTGTTATTAAGCATATTGCCAATTATGCACCTAAGTTTCTGCTTAGTTATGACAGAGATAAAATTGAAGAGTTATTTGGGTATTCGGAGGTTTATTCTGTACCAATTGTAAATTATAATGGAGAAGTTGTAGAAGTTGTCTTTAGAAATGGCAAAAGAATCAGAAAGATGAGTCATTTGGATTGCCCTCTGGTTATGATGGCGGGCGGAAAAGGAACCCGTTTGTTCCCATATACAAAAATCCTGCCTAAAGCACTTATTCCAATAGGAGAAATACCTATTTCAGAGCGAATTATTAATAATTTCGCGGATTATGGATGCAGACAGATTTACATGATTGTAAACCATAAAAAGAAAATGATACAATCTTATTTTGAGGCAATAGAAAAGCCATATACAATAGATTATATAGAAGAAGAGACTTATTTGGGAACTGGTGGGGGGTTATATCTTTTAAATGACAGAATAGAAAAAGACTTTTTTTTGGTAAACTGTGACATAATTATTGATGCAGATTATAGCGAAATATATAACTATCATAGAAAAAATAGTAATTATATTACGATTGTTGCGGCAAAATATAATCATGTGGTTCCATATGGGGTTATTTCCTTTGATAAAGATGGAGATTATGATAAACTTATAGAAAAGCCCGAAAACAACTATATAATCAATACAGGAATGTATGTTGTAAATTATAACCTTATTAATGCAATGCCGCAGAATGAAGAAATATCATTTCCGGATTTAATAGATAAATTCAAAGTAGAAGGAAAGAAGATTGGGGTATATATTATAGAAGAATCTGCCTATATGGATATGGGACAATTAGAAGAACTGGATAGAATGAAGAAGAAATTGAGAGTGTAGGTTGATAAAATGGTAAAAAGAGTAGCTGATATTATAATGGAGACGTTAATCGAATACGGAATTACAGACTGCTTTTCTGTAGTAGGCGGTGGGGCAATGCATCTGGATAACGCTTTGCTTGTGTGTGAAAAGATGAATAAATATTTTAATCATCACGAGCAGGCATGTGCAATGGCGGCAGAAGCATATGCCAGATACAGCGGTAAGATGGCAGCAGTCTGCGTTACGTCAGGTCCGGGAGCTACCAATACATTGACTGGTGTTATGGGAGCATGGCAGGACAGTCTGCCAATGATCGTTCTTTCAGGACAGGTAAGATATGAAATTTCGGTTCCAAAATCAGGGTTGAAGCTCCGGTATCGAGGAATTCAGGAGTTTGAGATTGTTCCTACCGTAAAAAATATGACAAAATATGCTGTAATGATAACAGAACCGTTATCCATTAGAAGAGAGCTAATAAAAGCAATTAAAATTGCAATGGATGGAAGAAGAGGACCGGTCTGGCTGGATATTCCGCAAGATATTCAGAATGCGAGAGTAGAAGAAGCTGATTTATATAGCGAAGAGGAATTCACCAGTGAAGTACCAGATACAAATAAAGGCGATATTGAGGAACTGATACGGATTCTTAAGAATGCAAACAGGCCATGTATTCTTGCCGGTTCAGGAATTATTAGCGGTAATTGCAGAGATGAATTTATAGAATTAGTGAATAAAATGGAAGTTCCGGTAATCGGGGGCTCGTGGGTGGCTGATAATTTATATACGGAACATCCGTATTACTATGGAAATTCCGGAAATGTCGGACCAAGAACCGGTAATTTTATACTACAGAATGCGGACGTGATTTTGACTCTTGGAAATAGTCTGGGATTCAGACAAACCGGATTTAATCTGGAGGGATTTGCTCCGGATGCCCAAATTATTATGGTGGATGCCGACGCAGAAGAGAGTAAGAAACCGGGATTAAATATTTTCAAGTTCATACATGCAGATTTAAAGGAATTTATTACTGCTATGCTTGGTGCAGAGTATGGCATACAGGTGAGTGAGGGCTGGCTTGCTCATTGTAATATGCTAAAGAGCAGATTTACACCATTTGAGGGTGCTGATAATATCGATATGGAAGAGCGGGTTTGTTCTTATTATTTCTGGAAGGTGTTCCAGAAGTACGAGGAAGAGGACAGCATATTGGCGTTGGGTAATAATACAGCTAATACAGCTAAACTCCAAATCGGCGTGAAATATGCAGGACAAAGGACACTTTCAAATTATACCTGCGGCTCCATGGGGTACGATGTGCCGGCAGCAATCGGTGGGGCAGTGGCGTCGGGTAAGAAAGTTTATTGTATTACGGGCGATGGAAGTATCATGATGAATCTTCAGGAGCTGCAGACTATTGTTCAAAATAATCTTCCTGTAAATTTTGTGATATTTTCAAATGACGGTTATGGAGCTATTAGGCAGACGAGTAAGAATTTTTTCAACGGTGCATATATAGGATGTACACCTGATACAGGGGTGAGTTTCCCGAGTTTCAGTAAAGTGGCTGATACATTTGGACTGGAATATCGGAAATGTTCTTCAAATGCGGAGGTTGAA
Organism: uncultured Bacteroides sp.; assembly: GCA_964600805.1. GTDB lineage: Bacteria > Bacillota > Clostridia > Lachnospirales > Lachnospiraceae > UBA3282. The sequence continues at coordinate 36,270 of CAZRKN010000005.1, read as the reverse complement.
GAAGCAATCCGATGGCTGACTAATAATAAAAGCAGATGTTTATTGGAGATAGATCAGAGATTTGACGACCCGGTGACTCCTAAAGTAATGTCGCGTCTGGATGAAAATGGAAAAATGTTGACACCTGCGCTGCAGGATATGTATCCGTTTTTGGAAAAAGAAGAATATGTAAAGCTTATGATTAAGGATAAATAGATGGAAAAGATAATTGTTTTGGGTATGGGCGGACATGCTGAGAGCCTTGTTGATATATTGGAAAAGCAGCAGAAATATGAAATAGCGGGATTTGTGGTAAATGACGTCATTGAAAATGGGGAAAATGGTATATATCCTGTTATAGGAAATGATAGCGAGCTTGAGAAAATATATCAAAGCGGAATAAGAAATGCAGCCATAGGTATTGGCTACATGGGTAAATCTGATTTAAGAGAAAGGCTATGGAAAAACTTAAAGCAGATAGGATTTTGTCTGCCTGTTATTTGCGACCCATCAGCGATTATGGCAAGTAATGTCCGGATATCAGAGGGCAGCTTTATTGGAAAAGGCTCCATTTTAAACAGCAATGTATCTATAGGGAAAATGTGCATTATTAATACAGGAGCAATTATTGAGCATGACTGCTGTGTAGATGATTTTTCCCATATATCGGTAGGAAGTGTTTTGTGTGGAAATGTAAAGGTTGGAAGAGCATCATTTGTTGGTGCCAATGCAACGGTTATTCAAGGGAAAATCATTGGTGATAAGTGTATCGTAGGCGCGGGAACAATAATAAGAAAAGATGTGGAGGATAATTGTATGGTTTGGAGTAAAGAAAAGGTTAGAGTTTTCGGGGGGGGGTAAAATAGCAACCCACAAGAGGTGCGCCGCATGAAGATAGGATATTATACACCTACAGAATTAAGGAAGTTGGGTGTTAAAAAGTTTGGCGAGAATGTTCTTATTAGCAATAAGGCAAGTTTATATCAAACAGAAAGAATGGAATTTGGTAATAATATACGTATAGACGATTTTTGTTATTTGATGGGCAACATAAAAATAGGTAATTTTGTTCATATTGCGCCTTATTCTAGTTTAGTCGCTAGTGATTCTTTTATTGAAATGCAGGATTATTCAGGTGTGTCATCAAAAGTATGCATTTATGCAGTAACGGATGATTATTCGGGAGAAGCAATGACTAATCCTATGATACCTAGTGAATATACCAAAGTTTACAAGGCACCAGTGATTTTGGAAAAACATGCTATTATTGGGACATCTTCAGTTATTTTGCCGGGAGTTACAGTTAGGGAGGGGAGTTCAGTAGGGGCAATGTCATTAGTTAATAAAAGCACATCTTCATGGAGCATAAATGTTGGTATACCTTGTAGAGAGATTGGTGCTAGGAGTAAAAAACTTTTGACATTAGAAAAACAGTTCATAGAAATGCTTAAGAATGACAGTGTAGTGCTATGTAAAGATTGGAGAACTGTGGCAGGTAAAGCGTATAAGATAAATGATGGTGTCATAGTTGAAAAGAAGGTTTCTGAAAGTGCTGTTAATAATTTTGCATCTGTTTCCGGAGACTTTAATCCTATTCATATAGATCAGCAGATTGCCGAAAAAAGCATATTTCATGGAAAAATTGCTCATGGAATGTTGTTAGGATCTTATATATCGGCAGTTATTGGAAATGAATTTCCTGGAGAAGGAACTATATATTTGAGCCAGTCATTCCAATTTTTAAAACCAGTATTTGTGGGGACGGATATAAAAGTCAGTGTACATATAAAAGGGTTTGAAAAGGAAAATATAGCAGTTTTGCAGACTAATATATTGGATATGGATGATGGGATACTGATGGAAGGTGAAGCTAAAGTGATATTGCCTTGTGGGGTTGAAGAAAAACCTTGTGGGATTAAGAGCAACAATTAGTAAAAATGTTAGTTACGAAAAAGGAATAATATGTCAGGTGGTACATGAAAGGATAGTTTGAAGATGGATAAAGTTTTTATTATTGCGGAAGCCGGTGTGAATCATAATGGAAGCTTGGATTGCGCAAAGCAGCTTATTGATGTCGCAGCTGAAAGCGGAGCGGATGCAGTGAAATTTCAAACATTTATTAGCGAACAGTGTATTTCCAAATGGGCAGATAAAGCAAACTATCAAAAATCGACTACAAGTGCTTCTGAAAGCCAACTTGATATGGTCAAGAAGTTGGAGTTATCTTTTGAAGCGTTTGGGGAGTTGAAAGAATATTGTAAAATAAAAGATATTCTTTTTATGTCAACAGCTTTCGATTTAGATAGTGCAGATTTTTTAAATCAAATGGAATTAGATATTTTTAAAATTCCTTCTGGAGAGATTACTAACTATCCATTAATTAAAAAGATTGGTGGATTTACAAAGAAAGTTATTCTTTCTACGGGAATGAGTAATATAGATGAGATTGGAAAAGCTATTGAAATATTGAAGGAACAAGGTACAAAAAATATTTCATTACTTCATTGTAATACGCAATATCCAACACCGATGGAAGATGTAAATCTAAGGGCTATGTTACAGCTAAAAGATACATTTAACCTGCCGGTGGGGTATTCGGATCATACAATGGGAATTGAAATTCCGATTGCGGCAGTAGCATTAGGAGCATCTGTTATAGAGAAGCACTTTACTTTAGACAGAAATATGGAAGGCCCGGATCATAAGGCAAGTCTAGAACCAAACGAACTGCAGGTAATGGTACAATCAATTAGAAACATTGAGAAGGCACTAGGAAACGGAAATAAAGTCATTTCCAAATCTGAGAAAAAGAATATCAGTATTGTGAGAAAAAGTATTGTTGCTAAATGTGATATAAAGGCAGGAGAAGTGTTTACGGAGAGTAATATTACAACTAAGAGACCAGGAACAGGCATATCGCCGATGCTTTGGAATCAGGTTATTGGTCAGACTGCAATTAGGAATTTTAAAGAAGATGAATTGATAGAGGTTTAGGAATTGGATAAGAAAAAGATAGTTGTTGTAACTGCTACAAGAGCAGAATATGGACTGCTAAGACCGGTTATCAGAAAATTAAAGGAATCGGAATATTTCCAAGTAGAATTAGCGGTTACAGGCATGCATTTGTCGTCTGAATTTGGTTTCACATATCAGGAAATTGAGCAAGATGGATTGTCTATTGACAACAAAGTGGATATATTACTTAGCTCAGATACACCAGTCGCGATGTCTAAGGCGATGGGACTTGCTTTGATTAGCTTTTCAGAATACTTTGAAAGAAGTAAGCCTGATGCTATCATGGTTTTGGGCGATCGGTATGAGCTATTAGCGGTATGTTGTGCCGCCATGAACGCAAGGATTCCAATTTTTCATTTACATGGTGGTGAGACAACAGAAGGAGCGATTGATGAAGCAATAAGGCATGCTATTACTAAAATGAGTTTTTTTCATTTTACAAGTACAGAAGAATATCGAAGACGTGTGATTCAAATGGGTGAGCATCCTGACAGAGTATTTAATGTTGGGGCTACAGGCGTTGAGAATGTGTTGTATGAGAAACTCTTGTCTAAAAATGAATTAGAAAAGTCGCTGAATTATGTTTTGGATAGCCCTTATGCCGTTGTCACTTTTCATCCGGTGACACTGGAGAATGACACCGCAAAACAACAAATGCAAGAGTTATTATATGCAATGGATGAGCATCCAGAGTATATATATATATGTACCAAGGCAAATGCTGATGCGGGCGGAAGAGCGATTAATCTAATGTTGGATAATTATGCAATGTGTAGGAAGAATGTAGCTGTATATGAATCATTAGGTATGAGGAGATATCTGAGTGCTCTAAAGTATGCAGTTATGGTAATTGGTAATTCTTCAAGTGGTATTGTGGAAGTTCCCTTGTTTGGTATACCGACAATTAATATTGGCGACAGACAGAAAGGGAGAATACAAGCGGAAAGTATTATAAATTGCCAACCTGACAGGGGTGAGATATCTAAAAGTATCAAAATTGCTCAAAGCGCTGAATTTAAAGAGATTGCAAAGAAGACGAGAAATCCTTATGGAAATGGTAGTACTTCGTCTGCTATTTTAGAAATATTAAAAGAACGTTTTGCAGAATGCCCTTTAAATCTCAAAAAGAAATTTTTTGATTTAGATATATTGAAGTACTTAGAATAATTGAAATAATTCAAGGAAGAGGATAAGTCATGAAAAAAGTGTTAGTGACAGGTGCTGATGGATTTATAGGCAGTCATCTTACAGAATGCTTATTGGAAAGAGGATATTATGTCAGGGCATTTACTATGTATAATTCATTCAATACATGGGGGTGGCTTGACACTTTTTCAAAAGAAAAATTAGATGCAATAGACATATTTTGTGGAGACATACGTGATCCGAATGGTGTAAAAGAAGCATTAAAAGGTATTGATGCGGTATTTCATCTGGCAGCGCTTATTGCAATTCCTTTCAGTTATCATTCTCCGGATTCCTATGTCGATACAAATATTAAAGGAACCTTAAATGTATTGCAGGCAGCAAGAGCATTGGATACAGAGAGGGTGCTGATTACATCTACATCTGAGGTATACGGAACTGCACAATATGTTCCGATTGATGAGAAACATCCGTTTCAGGGACAATCACCGTACTCTGCTACTAAGATAGGAGCAGATAGATTGGCGGAAAGCTTCTATAGAAGCTTTAATCTGCCTGTTTCAATAGTAAGACCATTCAATACATATGGTCCGAGACAGTCTGCAAGAGCCGTTATTCCTACCATCATATCACAGTTATTAAGTGGCAGCGAAGAGATAAAGCTTGGCTCACTGACGCCAACCAGAGATTTCAATTACGTTAAGGATACGGCAGCAGGCTTTATTGCGATTGCTGAATCGGATAAGACTATTGGCGAAGAGATTAACATAGCTACACAACAGGAGATATCTATTGGTGAGTTGGCAAATGAAATAATCAGGCAGATTAATCCGAAAGCAAGAATTACTTGTGACGAACAACGTCTGAGACCGGAAAAGAGTGAGGTAAACAGATTGTTGGGGTCAAATGAGAAGATAAAGGAGCTTACGGATTGGGAGCCTCGATATACATTTGAACGAGGAATTTGGGAGACAATAGAATGGATTAGAAGCAATTTGGATAAATATAAAGTGGATATATATAACGTATAGAGTAGGTAAAGATGCTTTGTTTGTATTGCAAACGGATTATAGATATATTAAAATAATTTCAGTATTCGTTAGAGGATAAAGTACAAGTTATAAATTAACAAGATACTTAAAATAGTTTAAAGAAGGCTACAATTATGAAGATGAGGGCGGCAGATTATATTGCACAAATTTTAGTAGACAATGGAATCAGTCAGGTTTTTGCAGTGGTTGGAGGAGGTGCAATGCATTTGGATGATGCGTTGGGAAACCATAAAGGTCTACACTGCATTTTTAATCATCATGAGCAGGCGTGTGCTATGGCAGCGGAAAGCTATGCGAGGGTGGACAACCGTATGGCGGTTGCATGTGTGACGTCAGGCCCAGGTGGCACCAATGCTATAACGGGTGTTTTATGTGCGTGGAATGACAGTATTCCATTATTGGTTCTCTCTGGGCAGGTGAGGACAGACACTACAATCCTAAACACAGGATTGAAGTTGAGGCAGTTTGGGGAACAGGAGTATGATATTATAAATTCTGTGAGCAATATGACGAAGTATGCAGAAATGATTATTGATGGAAGCAAAGTGCGGTATTGTCTTGAGAAGGCAATCTGGATTGCCACACATGGGCGAAAAGGACCTTGCTGGCTGGATATTCCTTTAGATATACAGAGCATGGTGATTGAAACTGAAACACAAGAGCCATTTATACCTAATGTAGAAGCAGATTGTACAAAAGAGGATAAAATAGAAGCAGCAATAAGAAGGCTGTCTGAGGCAAAACGCCCTGTTCTGCTTGCGGGCTCGGCAATCAGAGGAGCCGGAGCCTATGAGAGCTTTCGGGAATTTGTAGAGCGGACGCATATTCCGACGGTAGCTGCTACGGCAGTTTCTGACCTTTTTCCGGTATCAGAAAAAGATTATTATGGTAATTTTGGGGTAATTGGAGGGAGAGCCGGAAATTTTATTGTGCAAAATTCGGATTGCATATTGGTTCTTGGTGCAAGACTTTCCTTAAAACAGATTGGATTTAACTATGAAGAGTTTTCACCTGATTCCTATAAAATAATGGTAGACGTGGATGAAGCGGAATTGAAAAAAAAGACAATTTCCATTGATTTGCCTATTTGCATGGATTTGTCTGTATTTTTAGATAATAAAAAGCTTAAAGAACTTTCTTTAATAGGTATGGAGTCAGAATGGGTTTGTTATTGTGAGAAACTAAAAGTGAAATTTCCTATTTATCAAGGGAAATTTGATGAGAGCGAAAAGGTAAATCCTTACTATTTTGCTAAAAAACTTCAGGAGTGTCTTGGAGAAGATGCAATCATGGTTGTTGGAAATAGTTGCGCAAGCGATATGACGCGACAAATGGGCATAACCAAAGAAGGGCAGCGGTTGTGGGGAAATACTAACTGCGGAACGATGGGATATGATGTACCGGCGGCATTGGGAGCAGCTGCAGCCTCGGGACGTACCGTATACTGCATGACCGGTGATGGCAGCATAATGATGAATATTCAGGAATTGCAGACGATTGTCCATAATAATCTTCCTGTGAAAATTTTCATTCATAATAATGAGGGGTATGAAGCAATCGTAAATACACATACGAATTTTTTTGGGAGGCTTACGGGCTGTACAGCGGAAAGTGGGGTAAGTTTTCCAAACTTTGAGCTGTTAGCAAAAGCGTTTGGTATACCGTATTATATTTGTAGAAGCCATGCAGATGTGGATTGTATTTTACCTAAATTTGTCAGACAAGACGGCTATGGTATATGTGAAATTTATTCAGATGAAAAGCAGATGATAGAACCCAAGACAAAAAGCAAAGTATTAGAGAATGGAAAGATGTATTCGCCGCCAATAGATGATTTGTTTCCTTTTTTAGAAGAGGAGGAATATCGACTATATGCGGATTACACTAATTATAAAAATTAGGCTGACAGGGAGGAAACGAAGGAATGAGTACAATAGAGATTAATAATAAGGTAATTGGAAGCGGCAAACCTATTTATGTGATTGCGGAAGGGTGTGATAATCACATGGGTGATTTGGACGTGGCAAAGGAGATGGCATTGCGTGCAAAGCTGGCTGGGGCGGATTGTATCAAGTTCCAGCATCATCTGCCGGATGAAGAAATGCTGCCGGAAGTTCCCATGTCCAGTAACTTTGATATGCCTTTATATGAATTTTTAAAGCTTCATGCACTGAAGTTGGAACAGCACATACAGTTGAAGGAATACTGCGATAAAATAGGAATTACCTACTTATGTACGCCGTTTAGCTATAAAGCAGCGTGGGAACTAAACGATGCAGGGATTGCGTATGCCTTTAAAATTGGCTCTGGCGAAATGACGGATATTCCATCTTTGATTAAGATTGCAGAATTTGGCAAACCCATGATCATTTCCAGTGGAATGTGTACTTTGGAGGAGCTTGACAGGACTTATCAGGCTTTACACGGTAGAGTTCCTCTTGCATTTACAAACTGCCTTTCAGAGTATCCTCCGGTGTATGAGGACGTCAATCTTGGAGTTTTAAAAAAGATGCAGGAGAGATATCCTGATGTGGTAATTGGACATTCTGACCACACACCGGATTTATATACTTGCTATGCAGCGGTTGCATTGGGCGCGGCGATAATTGAAAAACATGTGATACTGGACAAAATGACTCCTGGACCGGATCAGACGGTTTCTATTGATTTTAATGACCTGCATGCACTAGTAGATGGAGTACATAAGGTTGAGAAAGCGCTTGGTGATGAGAAGAAGGTGCGTCCTAGGGAAGAAACAATTAGAGAATGGGCATTTAGAAGTATTGTAAGTACAAGGGAGATAAAGTGCGGAGAAGTAATCACTGAAGATATGATTTGGTCAAAAAGACCTGGAACGGGAATTCCAAGCTATAAAATGCCGGAAATTATTGGGCGTAAGGCAAAAGAAGATATTCCTTATAATGTTTTGATCAGATATGAAGATTTGGAAGAGGTATAAGAGGAGAGACGGTTTTATGAAAAAAATATTGTTTGTGACCGGCTCACGAGGTGAGTGGGGGTATATAAGACCGATTCTTCGTCTGATTGATAAGCGTGATGACGTGGAGTATCGATTAGTGGTGACAAATATGCATCTGCTTTCAGCATATGGCAATTCATACAAAGAGATTGAAAATGATGGTTTTAAAATCCATTATAAGGTTCATATGTCTTTGGATGGTTATTCTCACTTTACACAGGCAAAATCACTGGGAATTTTTCTGATGTCCCTTCCGGATATTATTGAAGGGGAGAAGCCCGACTGGGTGGTTTTGGCGGGAGATAGAGGTGAACAGTTGATGGGTGCTATTGCCGCGGGATACACATATACACCGGTTGCACATATTCAGGCAGGAGAGGTATCGGGAAATATTGATAATATGGCAAGGCATGCAATTGGTAAGTTTGTACACCTTCATCTTGCGTCGAATGAAGATGCAAAAAATCGTCTGTTGAAACTGGGAGAAGAGCCATTTCGTGTTCACAATGTGGGGGCTCCTCAGTTGGACGAGCTTGTGAGAGCAGAATATTCTGAACTGGATGAGGTTGCTAACCGGTTATGTATCAATCTTGAAAAAGGATTTATTCTTGCCGTACTTCATCCTGTTACGGAGGAATGTAGCAAAGCAAAGGAACAGGCAGAAATTTTTATTAAAGTGCTGAATGAATTTGATATTCCCAAAGTGATGATTATGCCTAATAATGATGCGGGTTCATATGAGATTCGATATGCCATTGATAATTACAAACGTGGTGAATACCATATTTATGCAAATTTGAAAAGAGAGGATTATCTGGCACTGCTTAAGCATTGTAAATGTATTGTAGGAAATTCCAGTTCAGGTCTTTTGGAAGCGCCTACATTTCGGACAGCAGCAGTTAATATTGGGAGAAGACAAGACTGCAGATATAGGGGAAACAATGTAATCGATGTAAACTTTTCCAAAGATGAAATTGTAGATGCAATAAAGAAGGCCATTTCACCGGAATTTAAAAAATTTCTTAAAGATAACATAGATAATCCATATGGTGACGGTCATTCCTCAGAAAAAATACTGAAGCTGCTTATGGAGACAAAGGTAGATGAAAAGCTTTTGGTAAAGCAGCTGACATATTAACTCAAGCTGTTATATGATATTTGCGCCTGCAAAAACAGGCAGATTGGAGTAAAAGTGAACATAAAAAAATTTTGTGTAACCAGAGATTATACAATCATGGAAACTATGCAGGTTTTTGAAAGGAATAAAGAAAGAGGAGTTATTGTGGTGGGAGAAGAGGGAAAGGCATGTGGTTTTCTTTCCATGGGGGATATTATTTATGCCCTTGTGGACGGAAAAAATATGTATTCTAAAATTGGACAAATATGCAATCCCTCGTTCTTGTATTTGCGTGAAAAAGACTACGAAAAAGCATTGGATGTCTTTAAAAAGAAAAATGTATCTTTAATCCCGGTTGTTGATGAGAATATGTATCCAACGGATGTGATTACGATGCGAGAGCTGTTTGAAATGATGGAATTGAAGTGAGGACTATAGCAGACAGATGGTAGCAATAATGGAAAAAAGGATAATTATTACAGGAGCAACCAGCTTCATTGGAATTGCCCTGATAGCTTTGCTGCAGAAAAGGGGTTTTCTGGTTACTGCGGTAGTGCGTCCCAACAGTACTCGAAAATTGCTTTTAAACCGGTTGTATCCGGAACTGGAAATTTTGGAATGTCCGTTAGCAGAATTGGATAAAGCGGTACTTCCGACAAAAAAGTATGATGTGCTGTTCCATATCGGTTGGAGTAGTGATTTTCCCGATAGTCGGTATAATCTGGAAGGGCAGATGAAAAACGTAGAATATTGTCTTAAAGCGGTGAAGATGGCACACAGATATGAGTGTGATTCATTTTTATGCATAGGTTCTCAAGCAGAATGCGGAGTGGTTATCAGTCCATTGGATTCCACAACACCGGAGCATCCTGAAACTGCATATGCGCAGGCAAAATGCATTGCATATGAGAAAACTGCAGCTTTGTGCAGAAGCTATGGTATACGCCAGTACTGGCCAAGGTTGCTTAGTGCATACGGTCCATTTGACAGAGAATCAACACTGGTGATGTCTTGCATCTGCGCGAGCAGGGAGAAAAAAAGCCTGGAGTTGACGCCGGCAGGACAGATATGGGACTATATTTATATTCAGGATGTGGCAGAGGCATTACTTGCAGTCTGGGAGTATGGGGTTCCGGAAAAAAGGTATGCGATTGCATCGGGCAAAGGAAGAGAACTGAAAGAATATATAGCAGAAATTGCAAAGGAAACAGGATACCCGCAGCTTTTAGAAGGTATAGGGAAAAAAGATTATGCAGTTGGACAGGTGATGTATTTGGTTGGAAATGTCAGAGAGTTAGCTGAGGATACAGGATTTATTCCAAAATGGAGTTTTACAAGAGGGATACGGGAAACCGTTAAAGCTATTGGAGAATGGAAATAATGAAAATGATAGAAAATAAAAAAATTAGAAATACATTTTCAATTGAAAAAAATATTCCAATATTTTTATATGGGGAAAATGATTTTGCAAAGTGCACATTTTCACACCTTAAACAAAGCGGATATGATGTAAAAGGAATTGTGGATCAAAAGTATGAAACTTTTCGTAAAGAAGATGAAATAAGATTCAGTTTACGTGATTTGGAAAATTGGGTACAAGTGAAAGAATGTATTGTTATTATATGTCTTAAAAACGGAATGATTCATGAAAAAGTTGCAAGTAATTTATATGATATCGGTATTATGAAAATTATTTATTTGCCTATGAAAGTATGCAATTCTTTTAGATATCAGGGAATTCTTAGAAAGGCTTATAGAAATGTACAGGCTTTTGAATATGAAAAAGTAGGGCAGGTGCCATATTATAGTATAGAAGAAAATCCTGTAATGGTTATCGAAAGAGACGATAAATGGATTTCTTTCTGGTGTCCTGTTAAATATTTACATTCATCGACGAAAGAGATTATTAATGAAGGTGTGCCGGATAGATTGAAAGCAGCAAAGCAAAAATTGATGGTATACGCAGATGTTGCTATAGAAGAGATTATTCCTTATGTTGAATTGTTTAAATGGCTTCGCGGAGAAAAGGCCGATGTGAATCTCTATTTAGATGCAATGGGATATACAGTAGAACAGGAAAGAAAAAAACTTCTTTTAGATAGAAAAGAGCTTTATAAAATATATGAGCAGGCGCTTTGTTATAACATAGGCTTTTTTTTGGATGCTCCGGCGCAAGCAGTGTGGAATACCGAAGGAGGATATTTTAACGTTGTAGATGGTATGCACAGGATTCAATATTTATATAGCAAAGGCTATCGAGAGATGCCAGTTGCGGTTAGCTTGGAGGATTACAAACAATTTTTGAAATGTATGGAGGATTATGAGAATTGATTGAAGAAAAAATAAACTATTTTCTGTTTGATAAAGAAAGTCCCATAATTTTATATGGTGCAGCCACAATAGGCTGTATTTTGGACGATCATCTTACAGGTTTGGGATATCAGATAAAAGGGTTTATGGATTCACGGGCAGAAGAAATTGAAAGCCTTCATGGAAAGAATGTTTTTTCATTGGCTGATGAAAGTTTGTCGAGAGACTGTGTAATAATTTTGTCAGTAAAAAATGTTTTTGAGCATAGCCGCATAGCCGATGAGTTAGTCGGAAGAGGATTTAATCGTTTGATATATCGCCCATATGCATGCTTGAAGGGGCAGGGGAATGAAATTGAAAATCAGATAAATGAAGCCTATGATTCTCTGACAGATTATAAAGGTGATAGGGTTCCTTTTGAGGGCAGGCTGCCGTTATCTCAATCATCCACAAATAGCTTGTTGAAAATAAGTGGGATTGTAGCTGAGGAAGAGCTAATGATAACGGCTTATATTCCTGTTACAATATTGTTTTCTGATAAGATACCTCAAGTACCTGAATTTTCAGTGCTTTTTATGAGACCGCATTTACAGTTTGTAAAATATATTTTGGGAATAGAAGGGGGGGAAAGTGAAGCTTTTATAAAGTATTGTCGAGAAGGTGCATCTAAAGTAGGTGGATTTGAAACGACCGCTTCTTGGGAAAATAATGTAGTTAGAAATCAGGCTGAAGTTTATGCGCAAATGAACCATATGTATAACATAGAAAAAAACTATTTTTTGGAGCAGGCACCTTGTGTCAGATGGAATGAGAAAAAGTATTTTAATTTGCAAAGCGGGAAGCATCGCAGTACATTTCTAGTTGCAAAAGGTGATAATTATGTTGCGGTCAAAATGCCAAAAGATGATTTTAATGCATGGGTGCAGGCTTCTACTGCTTTGGAAGCGGATATAGAATTGAGAAAACAATATAAGCAGGGGTTGTCAGTTCCTGTTGAAAATCCATATTTTTATGAATATTCTTGTATAGAAGAACAATTCTGGTATCAGTTGGTACGAACTATTATGGAGAAAATTGCGGAAACGGAATATCAGAATTCAAAAGTAAATATATTATTACAGCAAAAATTTGTTGTAGCCTTATCAGACAGTGGATTTATAAAGCGCTTTTTAAAACGTTGCGGTTTTGAAGTGGCTGTATGGAGAGAAGCAGACGAACTGGAACGTAAGCTGGACAAGCTGTTGGGATTTGACGAAGAAGGTAAAGCAGAAAGTATAGAAGATTGGGATTATGTGAAATATATGATTTATGAAGATGGGACAGACATTGTTGCACACAAGAATTGTAAGGTGGAGAATTTGTTTTTGATAACAAATAAAAAAGAATATTCGGGTGCAAAAATTATGATGGGTTTGTGTAAAGGGAGGCAAGTAAGAGTTTACTTGATGAAAAATGTTATATTATAATGAGAATAAATATAAGAAATATATTTCTGAAGAAACTATTTTAAAAATTGAAAAAGAAATGGGAATTCAATGCCTATTTGGAGGAGCATTTTCAACCTGTGTATATGGAATAGACAATAAGGCTAGTGATTTTGATTTTTATCTGATATATAATAAAAAGGAAACAGATATAGAATCATTTCGGTATTTTGATGAAGAAACATTGAACGACATTTACATGCTTGACTGGAATTATGTAAATGTAAGCAGTGATTTATATTTAAAGAGTATAGCGAAGTATCCATCGATATTACATCGGGGTAATGGAAAGGAACATCGTCTTAATCTTCATAGGGCAGATTTTACAAGTGAAATAGTATTTGAAATATTATATTCAGATTATATTTGGGACTCTGGTTTTTTGGCTAATAATATGGATAAGATTTTAGGTAACTTATCTTATCTTGGAATTCTGGATTATTATTTCTCTAGAGCATGGGGAAACTTTAATCAGGAGCTCATGCAAGAAAGGGGACGGGCTGTAAAATATTTGATGACATTTTTGGGTTATGCTTGTATGAGATGGCTGTTAGAATACAGAACGATTCCTAACATGGATATACGGTTTATGTTTAATCAATATATGCCTGAGCGCTTTTGTGATTTTTTTAATGAAGTGTTAAGGAAGCAGAAAAATCTTGATGTTGAAAGAGATTTTCGCATGCATTCTTTTGATGTGGGAACACATAATTTGTTTGGAGTAAAGGCTCAGGATATGGATGTTAGTAAAACATTGATAGATAAGAAAGTGGCATTTGTGGAAAGAGACGAGGAAGTCAATTCTTGGATGATGCAGGAATTACGCTCTATTGCAGATTCGATGAGTTCTATTGCTGACAGGAGAGAAAAGATTTGTATAAAAGCGGGCGATACAGCTTTTTTATTCAATTTTATCAAAGGTATTTAAATTATGGATATATATTTTATTAGCGTTTGCAGAGAGGGAAAAGATTTGTAGTTTGCACCGATAGGACAGATATGTTATTATACAAGAGATTACGGGAATATAAAGCAACTTGATAATATGAAGGGAGTTTGAATAAAGATGAGATACGGTGTTTTGGAATATAAAAATCCAAATGTTATAAATATTGGGGATGGGATGCAGATTATTTCCGTATTGGGACTATATGAACATATGGGTATTAAACAAGAAGAAATCGTAAGAATCGATTATTTTGATTTGCAGACTTACGAAGGCGAAGAGGTAGTTCTGCCTATTTGTTTCCCATTTTATGGATATAATAAGATGAATAGGGTAACCTGCTTTTCACCTAAGATTAAACCGGTATTTCTTTCATTATCTTTATTTGATACAGACTTGGAAGAAGATGAAATCTCATATTTGAAGAAATTTGAACCAATAGGTTGCCGTGATGAATTTACTGCGGATGGATTGGCTAAAAAAGGTATCAAAACTTATTTGAATGGGTGCATGACCTTGACTTTAAGTACAGAAAAAAGGAATGCATCTGCAAAAAAAGTATATGGAATTGATATACCGCAGGAACTTGTACAATATATGCCCGAAGAATTGCGGAAAAATTTGGAACTAAGAACAAGTATATTTAAAAGTATTTCTATGAAAACTGATGAATATGCGAGGTGTTTATTAGACGAATATGCGGAACAGGCAGAATTGGTTATTACGTCAAGATTGCATGCGGCTGTTCCCTGTTTTGCTGCAGGAATACCGGTAGTGTTTGTTAATACAGAATATTCATACCGCTTTTCATGGCTGGAAGAAATCTTTCCTGTATATCTTCCCAAAGAATATGGCAGTATTGACTGGAAGGGGAGCCGAATAAGTGATAATCAGAAGGCTCTTGAGATTAGAAAACTTATGGTTAAAATTGCGTCTGACAGACTGGCTGGAAGAGATTCTTATGATAACATTAATTACCTTCAGGAAATCTATAACGGGAGAATAAAGAGAGAATATACAAGAGGACCAATGGAGGTTGTAAAAAAGTATTTAAAAGAACATTGGAATACAAATGAGACTGTGGAATATGGTATATGGGGAATTAATCAGGCGGCTGCCAGCTTGATTGCGTATATAGAAGCTAATTATCCATGTGCGAAATGTGTGGCAGCAATAGATGCAGTAAAAACAGAAAAATTTAAAGGGATTGTGCCAAAAAAAATAAATGACATTGATATAAAAGATTTATTTATTTTTGTGACAGCCTCCGCGGCTAACCCTTATGCGTTAGAACATTTTCAAAAAAGTGGGAAAGATTCTTCTACTTATCTATTTCTCTATGAGCATATAAAATTACCGATACAGGAGATAAAGGAGATTGTATGAAAGTTGTAATTTTAGCAGGTGGTATGGGAACACGAATCAGTGAAGAATCCCATTTACATCCTAAACCAATGGTTGAAATAGGAGATAAACCTATTTTATGGCATATCATGAAAATTTATTCCTATTATGGCTTTAACGATTTTATTATTTGCTGTGGCTATAAGGGACAGATGATAAAAGAATATTTTTTGGACTATTATATGATAGAATCGGATATTGTCATTGACTTGCAGAATAATGAAACTACAATATGTGAGAACAAGACAGAGCCGTGGAGAATTACCTTGGCGAATACCGGAATGCATACAAACACAACGGGCAGGGTGAAGCAAATTCAGAAGTATATCGGTGATGAAACATTTATGTTAACTTACGGCGATGGCGTTTCCGATGTAGATATACCTGCGCTTTTGGAATTTCATAAAGCGCAAGGAACAATTGCTACAATTACAGCAGCAAAACCGGCGGGACGCTGGGGAGCAATTCAAATTGGAAGAAGTACAAATCTTGTTAATACTATTCGAGAGAAAAAACAGGAGGATGAAGCGTGGGTAAATGCCGGATTTGCAGTGATGAATCCCGAGGTTTTTGATTATTTGACTGATGAGAGTAAGCAGTTGGAGACTGGTCCATATGTGGATTTGGTGCGAGACCAGCAGATGTCTGCATATAAACACACGGGCTTTTGGCATCCGATGGATACCTTACGTGATAAGCAGGAATTGGAAATCCTTTGGAAGTCCGGGCAGGCGCCTTGGAAGCTGTGGTAGTCAGAATTCTATTTAAGACAAATGGAGACCAGCTGTGAAAAGCCAATCTTATATTTGAAATATTTCTTTTCGTATGTTGGTA
The DNA here is from genome assembly GCA_964600805.1 of uncultured Bacteroides sp. Taxonomy (GTDB): domain Bacteria; phylum Bacillota; class Clostridia; order Lachnospirales; family Lachnospiraceae; genus UBA3282. Next base: position 20,003 of record CAZRKN010000005.1, on the reverse strand, counting down.
AAATGGGTAAATTTAATAAAGAGCCTAAAGGGTGTATTTCCAAAAATTATCGATAGTCGGGATGATATTATTGCAAAATAAAGCATTAAGCAGGTTCAGAAATATGTCTGCTTTTAAACTTGATGGCTTCTGGAAACCTATGGATACAATGCGTGATAAAATGCAGTTAGAAGAACCTTGGAACAGCGGACAAGCGCCTTGGAAGGTTTGGAAATAGTTTGTGTGAGATTCATGTCTTTTATTGACACTATTAGCATATATTGATAAAATATAATATATAATTTAGGACATTTTATATATAAATGTATATTATATTTATAACAGGTTTGATAAATAATATGGGGTGATGTGATGTATATTTATATTGAGATTGAAGATTTAGTGGCCAATGCATTGGTTGAGCTGGTAGAGAAGAGGGGTAAAAGAGAAGTATTATTTAAAGAACTTGATGAATATGGTGCACGTGTAATCGAGGTTCTACGCAGTGATGGTGAAACACAGGCTGTACTGGTAGTTTCGCGTGAGAGTCAGATTGCAATGATTGAGGATTATACAGATTTATTTGAGGCTTTTGAATGTGATGGCGCTAAGGGAATAAAATTGAGAGATGGTGTGTCTGTTATGCAGTTGTGGGAGCGTTTTTGTGCTCCGCTTTCTATGAAAGTTCTTAATGCATTTCGTGCTGAAGTTTCTAAAGCTGTTTTGGGGGTATAAGATTGGGTGACAAAAGACTAAAAGACCCTATTTATGGATATATTAAAATTGAAGAAGATATTATTACGCAGGTGATTGATACGGCAGTTTTTCAACGTCTGCGTGATGTAATCCAGACGAGTTATTCGCCATTATATTCTTCAGCGGTACATAATCGTTTTGTACATTCTATCGGTGTATATTATCTTGGAAGGCTGGCTGCTAAGTCTATGCAGCGTTCTATTAACAATAAATCATTGTTAATTTTCAAAGATAAAGGTAAATATATAAAGGTATTTGAACTTGCGTGTTTGCTGCACGATGTTGGACATGCACCTTTTTCTCATACAGGTGAGCAGTTTTATCTTGATAAAGGAGAGAGGCCACAGCTGCAGAATATTATTGTGGAATTGACCGGAGATAAGGCGTTGTTGAAAGAGATTAAGGATAATTCATACAAGGCAGCACCCCATGAGCTGATGAGTGTTATTATTGCGTTAAGAGCATTTCCTAACTTAATACCTAAAAATATGCGGGCTTTTTTTGCAAGATGCATTTGAATTTTTAATAATATATACCAATCAGTTTAATAGTGGTTTTAGAAAACAGGAATTTGGAGATATAGAAATTGTATTTCCGGAATTGAAAGAGCCCTGTAAGTTTAAAGATGTGTCAAATGTTCTGATGACTGAAAAGAGCAAATGCGAAAAGTTCTTTTTTATATATTATAATCGTGAAGAGAATAGTGATTTTTCTATTACCCATTTAGTAAAAGATATGTTGACTTTTGCAAATGATATTGCTATTAATAGAAGATTAAGATGACTCATGCAATTTATATTACAATTGATTATTATAGCTGTTATTATAAATAAATTAATTAAGGTGTACAATAGACAAATTTGACGATAGCTGCAATCCGTTGTATTCTATAATATATGAATATTTTATATGACAAGAGGGGAACATTGCTAAATGGATTTCATACCGGTAAATGAACCGCTAATAAACGGAAATGAAAAAAGTATCTATCTCCTGTGTAATGGCAGTTATAAAACTGGATGCGGTTCTTATACTTATAGATAGCAATATGAATACTTGGAATATGAACGTGGATGAAGAAGAGCAGATATTGCCGATTGATGAATATACAAACTATATCCGTAAATATGCTGTCGGACTTGTATGGTACAGTCCGTTGAAAAAGGATGAAGCACGTTATTATATGGGATTATCATCCGGAAAATATATGAAAAATGTTATAAAAACTTATAGAAATGAATTTGATTTTTCAAAAGTAGTGGCACCTTTTATTGATCAAATAGAAAGAAACCTAATGATTGGAGAGAAATAATATGTTTGAAAACATGACAGAAAAAGAAGCAAGAGAGAGTATATTAAATCAGGTGCAGGAATACTGCAGGCAATACCACAATGTTAAGAAGAACTATAAGGAAGGCGATAGAATTCCCTATGCCTCCAGAGTTTACGACAGCGCCGAGATGACTAATTTAGTGGATAGTGCGTTGGAATTCTGGCTCACTTCAGGAAGATATACTGATGAATTTGAAAAAAAGATGGCGGAATATCTCGGCGTGCGTTTCTGCTCGCTTGTGAATTCCGGTTCTTCTGCCAACCTGTTAGCATTTATGGCTTTGACATCGCCTTTGCTTAAGGAGAGGGCAGTAAAAAGAGGTGATGAGGTCATTACGGTAGCTGCAGGTTTTCCTACTACAGTCTCCCCTATGATTCAGTACGGTGCTGTTCCGGTTTTTGTGGATGTGACGATTCCTCAGTATAATATTGACGTGAATATGCTGGAAGAAGCTTTATCGGAAAAAACCAAGGCTGTGATGATTGCCCATACTCTGGGAAATCCTTTTGATATAAAGAAAGTAAAAGAGTTCTGTGATAAGCATGAACTTTGGCTGATAGAAGACAATTGTGACGCACTTGGCTCACAATATGAATTTGATGGAAAATGGCGTCTTACGGGAACGATAGGGGATATAGGAACTTCAAGCTTTTATCCGCCGCATCATATGACTATGGGAGAAGGCGGTGCGGTATACACTGATAATCCGCTGCTTCATAAAATCGTGCGTTCTTTCAGAGACTGGGGAAGGGACTGCGTATGCCCGCCGGGAAGAGACAACCTGTGCGGTCATAGATTTGATAGACAATACGGTGAACTGCCCTTAGGCTATGACCATAAATATGTGTATTCACATTTTGGATATAACCTGAAAGCTACGGATATGCAGGCCGCAATCGGATGTGCACAGCTTGAGAAGTTTCCCTCATTTGTGGAAAGAAGAAGGCATAATTTTGACAGGTTAAAGACAAGTCTGGCGGCAGATGAAGGTGTTCGTGATAAGATGATTCTTCCTGAACCCTGCGAAAATTCAAAACCGAGCTGGTTTGGATTTTTAATAACCTGCAAAGAAGGAGTGGATAGAACTCGCGTTGTACAGCACCTGGAGAACAATGGGATTCAGACAAGGATGTTATTTGCAGGAAACTTAGTTAAGCATCCATGTTTCGATGAAATGCGGACTGCGGGTACCGGTTACCGCGTCGTGGGGAATCTTACGAATACAGACAGGATTATGAATGACTCATTCTGGATAGGCGTATATCCGGGAATGACGGATGAAATGCTGGACTACATGATTCGAAGCATCAAAGAGGCTGTGGAAGAAAGATAGGGGATTATCAATAATGATAGATACGGAATTTTATAAGAATAAAAATGTACTGATTACGGGGCATACAGGATTTAAAGGCTCATGGATGTGCGAAGTCCTACTCAGGGCGGGAGCACAGGTTACCGGGTATGCTTTAGAGCCGCCTACTGTTCCATGCCTATTTCAGGCTCTTGGACTGGAAAACAGAATGCATTCCGTGACGGGCGATATCCGGGACTTGGATAAGCTTCTGAAAGTGTTCGAAGAAACTCAGCCCGAAATTGTTATTCATATGGCGGCTCAGCCCATAGTCAGGGAATCTTATAATAATCCGGTATATACTTATGATGTAAATGTAATGGGAACTGTAAACATTTTAGAATGTATTCGTCTGAATGAGTCGGTAAAATCATTTGTGAATGTGACAACGGACAAAGTATATAAAAACAGAGAGTGGGAATGGGGATACAGAGAGAACGAAGAACTAAACGGATATGACCCCTATTCAAACTCTAAGTCCTGCTCGGAGCTTGTTACAGATAGTTACAAAAATTCTTTTTTTGCGGACAGAGATGTTGCGATTACTACCATGCGTGCAGGAAATGTAATAGGCGGTGGCGATTTCGCGGCGGACAGAATTGTTCCGGACTGTGTACGTGCAGCGCTAAAGGGTGATGACATTATCATCAGAAATCCGTTTTCTGTCAGACCGTTTCAGCATGTATTGGAACCGGTTATGGCATACTTAATGGTAGCTGAAAAGCAATTCTCAGACAGGAAGCTTGCTGGAAACTACAACATAGGGCCAAATGAAGATGACTGTATTACAACCGGTGAACTTGCGGATCTGTTCTGTGAAATCTGGTCGGATAGAACGGGTAAAGCTGTCAAGTGGATAAATAAATATGACGGTGGCCCGCATGAAGCTGGTTTTTTGAAGCTGGACTGTTCCAAGATAAAGAAAACTTTTAATTGGGATGCGCGTTGGAATATCAGGGAGGCATTAGAGAGAAGTGTTGAGTTATATCTGAAATATTATAGGGGAGATAATATCGAAAAATGCATCCAAAGCCAGATAGACATGTATTTGCAGAAAACGTGATATTTAGGAGAACAACTCTATGATAGAAAAATTATTATTCAGAAAGAATAATTATAAATGGAATGCTCAGGGAATCAGTGTACTTTGCTATATGTCGGCAATGATTCCGCTGTCAGGAATAATTGTAATAACATGAAATGAATATTTAGAGGGAGAATCATTTTCCTCAGGCAGATCTAAAACCATGTAAAAAGCGGTACATATTTGTATGGGAATACTACTTATCATGGAGACATATAAGTTTTGTATGCCGTCCTTTACATCCCTTTCGGGCAATGGAGTGGGGGCGATAAAGAGTTCGATAGACGGAATGGTTTCTATTTATTATTCCACAGGGGGAACAATTATTCTGACAAAGAACCAGGAGGCATTAAGGACTCGGATGTCGAAGCACTCAACTGGATTCGCGAAAATACAGATTTAGATTCTCTGATAATGACAGATAAGGCTGTTATAATGGAATACCCAGAATACTATTATTACGGCATATTTTGTGAGAGACAGCAGTATCTTGAAGGCACCGCCATGCTTGGAACAAATAGGGAAAATGTTAATGCAGAGGTTGCGAGGCGCAAGGAAATAATAACAAACGTCTATGCCAATGAGGACGGCGCTATAGAAACAGCTATAGGTGAAGGTGTGGACTATATTGTGCAGACTACGGATGTTACACCTGATTTTAAATATGATGATAAGCTTCTTGAACTTGTAAAAAGCACAGAGACAATGAATATAATATATATCGGGTGATTAAATTAGACTGTAAAAAATTGAACCTGTTGACAAACTAATGAATTAAGACCTTCTGGATGGTATAATTATTATATCAATTACAGGAGGTCGTTTTTATGATGGGTAAACAGAACGGCCAAATTCAGATATATACCGCTGAAGCGTCCCCTGGAATATATTCATTGCCTTCCTTTAAAGCAAGTTTTATAAGTTCACAAGCAGCCAGTATATGTGTATAGCTTCCCCAGTTTACTCTATATTTTTTTGTATTGCACATACATGATCTATTGAATTAAACGTTGATAAATCACACTTTGTCTTTGAATCAATATGAACTAAAGAATGAATTTGACGTAAGCGTCAATCCGTTGTATTCTATAATATATGGATATCTCGTAGGGCGAGAGGAGAATATGAGCTAAATGAATTTTATACCGGTAAACGAACCCTTGTTAAATGGTAACGAAAAAAAGTACCTATGCGAATGTATAGATACAGGCTGGATATCATCAGAAGGTCCGTTTGTAAAGGCATTTGAGCAGAAAATGAGTGCGACAGTCGGGCGGCGGTATGGTATTGCAGTATCAAATGGAACAGCAGCACTGGAAGTAGCTGCCCAGGCATTGGGAATTGGAGAAGGCGATGAAGTGATCATGCCTGCATTTACTATTATTTCCTGCGCAATGGCAGTTACAAAACTGGGTGCGGTTCCTGTACTTATAGACAGCAGCATGAATACTTGGAATATGAACGTGGATGAAATAGAGGCAAAAATAACGCCACGAACCAGAGCCATTATGGTTGTCCACTTATATGGGCTGCCTGTTGAAGTTGATAAAATCCTTGAACTTGCTCGAAAATACAACTTAAAAGTCATTGAAGATGCAGCAGAGATGCATGGACAGACATATAATGGTAAGCCGTGTGGCAGTTTTGGAGACATCAGCACATTTAGTTTCTACCCGAACAAGCATATCACAACCGGCGAAGGTGGAATGGTTGTAACTGATGATGAGGAATTGGCAGAGAGATGCCGTATGCTTAGGAATCTATGTTTCAGAAAAGATGTCAGATATGTGCATGATGAAATCAGTGACAATTACCGATTTACCAATCTTCAGGCAGCTGTAGGACTTGCACAGTTAGAAAGACTGGATGAATTTGTCGGACGAAAGCGTGAGATGGGAAGGTACTATACAGAAAATTTGAATGAAATAGAAGGTCTTATACTTCCGATAGAAAAGACATCTTATGCCGAAAACATATACTGGGTATATGGAATAGTATTGAAAAAGGATATTAATATTGATAATAAAGAGATGCAGCAGCTTTTGGCAAAAGAAGGTATAGGAACCAGAACATTTTTCTGGTGTATGCATGAGCAGCCGATATATCGTAAAGAGGGGTTGTTTTCAGATGAGAGCTATCCCAATGCAGAATACCTGGCAAGAAAGGGGTTTTATATTCCAAGCGGACTTGCTCTGACCAAGGATCAGATGGATAGAGTCATAGAAGCAGTCAAAAAGGTGATGAAGCAGATACAATGATAAATAATATAACTGGATATAGGAGTGAGATATGGGACAGGTTGAGGAAGTAAGAAAAAAGAATAAGCTGCTCGCAATGATAATACGCAATAACTATTCATGTGAAGGTGTTGACTTCATTACACCTAATGAGTATTCACAGCAAGTGGCATATATGCATCATCCGGCAGGAAAGATAATAGATGCGCATGTACATAATATGGTTCATAGAAATGTAGTATTGACTCAGGAAGTGTTGTTTATTAAAAAGGGCATTCTTCGGGTTGATTTTTATGACGACTATGAAGATTATCTTGAAAGTAAGAACTTATATGCCGGTGATATTATATTACTGGTTTCGGGAGGACATGGCTTTCAGGCTGTTGAGGAAGTGGAAATGATAGAGGTAAAGCAGGGACCGTATGCCGGAGACAATGACAAAAGTAGATTTCAGGGAGTAAAGGAAGATCAGATAGTATATAAGTAAATGGGAGAGAAATGTCAATATGAAAAAAGTTTTGTTAATGTCTTTATATGACCCACAGTTAGAGATGTCACCGGGTAAATATCAGATTTTGGATGAACTAAAGGATAGAGGGTTTGAAACCTATGTCTTTTTGCCGGGAACATTAAAAAATGAAGAAAGTTATAGCTCGATAAATCATGTTATTAATGTTAAAGGTATGCAAGACAAGGATATTCGGAGAAAAATAGTAGATATAAATCCCCAAGTTGTAATTGCAACAACATTTAAGGATGCAATTGTTCTTTATAGTTTGCCTCGTCAAATGAAGAATACATCATTTTATTATTATAATCTGGAAATTTATACACCTTATTTGCACAAAGACATAAGAAGGGATAACTTCTCATATTATGTAAAATATAAACTGAAATATCCACTTAATAAACTAAGAGAAGTATTGTATACACGTAATGTTAAGGCATTTAATATTCAAGATGAGCTTAGGGCAAAAGTATCAGCCAAATATTATATTAGGCATTCAAATACCATGTTTATTCCAAATTCATATTTTTTTGACGAATCGCAAATAGTTTCTGCCGGTCAAAAAGGAGTAATTTATACCGGAGGCATAAAGAGGGACTTTTTGTTAGGACAGTTTGATGACTTGGAAACAGTAAAAAATGTTCCAATAACATTTTCAGGACGCATAGACCAGTGGTGTAAGCAGAGAATTGAAAAATTGAATAAGACAAATCCTAATATAAAGTTCGAGGAGCATATACTGCCGATTAATGAATATACAAACTATATCCGTCAATATGCTGTCGGACTTGTATGGTACAGTCCATTGAGGAAGGATGAAGCGCGTTATTATATGGGATTGTCATCCGGGAAAATGTTCAAGCATCTTAGTATCGGACAACCGGTAATTGTCATAGGATGTCCGGGTGCAGACGAAGCGGTTGAAAAATACAAGCTTGGAGTAGTCATAAATAATATAACAGAGTTGGAAAGTGCATACAGTAAGATAATGGATAATTATTCATATTATATGGATAATGTTATTAGGACATACAGAGATGTATTTGACTTTAAAAAAGTAGTTACACCTTTTCTTGACTATATTGAGAGTAATCTTGCGATTGGAGAGGAATAATGCATTATGCAGGACGGATTCAATTGGAGAGGTTACATTTAACCGCTCCAATTGAATCAAACATTAGGCTTTATTCCACTACACGCACACTTCCCTTTGAAAAAAAGCTGGCAACACAGACGTTCGTCCACCATTCCGGATTCTCTGTTAAATCGGGCGATAAACACCCGTTTATTTCATCAGGCGCTCCGGTGACAGTAATGTCCCACTCGCTGCTATGCTCAATCTGATCGAGTATGCTTCGCCAGTCGCTTTCATATTTTTGAATAAAGCCATTCTTAAAATTCGCGGAAATAGCTATCGGAGTATAGTTAGTCAGTTCATCTCCGCCAAGCGTAATTACCAGTAACACGGCCATGCAAACAATGAATTTGATATTCTTAATGTCCGGCAGTAAGTCTCTTGTAAAAAGCTTATTGCCAACTAAGAATGCTGTTCCGATACAACATGCAATAATGGACATATCGAGAATAAATAAGCATCTTGACGGCAGCGATTTTACACTTATGCTGCCATAGCCTAAAGCTACAGGGAATATAGTAACAACAGGAGTCAGTATAAGCCCGCAGATGGCAGTAGCCGTAATCGAATCTTTTATTTTCCTTTTAAAGCAGCATCCGAGTAAAAATGCTAAAATAACAAAAGCTATAAAAGTGGTATCTTTTCCGAACCATGCAATTTCTTCAACAAATGCTTTTATTGACAAAAATGCTGCCTTCATAATGCTGAGTTTTGCGCTGAATTCCTGACGGCGGGCAAAATTGCCCGGTGCAAACGCAGTGGCTAAGGCGCCAAGTAATGACAATGCAAAAATTATCACAAAGCGCTTATTGATTTTTTTAGTTCTGATGTATTCTATTATTATAAGCAGCAGAAGCCAGAACATACCGAATCCGACAAATTCTAATACTCCCCCGGACATTAAGACCATGAAAACGGCTGAAAGAAAAAAGAATATTTTCTTTTGTTTCATTTCTCCCAATAGTAAGAAGGAAAAAGCAATTGCGAAGAAAAGAACCGGAAGCAGGTATACCGCCATTCCGGTGAACCACAGGTAGATTTCCTTATAGTCTCTATAAGAAAGTAATGGAATGAGAAATAGTCCTACACAGTATACAGCATTCTTTCTATTGACATGGAAATAATCCATAACAACATATGACAGAAAAAAAATACTTATAATGGATGCAAGTAATATTCCTGTTAATACAATTCTTAAAAGCGTATAACTGTAAACGCGTATAGGATTAAAGAAAATAAACACAAAGTCACTGGACCATGTGCCCTGCCATCCCATATAGTTACTAACATAGTAATTGAATGCTTTTTCAAAAAAAGAATTTCCGGGCTTCGCCATTGTTCCGATATAACCTGAAAAATCGTCCGCTCTGAAAAGCGCATACTGTTGTGCCGATAAATATGGTAAACAAATGCCGATTACAGATATCCAAGTTATTACTCTTAGAACGGATCCGGCAGAAAAATTATTTTTCATATATTGTATAAATTTTTTATACATAAAAGTCACCCATTTAATATATATTCTTTCAGGAAATCTGCTATATTATTTTCTTATCTCATCAATAATAAACGGAGGTCTTTTTCTTGCCGCATCAAATGTTCTCCAAATATATTCTCCCAAGAGTCCAAGCATTAGTAAAATCAAGCCGGATGAACATAATACCACGCACATTAATGATGCCCAGCCAGCAATCGGAGTTCCTACCGTACACCATTCAACAAAAATATCTATACCCATTCCAATAGCGAATATAAAAAATAATATTCCTATAATCCACATCATTCTGATAGGCACATAAGAGAAGCTGATCATAGAGTCTAAAACCAATTTAAATTTTTTAGCTAATGTCCATCTGCCTTTGCCGATTTTTCGCTCTTTTCTATGGAAATAAATTTTATCTGTCTTAAATCCTACCCATAAAACCTGAAGTGTTAAAGATGAATTCTTTTCATCTAAATTTAAAAGCACTCCTATTACCTGCCTGTCTAACAAATAACAATCGCACCCTCCTGCAGGCATGTCCTTATTAACAAATTTCTGTACAAGTTTATAATACAGACCGGCAAAAAATTTAGTCGCAAAGCTGTCGTCTCTTTCCTCTCTTACAGCCAGTACCACTTTATTTCCGGATTGCCAGCTTTCATACATCTCCAGAATGATTTCGGAATCTTCCTGCAAATCCGCCTGTTTGGTTACGGCGCAGTCGCCTGTACATACGGATAATCCTGCCAAAATTGCGGAGTGCTCCCCAAAATTTCTCGATAGCTTTACACACTGCACATTTGCGTCCGATTCTCTTATTTTATTCATAACTTCCCATGAATTGTCTCCCGAGCCGTCATCCACAAAAACAATTTCATAGGCTTCTATATGTCCTAATACTTTTTCCTTCAAATCATCATATAGAAGTTCTAATGTGTCCTCATTCCAATATACAGGTATAATTATAGATAACTTTCCCATTTTTATTCCTTCCTGCAAACTGCATTTATATCCATCTATAATTACTCATTCATCATAATAGCATATTAAACCAAAAGTAGCAACTCCTGTAGCCGTAAATCAGTGTTGAAAGGTTACGGTTAAGCTTGGTTTGTTTGCTTGTTTGCTTGCACTTGGTTAAAATCCATGATAAGATTGAGTGTAATCATGGACGGAAAATTTATGGCTTAAAATAAGCGAAATGTAGTATGGAGAAAATAGTTTGAATAAGAAGTATGGGTGTTAATATGAATAATTTTGCAAATGTACAGACATTGAGTTTCAAAGAACATGGTGATGAAAGAGGGTCTTTGGTAGTTGTAGAAGGCGCCGTAGATGTACCTTTTGACATAAAGCGTGTATTTTATATTTACGGTTCTGATGCTACGGTTATCCGTGGGATGCATGCAAACAGAAAGAGCCGGTTCGTGCTGATTAACGTTGCCGGAACCAGTAAGGTAAAAGTAAAAGACGGGCTGGGGAATGAAACGATATATTTATTAGACAGACCGCGTATGGGTATTTATATTCCGCAAATGGTATGGAAGGAAATGTATGATTTCAGCGCTGATGCGGTGCTGCTGTGCCTTGCAAGCGAGCATTATGAGCAGGAGGAATATATAAGGGATTATGATGAATATGTCCGGATTATGCAGGAGACTGACTGTGGAAAATAATTTTTCACACGCAAGTTTGTGTTTACGCCCAAACTCGCAGGTTGAGTAAGAATGGGGGATTTTTATGAAAATAATGCCTAACAGATTGGACCGGGGATTTCAGAAATATCAGACCGAATTTGAAGAAAAAGCGATAGAAGTCCTACGCTCCGGCTGGTATATTCTGGGACAAGAGGTTAAATGTTTTGAACAGGAATTTGCAGCATACACGGGTGCGGATTATTGTGTCGGTCTTGCCAGCGGTCTGGACGCGTTGTGGATTGCGTTCCGCGTGCTTGGAATAGGTGCCGGGGACGAGGTGATCGTACAGGGGAATACTTATATAGCGAGTGTTATGGGTATCACTATCAATGGAGCGTCGCCTGTTTTCGTTGAGCCGGATGAATACTATAATATAGATGCTTCCCTGATTGAAGAAAAGATTACTGATAGGACCAAAGCAATATTAGTGGTACATTTATATGGACAGGCATCGAATATGGAACCCGTTATGGAATTAGCCCAAAAATATAATTTACGCGTAGTAGAGGACTGCGCGCAGTCTCATGGGGCATGCTTTAACGGTCAGATGACGGGAACTTTTGGCGACATAGGCTGCTTTTCTTTTTATCCGTCGAAGAATCTGGGGGCATTCGGAGATGCCGGGGCAATTGTAACGAATAATGCCGGTTTGGCTGATAAGGTTCGTATTTTCAGAAATTACGGCAGTGAGAAAAGATATTATAATAAGGTGGTCGGAACTAATTCCAGACTGGATGAAATGCAGGCGGGACTTCTCAGGGTAAGGTTGTCGCATATACATGAGCTGGAAGAGGAAAAGAGAAAAATCTGTGCCCGCTATATGAATGAATTAAAAAATAAAGAAATTATTCTGCCCCAGATTCGCGAAGGAGCGACACACATCTGGCATCAGTTCGTAATCCGCACGAATAGGAGAAAAGAATTGATAGATTATCTGGAAGAAAAGGGAATAGGAACTATTATTCATTATCCGATTCCCCCGCATCTGTCAGAAGCATATCAATATCTGAATATATGCGAAGGCAGTCTGCCTGTTACGGAAAGATACGCGGAAACAGTATTATCCATACCATTATATAACGGGATGACGGATGAAGAACAGGACTTTGTAATTAAGGCCATTAATGAATTTTCGTAAGGATATGATAAAGTTAAAATATATATTGAATTAAAGTATGGGAGTAGTTATGCGGAGAATAGTATTTCACTTAAACTGCCTTGAAAGAGGCGGTGCAGAGCGTGTGGTTGCAAATCTTTCCGGAAAGTTTGCGTCACATGGTTATGAGGTATATATTGCAACCGAATGGCAGGGAGAGGATGAGTATGAAATTGACTCACGTATTTCACGCGTACATGTAGGTTTGACAAAGAGGCAGGAACAGGATGGACGTATCAAAAAATTTATTGACAGAATAGTAAATTTGCGGAAGTTCATAAAAGAGGTGAAGCCGGATATAATAATTGCCTTTGCAAGAAAGGCAAATTACAGGGCGCTGACTGCTGCAATCGGAACAAAGATACCTGTGATTATATCAGTGCGCAATAATCCAAAGGGTTATTATGATTTTTTGTTTGATAAAATTCAAATTCCGATATTGTTTAGGCTGGCGGCAGGCTGCGTATTCCAGACTCCGGAGCAGCAAGCCTTTTTTCCTGAGTTCATACAAAAGAAGTCAAAGATCATATTAAATCCTATTAATGACAAGTTTATCGGAAATCCGATACCGGTTGAACGGGAGAAGACTGTAGTTCATTCAGGGAGACTTGTTGATTTTAAGAACCAGTTGATGCTTATAAGGGCTTTTGAAAATGTACACAAAAAGCATCCGGATTATATCCTGAAAATGTTTGGACCGGATTCTTTTGACGGTACTAAAGAGAAACTTGAGAAACTTATTGAGGAGTATCACGCGCATGATTACGTAAAGCTTATGGGAGGCAGCAGCCAGTTGGAAAAAGATATGATAAACGGTGCAGTTGCGGCATTTTCCTCCAATTATGAGGGACTGCCCAATGCCATGCTTGAAGCGATGGCGCTTGGTTTGCCGGTAATAGCGACAGACTGCCCTCCCGGAGGTCCAAGAATGGTAATTACTCCGGAACAGAACGGCTTGCTGATTCCCGTTAATGATGATGAGGCGATGACGAAAGCAATAAACAGACTTATTGAGGATAGGGAATTTGCTGAGAGATTGGGACGAAATGCCGCTCAAATTCGGAAAATAGCAGGGGCGGATGTTATCTTTGAACAGTGGAAAAATTATATAGAAGAGATATGTCGATAAAATATTTAAGGAGCAGAGTATATGTGTGGCATATGCGGATTTATAAGCAAAAATACAATAATATTAGAACAGCTTAAGCAGATGAACGACACTATGTATCATAGAGGACCTGATGACAACGGTGAAGAAATATATCCGGCATCTGAAGGTTATAATGTAGGTCTGGCGCAGCGCAGACTATCCATTCTGGATTTGTCGGAATTAGGACATCAGCCCATGCATTCTGAAGATAAGAGAGTATCCGTGGTTTTTAACGGTGAAATATATAATTTTAATGAAATAAAGAATGAACTACAGGATTATCCGTTTCGTTCTTCATGCGATACCGAGGTGATTATAGCTGCTTACTTAAAGTGGGGGATTGCCTGCGTAGACAGATTTAACGGTATGTTTGCGATTGCGGTTTTTGACAGGGAAACGCAGAACCTGTATCTTATCAGAGACAGAATCGGTAAAAAACCGTTGTATTATTGGCTGAAGGACAGAAATCTTGTTTTCGCCTCTGAACTTAAACCTATTATGATATGCCCGGGAATTGAGAAGAAGATCAGAACCGATATTATTTCGCGCTATTTATATCATCAGTATATTAATGCACCGGATACTGTTTTTGAGAATGTTTATAAGCTCGAACCGGGAATGATACTGCAATTCCATACGGGAGATATAAATACCTGGAAGTATTGGGATGTCAAGCAGGTGTATCATAAACAAAGGCAAATGGAGGTAACCGATTACACCCAGGCCAAGGAAGAATTAAAGGAGCTTTTAAAGCGTTCTGTGAAAATGAGGATGATAGCCGATGTTCCATTGGGAGCATTCTTAAGCGGCGGATATGATTCATCTATGATTACGGCAATTGCGCAAAGTCAGTCTGAACATCCTGTGAAGACATATTCTATCGGTTTCAATGAGGAGAAATATAACGAAGCAAAATTTGCCAAAGATGTTGCAAAGCATTTAGGGACCGATCATACGGAACTGTATATTGATGAAAATAAAATGCTTGACCTTGTAGACGGCATGGCAAAATATTACGATGAGCCTTTTGCAGACAGTTCGCAGATTCCGACCATGCTGGTATCTGCGCTGGCAAGGCGTGATGTTACGGTAGCACTGTCGGGTGACGGCGGAGATGAATTTTTCTGTGGGTATAATATTTATGATAAAATAGGACAGGCACAGAAATTGGACACTTTGGGTGAAATAACTTACCGCGCATGTAATCTGCCGTTGATCAGGAAGGCGGATATCATAGCGAAAATGCCCTTCAAGGTTAAGATAATTGCGGGTAACAGAAATAAAGAAACCAAGACACAGTTTGGCACAAGCAATTATATAGAAACGGCCTATGCTATGGTAAATGGCGAAGCTGTTTCCGCACTATATCAGATAGAGAGCAGTTATAATGAGAAAAACTGGCAGGAGCGGAGAATGCTTGTGGATATGGACACTTACCTGCCAGGTGATATTTTGTGTAAAGTAGACAGGGCTTCTATGAAATATTCTTTGGAAGCTCGCTGTCCCATTCTGGATAAGGACGTTATGGAATATTCCTACAGGCTGCCTCATTCCTTTAAATATGGAAATAACGTTAAAAAGAGAATTTTGAAGGATATTGCCTATGATTATATACCCGGAGAACTGTTGGATAGACCGAAAAAAGGCTTTAGCGTACCGCTGAATAAGTGGATGAGAGGACCATTAAGAGAACAGTTATGTGAAATGTCAGAGCATAGCTTTGTAAAAAAACAGGGCATTTTTGATGCGGATTTTATTTCTGATATGTTGCAGACGTATATGAAGTATGGTGATGGAGGACCGGCAACAGGAGCAAATTATTCCAGATTGCTATGGGCCTATTTTGTTTTTCAACAGTGGTACAGCCGTTATATTAAAATGAATTAAAAAATATGGGGAATTGAGGTGTTTACCGTATTGTTACAGCAGAAAGGGAAATGTTATGAAGTCAACCTTTTGGCAGTTTATAAAATTTGGTATAGTAGGAGCTTCTAACACGCTGATAAGCGAGGCGGTTTATTTTGTCATTGTTTATTTAGGCGGGAACTATGTGTTTGCCTATGCTATGGGATTTATCCTCAGTGTGCTCAATGCATATTATTGGAGCAGTAAATATGTATTTAAAGAGGATGAGAATGCTGAAAAGAGAATATGGTGGAAGGTTCTGTTAAAAACGTATGCAGCATATTTTTGGGGATTTCTGGTGAGCGCCGCCCTTCTGGTCTTCTGGGTTGATATTGTAAAGCTTTCCCGTTTCATGTATCCGCTGGAATCGGTTTTTAAAAATTGGGGTTTTGAAAAGGTGGATGCCAAAATGCTTGGAGAACTGGCAGCATCTCCTTTAAATCTGGCAGTTACCATACCTATGAATTTCTTTATAAATAAATATTGGGCATATAGTCAGAAAAAAAATACAGAAACACAATCAGGCAATATATCGACAGGCAGACAGGCAAACATGGAGCTGTTGCGTATAGTTTCCATGATGCTTGTTGTGGTGCTGCATTTTCTGTGGAAAGGCGGCTGCCTGACAGATTTATCGCAACGGGATTTTCCGGCTTATAGCTATCTTGCATGGGGGCTGGAGGCGCTTGCAATTGTGGCTGTGAATGCCTATATGCTGCTTAGCGGATATTTTTTAACAGAAAGCCGGTTTAAGGTGAAGCGTTTGCTTACGCTTCTTTTGCAGATTTGGTTTTACAGTATAGGAATAGGAATTGTGGCAGCAGTATTCGGCTATGTGCTGGAAGACGGATTTTCCATATACTATCTGGTACAGCTATGCCTGCCTGTTTCCACGGATCATTATTGGTTTATGACGGCGTACGTCTTCATGTATCTGTTTGCGCCTGTATTGGCACAGGGCATTAAGAAGCTTACGAAGAAGCAGTTTCAGGTAGTATTATTCATTATGATTTTTGTGTTTTCCGTGATTAAGTCCGTGATGCCGGTAAGGCTGGCGGCGGATATGAACGGATATGACTGTATATGGTATCTATGTGTATTTATGGTCGCAGCTTATATCAGGCTATATGGAATTCCGTTTTTTAAAAACGCAGTGCAATCCTTTTTGACTTATGCGGGTTTCGCTGCATGCATTTTTGGCATTACTTTATTATTACGGTTTTTATATCTTCAGACAGGAAAAATGGAGAATATGCTGGATATTTGCTATGACTATAATCATATTCTGGTATTGGCGGCTTCCGTCGCGTTCTTTTATATTTTTTATAACATAAAAATAAAAAGCAGCACGGTGAATAGGATTATCTGTTTGGCTGCGCCATATACTCTGGGCGTTTATCTTTGGCATGAACATATAGCCATCAGGTATGAATGGACAGGCTGGCTCTATGATATAATAGGGAAACCGACTGGTGCAGCATCTTTGATTATTGATATGCTGATTGCCGTGGCGGCAGTGTTCGTTATAGGTATTATCGTGGACATGCTGCGGAGTCTGTTGTTTAGAGGGCTGCATATGCTGCTTTTACACATCAATATTTACAGAAGCCTTGACAGGTGGCTGGACGGGCTTGCCATAGGTCAGAAAAAGGAAGAGACACATGGATAAGTTAAGGGATTCTCAAATTTACAGAGTATACTGTTGTTATATATTTCCTATAATTCTGCTTCTGTATCCGATGCGCCATATAAACATGGGACTGGATTTGGCGGACACAGGCTATAATTATGCCAATTTCAGGTATGGACCTGAACACATGGATTCCATGTGGTTTTTTTCAACATATCTGTCAAATTCAGCGGGGCATTTCCTTATGTGTCTTCCGGGCGGGCATACTCTTCTTTTTATGAATCTGTATACAGGTATTTTTGTGAGTCTGCTGGCGTTTATCTCTTACATGTTCTTAACAAAGCGGATGGAAATTCCGGCCCCTTTGGTATTTATCGGGGAATTTGCGGCTATAAGCCTGTGCTGGTGTCCTACGGCGCTTTTGTATAATTACATGACATATCTGCTGCTGCTTGTGGGAGTACTGTTTATCTATGAGGGGCTTACGCAGGATAAAGAAGCATGTCTGATAATGGCGGGGGCGGCGCTTGGAACCAATATATTTGTACGGTTTTCCAATCTGCCGGAAGCAGGTTTGATCGTTGCAGTATGGGCGTATGGCATCATCTGCCGGAAGAGTATAAAGAAAGTGGTGCGGGAGACCGGATTCTGTATGCTGGGATATATCGGAGCTGTTATTGTATGGCTCGGATATATATCGCTGCGATATGGGTTTACAAATTATGCGGAAGGCATAAAAAGGCTGTTCGCCATGACGGAAACGGCGACGGATTATAAGGCGTCTTCCATGCTGTACGGAATATTTCGTGAGTATATACAGAATCTGTACTGGCTGAACAGGATTCTGGTCTTTCTGATACCGGGTGTGGCAGCGTGTATCGTTCTGCCGAAGAGCCGGCAATGGATAAAAAGATTTATATGCATATTCTTTTCTGCGGCAGCTGCAGTGTGGCTATATAGCAGGGAATTCTGCACTTTTTGCTTTTATGACGATGACGCTGTATATCGACCGGGCGTATTATTTTTGATATTAGCCATGTTTGTGTGTATGCTTCGTATTTTAACCCCAAAAGCGGAAAAGAATGAAAAGCTGCTTGCAGGAATGATTATATTGGTATCGTTTATTTCCTCGATTGGAAGTAACAACGGACTGCTTACCAGTATTAATAATCTGTTTCTGGCAGCGCCATATGTTTTGTGGAATATATGCAGACTCTGCAGGAGGGATGATGCCAGGCTGTTTGCCGTAAAAGCTATGGCAGTGATGTTTACGGTGCTTTTCCTTGTTCAGAGCGCCGGGTTTGGTGTTAGGTTTGTCTTTGCGGAATCGGGAAGAGATATCTCTATGGACGCAAAGGTTGAAAACTGCGGCGTAATAAAGGGGATTTCCATGAGCAGGGAGAAAGCTGACAGGATGGAAGAAATTGCACAATATGTCTCAGACAGACAACTGACCGGGAGGGAAGTTATCCTATATGGAGATATTCCTGCCCTGAGTTTTTATCTTGAAATGCCATCCGCCTTTATGGCATGGATTTATTTGGATTCCTGCAACATGGATTCCCTGGAGACGGCAATTGATAAGCTTAGGGCTGAAATATCAGAAGGAGAGGAACTTCCGATTGCGATTTTGGATCATTATCTGATTGAAGATGCGGAGGCAGGCGCTGCAGAAGATATGAAACTTGCATTGATTTTGGATTATATGGAAGAATACGGATATAAGGAAACTTTTTCTAATGAAATGTTCATTTTATATGAGGCGGGCGATGTGAGTATGTCAGTTAATGAAGATTAGGAAAGCAGCTTATGACATTGATATAAAAATTAATTAATTCAGGTATAAACTCCCACCATTTACAGATAATAGTAGCAGACTTATAAAATACTATTAGAATAAATGGAGGTTTTAATTTATGAAAGCAACAGGAATTGTTAGAAGAATAGATGACCTTGGACGTATCGTTATTCCTAAGGAAATCCGAAGGACTTTGCGGATTAGGGAAGCTGATCCGCTTGAAATTTATACGGACAGGGAAGGTGAAATAATTTTAAAGAAATACTCTCCGATTGGAGAAATGGGCACGTTTGCCAAACAATATGCGGAAAGCATGGCCCAGGTATCGGGGCATATCGCAATGATATCGGACAGAGACCAGTTTATTGCCGTTTCAGGCGGTATGAAGAATGTTCTGGGCAAATCCATCAGCAAGGATTTGGAGGAGAAGATTAATAACAGGGAAAGCGTTGTGGCGGCAAAAGGCGATAGGAATTTTATTTCCGTCTGTCATGAGTCGGATGATGAATATCAGCACGAAGCAATCAGTCCCATTATATGTGAAGGGGATGTTATAGGCGCTGTGATTTTACTGGAAATGGATAATAAGTCTAAGATGGGTGAAGTAGAACAGAAGCTGATTCAGTCTGCAGCAGGTTTTCTTGGCAGACAGATGGAGCAGTGAAAAAGGGGCGGACAGCCCCTTTTATATTTATCTTATAGGAAATTACGCCGCAACGTAAATCATTCCAATGAGAATGCGAAGTATTCTTGGAATCGTCGCTGCTGAGCGACGATTTTTTATCTTATAGGAAATTACGC